>PABW01000068.1 GCA_002699625.1 Acidimicrobiaceae bacterium
GGAGCGGGGGAGGTTCGGTGTGGCTCGCTCCTGGTGCCCAGGGGTGGGTCGACGTGTGGCTTCCCGCCGGTGACCCGTGGTGGGACGACGACGTCGCCCGAGCCGCTGTGCCGGTCGGCGAGGCGTGGCGCTCAGCGCTTGAGGTCGTCGGTCTCGGTGATGGCTTCCGTGTTCACCAGGGTGGGGTCGAGTCCCGGCCGTGGTCGGCGCTCGTTTGCTTCGCTGGCATCGGTCCGGGCGAGGTCCTCGACCGTGATGGACGGAAGTGGGTCGGTATCAGCCAGCGCCGGACCCGCGACTGGATTCGGCTGCAGACGATGGCCCATCGCCGTTGGTCACCCGACGACGCCGTCGACGGTCTTGTCGGTCACGAGGGACCCGATGCCGCCCTCGCCGACGCTGTCGGGGAGATCCACGGCGCCGACGTGCTTGCTGCGCTGATTCCCGCACTGGGCTGAGCTCGAGCGACGCCGGGCTCGGTTGTCGCCGGGGGAGCGGAGGGCGGCGCGTCGCGCCCGAAAACGGGGCTGAGCACTCCCTTTGCGGCACGAACAGGCGTTCGGGCCGGTATTTCGTGGAGGAAAGGCTTGCGAGATGGAGGGAAGGGGAGTACTGTGGAGCGCTATGGAGGACAAGGGGGATTCCAGGGGCGACCAGGAGCCCATGGGAGACCCCGAGTCCGAGCGTCACCCGACGCACCAGGACGCAGCCGATTCACACACCGAGAGGGGGAACGCCAATGGCCCGATTCGTGGGCAACTTCGAGCACACGCTCGACGAGAAGGGTCGACTCATCCTTCCCTCGGCCTTCCGCCCGAAGCTGGCGGAGGGGGCGTTCATCACGCCGCTCGACCACTGCCTGGCGATCCTTCCGGCCGAGGAATTCGACCGGATGGCGGATCGTCTGGAGTCGCAGGTTGCTGCCGGCGGGGTCGACGTGAACGCACTCCGACACTTCGCTTCCCAGGCCGACGAGGTCACGCCCGACTCGCAGGGGCGGGTTCGACTGCTTCCGCATCTGCGGGAACTCGGCGGGCTCGACCGCAACGTGATCGTGACCGGAGCGCTTCGGCGCATCGAGATCTGGTCACCGGAGCGTTGGAACCAACTCGGTACCGCTGGTGCCGAGTCGCTGACCTCGGCGATCGAACGAGGTCACGGCCTCGGCTGAGGCCCGACGCCGGCATCTGATCTTCCCCCACATCCACGACGACGACACGAAAGGACCCGACCCACAACCCCAGCGATCTCGACCATCTGCAGTCTTCCGATCAGCAAATGGAAGACCCGTACTCCGCCCGCTTGCCATTAGGACGACCGGGGAGACATCCCGGCGTGCGCCGCCGATCGGGAGACTGCAGACGGCCGAGGTCACCGGCACCAAAGGTGGGTCGCTGCAATGGCCGAACACGACACCCCAACGGCAGAAAGCGGAGCGCACGGCGATGCGACCGGATTCGCCCACGTGTCGGTCATGCTCGACGAGATCGTCGAGGTTCTCTCCGATGTGCCGGACGGCATCGTCGTCGACGCCACGCTCGGCGGGGCCGGCCACGCCGCCGCGTTGTTGGCGGCAAACGACGGTATCTCGATCCTCGGTCTTGATCGCGACGAGATGGCCCTGGCCGCCGCCGGGGCTCGACTCGCAGCGCACGGCGACCGGTTCGCGGTTCGCCACACCCGCTTCGACGGTCTCGCTGCGGCGGTGCAGTCGCTCGGCGCCGAACGGGTGTCGGGCGCATTGTTCGATCTTGGCGTGAGTTCGCCGCAGCTGGATCTCGCCGACCGAGGGTTCAGCTTCCGCAACGACGGGCCGCTCGACATGCGGATGGATCGCAGCCAGGGTCGCACCGCCGCCGATCTCGTCAACACCAGCGACGAACGAACCCTTGCAGGAATCCTGCAGCGCAACGGCGACGAGCGCCACGCCCGTCGCATCGCCCGCGCGATCGTCGCCGCGCGCCCGATCTCCACGACAGGTGAGCTGGCCGAGATCGTGCGCGATGCCGTTCCCGCCGCAGCTCGCCGCCACGCCGGCCATCCGGCCCGCAAGACCTTCCAGGCGATCCGCATCGAAATCAACGATGAACTCGCGATGCTCGAAGGTGCGCTCACTCAGGCCCTGGATCTACTCGCCCCAGAGGGCCGTTGCGCCGTGTTGAGCTATCACTCTGGCGAGGACCGCATCGTCAAGCACGTCTTCCGCGACGCCGCCGGTGAAGCGCCGCGGCCGCGACCCGATCTCCCTCCGCCACCCGGTCACGAGGCGTCAGTGTCGTTGCTGTGGCGCGGTGCTCGACGTCCGAGTGACGCCGAGGTCGAGCGTAACCCTCGTGCGGAAGCAGCCCGCTTCCGCGCCGTCGAGAAGCTCGGGGCGGTCGCCTGATGGTCGCCACCCAGCCCCTCCGCCGCCCTGCGGTCCGGCCCGCCCGCCCGGCGCAGCCACGGCAGGCGAACCTTCGTGTCGTCCGCCCGGATCATCGGATCCGGGTCGTCGGCATGGTCGGCACCTCGGTGGCCGTCACCCTCTTCGTCGTCTTGTTCGTCGTCGCCGCCCTTCACGCCGTTCTCGTCCAGACCCAGGCCCAGATCGATGCCCAGCGTGCCGCCAATGCCGCCGTGCAGGCTGAACTCGCCGTCGTCACTGCCGATCTGGCTCGTGTCGACTCGCCGGAAGGCCTCGAGCAGTGGGCGATCGATGCTGGGCTAGTACTGGCCCCCGAGGTCGTGATCCTCTCGCCGGTCGCTCCGGGCNCACTGGCCCCGCCGATGTCAGGCGACCCGTTCNCGGAGGCGGNGGGGTGAGTCCNGCGGGTCGCCGACCGGGCCGTAGCCGCTCGACCACCTCGGCCCGTCCCACGGTGTGCCCGAATCGACTCCGCACCCTCTGCGCNGTCTTCNTCATCGTGATCGGCGGGTTCGGGTACCGCCTTGCCGANCTCCAGTTGACCCCGGACCAGGCGCTCGCCGANCCGATCAGTCGCACNCTGCGCACNGAGGACTTGCCCGCTCAACGCGGNTCGATCGTCGACCGCCTCGGNCGACCGTTGGCCTACTCNCGNCCTGCCCCGACGATCGTCGCNGACCCNCGGCTGATCAGCACGGAGCAGGNGCCGTATGTCGTTGGCCAACTCGCNTCCTTNCTCGACACCGANCCCGAGGTCATGGCGCGTCGGCTCACGAGNGACAGCCGCTTCGTGTANCTCGANCGTCAGNTCGATCCGGAGATCGGNGATGCNGTGATGGCCTTGGGNCTTCCNGGCGTNTGGAGCTACGAGGAGCCGCGNCGCGAGCATCCCAACGGCGACTGCACGGGCCTCTCGCTCATGGGACGNGTCGACATCGATCATCTCGGCATCTCGGGTCTGGAGAAGATCNACGATNAAACCCTCACCGGAACACCCGGCACTCGTGCNNTCGANGTCAGCGCCGATCGGAGCGCCACNATCGTCGGNGGACAACAGGTCCTNGAGCCNGCGGTCCCCGGCGAGGATGTGGCCACCACCCTCGACCGCGATATTCAGTTCAAAGCACAGGAGTTGATCGAGGCCACCGTCGCACAGTTCGACGCCGATCTCGGCATGGCGATCATCACCCGCATCGACGACGGTTCGGTGCTCGCAGCGGTCAGTGCGGTCGTCGACGAGGAGACCGGTCTCGCTCGATGCACCTCGAACAACCTCCCGTTCACACACACCTTCGAGCCCGGCTCGACGATGAAGATCGTGTCGGTCGCCGCCGCGCTCGAGTCCGGAGCCGTCGATCCCTACACCCGCATCGACGTTCCGGTGGAGAAGCCGTACCCGGTCGACGACGGCCGAGTGTTCAACGTGAGGGATACAGGTCGCTACGAAGACCGTGTGTACACGACATCCGAGATCCTGATCCGCTCGTCCAACGTCGGCTCGTCCACACTTGCCGAAGTCGCCGGCCCCGATGCCGTCTGGGATCTCATGCACGGCTTCGGCTTCGGGTCGGTGAGCGGCGTCGACTTCCCAGGAGAGAGCGCCGGCATTTTCGAACCCTTCCTCTCGACGGTCGCGTTGCCCACCGCCAGCTACGGCCAGGGCGTCTCGGTAACCGCCGCCCAGGTCATCGAGTCGTTCAACGCGGTAGCCAACGGGGGCGCTCGGCTCCCGCTGTCGCTGACCAGTGCCGAGCTCGGGACCAAGGCGAGTGAACGGGTGATCAGTGAGCAGACGTCCGACCTCCTCATGGACATGATGCAAGGCGTTGTCGAGCACGAGAACGGCACGGGCCCCAACGCTGCCGTGCGGGGCTACACGGTCTCGGGGAAGACCTCTACGGCTTGGCAGCCCTGTGAAGGTGGTGTCGCCTACGAGTGTGGCGAAGACGACCCCGACGGGCGGGCCCATCACTACACTTCCGGATTCGCGGGCATCATCAGCAACGACCAGGGACCCCAGTTCTCCGTGTACGTCATGATCGACAACCCGAAGGGCGCAAAGTTCGGCAATCAGGTCGCCGCCCCGGCGTTCGCCGAGATCGCCGCCTACACCGCCCGTCAACTCCAGATCCCCCAGGTCACCTCGGGCGTGACCACGACTGCTGTGCGTGCCGAGACCGCCGTTACGACCACCACGACGACGCTCGCTCCGGAGTCCCAGGACGGCTGACATGCGATTCGACGATCTCTGTGCCTCACTGCCCGCGGTGGTCGAGGTCGACCGATCGATCGCCGACATCGTCGACGTCGAGCACGACTCGAGGCGCGCCGGGCCGGGTCACCTCTTCGCCTGTGTTCCCGGCCAGACAACCGACGGCCATGACCACGCGCCGGCGGCGATCGAGGCCGGTGCGGTCGCCGTGCTCGTCGAACGTCGCCTCGACGTGCGAGTACCGCAACTTGTCGTGCCGAGCGTCCGTGAGGCAATGGGTCCTGCGGCCGCCGCCGTCCACGGCGACCCGTCGTCGCACATCCCGGTCATCGGCGTCACCGGGACCAACGGCAAGACCACGACCGTTCGGCTGATCGGTGATCTGCTCGAACAACTCGGCGCCTCCGCAACCGAGATCGGCACGCTCACCGGTGTGCGAACCACCCCGGAGGCGCCAGAACTGCAGCGGACCCTGGCCAAGGCCCACCAGCAGGGTGACGCCGCCGTGGCGATGGAGGTCTCGAGCCACGCACTCGACCTGCATCGGGTTGACGGCACTCGCTTCGCCGTCGGGGTCTTCACCAACCTCGGCGTCGACCATCTCGATTTCCACGGTGATCTCCAGAGCTACGAGGCAGCGAAGGCGCGTCTCTTCACGCCGGAACTCACCGATCTCGGCATCGTTTCGACCGATACGGAGGCGGGCGAGCGGATCACAGGAACCGCCGGAATCCCGATCATCCCCGTCGACACGACCGCACGCGAGGCCGCCTCCAATGGTCCGACTGGCAGTCGTTTCCGGTGGCGGGGCCACGATGTGTCACTCCCGTTGGCCGGTCCCTTCAACGTCACCAATGCCGCGCTGGCTGCCGAAGCCGTCGCTGCCCTCGGGTACGACGACGACGACGTCGCTGCCGCCCTTGGACGAGTGCGGGGCGTCCCCGGCCGTTTCGAGACCGTGCACGCCGGCCAAGCGTTCACCGTCGTGGTTGACTACGCCCACACCCCGGACGGGCTGGAGGCCGTGCTCGCTGCGGCCCGGGAGATCACCGAGCGGACGCTCATCGTCGTCTTCGGCGCCGGTGGCGACCGAGATCAGGGTAAGCGGCCCCAGATGGGCGAGATCGCCCGCCGACTCGCCGACCGGGTCGTCGTCACGAGCGACAATCCTCGAGGTGAAGCCTCAGAGGCCATCATCGCTGCGATTGTTTCGGGAATGGATGCATCCCCGGAGCTCGTCGAAGTCGACCGTCGTCGCGCCATCCGCCACGCGATCGCCGGCGCCCGCGAAGGTGACGTTGTGCTGATCGCCGGAAAGGGCCACGAGACAACCCAGACGATCGGCGACGAGGTCCTCGAATTCGACGATCGCGTCGTTGCCCACGAGGAACTCCGACGACTCGGAGGTTTCGAGGCATGACCCGCTTGCTCTTCGCCGGGGCCCTCGCAATGCTGATCTCCCTGTTCGGCACCAAGGCATTGATCAACTGGCTGACCACCCATCGGATCGGTCAGCCCATCCGCGACGACGGCCCGGAAGGCCATCACCTGAAGGCCGGCACCCCCACAATGGGTGGTCTTGCGATCGTTGCGGGTGCGACGGTCGGCTACGTCGTCTCTGACCTCGTGGGTGCCATCTATACGCGCACCGGCATCTTCGTGATGCTTGCGATCATCGGTGGCGGTGCGGTGGGGTTGGTCGACGACTGGATCAAGGTCGTGGCCGCTCGCAACCTCGGCCTCAACAAGCGGGCGAAGATGCTCGGCCTGTTGGTCGTCGGTGTCGGGTTCGCCTTTCTCGTGACCCAGTACACGAACGTACCGACGACGCTGTCGTTCACCCGCTTCGACAACCCTGGCTGGGATCTCGGGCGCATCGGCTGGATGGTGTGGGCGTTGCTCTTGATCACGGCCACCACCAACGCCGTCAATCTCACCGATGGGCTCGACGGGCTTGCGGCGGGCGCAGGGGCGTTCGGCTTTGCCGCCTTCACCGTCATCGGGTTCTGGCAATTCCGGCACGCCGACTTCTACGACAATCCCCACGCCCTCGACCTCGCTGTCGTGGCTGCTGCGATGGTCGGCGGCATCATCGGCTTTCTGTGGTGGAACGCTGCGCCCGCCCAGATTTTCATGGGTGACACAGGGTCGCTCGCGATCGGAAGTGGCCTCGCCGCGCTCGCCCTCACGACCAGTACTCATCTCCTGTTGCCGATCATCGGTGGTCTCTTCGTGATGGAGACCGTCTCGGTGATCTTGCAGATCGTGGTGTTCCGTCGTTTCGACGGGAAACGGCTCTTGCGGATGGCGCCGATCCATCACCATTTCGAACTCTCAGGCTGGCCCGAGACCACCGTGATCGTGCGGCTCTGGATCATGTCAGGCCTGTGCACTGGCGTTGGCCTCGGCCTGTTCTATGCCGACGCGATCAACCTTGGGATCACCGCCTGATGGCGGCTCCGCCCCTCGACGAGGTTCTCGCCTCGCCGACGTCGGCGCTCCTCGCCGGCATGGGCGTGGCGAACCGAGCCGTCGCCGGTGCCCTCGCCCGCCGCGGTCACACCGTCGTGGCCGTCGACGACAACCCGTTCGACGAGCTGCGTGCCGATGCGGATGCACTCGGCATCACACTCGGTTCGAGCGACGAACTCACCGATCTTGTGGCCGCTGCAGCATTCGTCGTCCCGACCCCTGGTCTCCCGGAGCAGCACGAGGCGTTCGCCATCGCCGACGCTGCCGGTGTGGCGGTCGTGTCCGAGTTTGATCTCGCGGCGGTCTGGGACGATCGGCCGATCGTCGCTGTCACCGGCACCAACGGCAAGACGACCACGGTCGAGCTCGCCGTCGCCGCGCTCGCAGCCGATGGTCGTGTCGCCGTCGCCGCCGGGAACACCGACATTCCGCTTGTCGCGGCGATCGACGTTCCCAACACCGACGTCTTCGTCGTCGAGGCGTCGTCGTTTCGACTTGCACGCGCGAGTCGGTTCCGCCCGACCGTCGCCACCTGGCTGAACTTCGCGCCCGATCATCTCGACGTGCACCGCAGCCTCGAAAGCTATGAGGCAGCCAAGGCGCATCTCTTCTCGCTCGCCGGAGGCGGCACCGTCATCGCCAATGCTGCTGATCCCGTGGTGATGCGCAATGTCCCGGCCGATGTAGCAGCGGTCACGTTCGGATCGGGCGGCGACTGGTACCTCGACGGCGACGTTCTCGCCGGCCCCGACGGTCCGTTCGCCGTCACCGGTGAGCTGTGGCGGGCGTTGCCCCACGACATCGAGAACACACTGGCGGTCGCTGCCTCGCTTGCCCCGCTGGGCGTGTCGCCCGAGGCGGTCGCCCGGGCGGCGAGCACCTTTGCGCCGCTGGCGCACCGCGTCACCCCGGTCGGCGAACTCGACGGACAGACCTACTACGACGACTCCAAGGCCACGACCCCTCATGCAACGCTGTCGGCGCTCCGCGGGTTCGACCGTGTCGTCTTGATCGCCGGCGGCCGGAACAAGGGCATCGATCTGACACCGATGGCGTCGGCGTCAGACCATGTCGTGGCCGTCGTCGCGATCGGTGACTCGGCCGACGAGATCGAGCGGGCCTTCGCTCCGGACACCCCGGTCGTCATCGCCAGCGACATGGGATGCGCGGTTTCCGCCGCCCGTCGACTCTCCGCATCCAGCGTTCCTGTCCTGTTGTCGCCCGGCTGCGCCTCGTTCGACTGGTACCGCAACTATGGCGAACGAGGCGACGATTTCGCTCGGGCGGTCACTGCGGAGGCGGCCCGATGACCGCTACCCAGCCTCGCAGCAGGAAGGTCCAGCAGGGTGCGGCGCGTCGGCGGCACCCAACGGCCCGGTCGACTCCGGACGGACGTGGTCCCCGCCGCCCAGTCGGTCACCGCACCACGGTCTTTCTCGCCCTGTTCGGCGCCACGTCGATCCTCACTGCGCTCGGTGCCGTCATGGTGTTGTCGGCCAGTGCGGTGTCCAGCATCGCCGAGACCGAGAGCGCCTGGAGTTTGTTCCAGCGCCAGCTGATGTGGGCTGCGATCGGGGCGATCGTGATGCTCGGCACCATGCGGGTGGACTACCACCGGTGGCGCATCCTCGCCGCCCCGTCGATCGTCGGGTGCGGCGTGCTGCTCGTCGTCGTACTCATTCCGGGGGTCGGCCTCTCGGCCAACGGTGCGACCCGTTGGCTCGGTGTGGGGCCGTTCACCATGCAGCCGTCGGAGCTGCTCAAGTTCGCGATCGTGCTCTTCGCTGCCGATCTGCTGGGTCGGCCGGGTCGGCCGATTGCGCACACGAAGATCACGGTGCGGCCGATCCTGTTTGTGACGGCCATCTTCGCTGTGCTCCTGATGTTCCAGCCGCATCTCGGCGCCGTGCTCGTGATCGGCATCACGGTCGTTGCCATGCTGTTCCTCGCCGGAGCACCCCTCGGCCATCTCGTCGGTACGGGTGTCGCCGGCGGCGGGTTCGCCGCCGCAATGGTGCTGGCTACGCCATGGCGCCGCGACCGTTTCCTCGCCTTTCTTGACCCGTGGGCGGATCCGGCCGGTGTCGGCTACCAACCACTGCAGTCGCTTCACGCCATCACCAAGGGCGGATGGAGTGGGGTCGGCCTCGGCGCCAGCTACGCGAAGTGGGGCTTTCTTCCGTTCGCCCACACCGACTTCATCTTTGCGATCGTCGCCGAGGAACTGGGCATGCTCGGTGCCGCCTCGGTGATCTGCGGCTTCGTCGTGATCGGTGTCGCCGGGATCATGGCAGCGCTGCGGGCGCCTGATCGCTTTGGCATGCTTCTCGCCGTCGGCATCACGACCTGGGTTGTCGTGCAGGCGCTGCTCAACATGGGTGCGGTCATGGCGGTCCTCCCGATCATGGGTGTGACCCTGCCGTTCCTGTCGTTTGGCGGCTCTTCGATGGTGGTGACCCTCGGCGCGATGGGCGTGCTGATGAACGTCGCCCGTCAAGGGCACTGAGATGACAAAGGCCTATGCGATCATCGCCGGCGGCGGTACGGCGGGCCACGTCGTTCCCGGTCTGGCGATCGCCTCCGAACTCGTCGCCCGCGGCGTGTCGCCGGAGCAGGTGCACTATGTCGGCTCGGCCCGCGGTATCGAGACCCGCCTCGTTCCCGAGGCCGGCTTCCCGCTGACCGTCTTGCCGGGGCGAGGGATCCAGCGCCGCCTGACCCTGGAGAACGTCCGCTCGGTCTTCGCTCTGCTTGCCGCCATCGTCGCCGGTATCCGACTGGTACGTCGTCTCCGACCAGCTGTCGTTGTCGGCCTCGGTGGTTACGCCTCGGTTCCGTGTGTGATCGGGGCGGTGCTGTGGCGGGTGCCCATCGTCATCGCCGAGCAGAACGCCGTGCCGGGCGCTGCTAACCGGTTGGCCGGGCGGTTTGCGAAGGCCTGTGCCGTGTCCTTCGAGGGCGTCGACCTGCCGAACGCAATCTGGACTGGCAACCCGGTCCGCCCCGAGGTGCGGGCACTTGCCACCCCTGATCCCGACCGCCGGGCGAGTGCTCGCCGGGCTCTCGGCGTGCCGGACGACCATCTCTTCTTCGCGATCTTCGGAGGGTCGCTGGGCGCCCGGCGGATCAATCACGCCGCGGCAGACGCCGCTCCCCGGTGGTGTGATCGAGTTGCGATGACGATCCGACACGTCTCCGGGACTCGAGATCATGCCGCCATCGCCGAGCGCCTCGATCTGCCGGCGGACGCAGCCTTCACACACCAACTGATCGAGTACGAAGACGACATGCCCACGGTCTACGCCGCTGCTGATTTCGTCGTCTGTCGAGCCGGGGCGTCGTCGGTCGCCGAAGTGGCCGTCGCCGGTCTTCCCAGCGTGCTCGTCCCCTTGCCGGGCGCACCCGGCGATCATCAGACCGCCAACGCCTGCGCACTCGTCGACGCAGGTGCTGCGGTGCTTGTCGTCGATGGTGAACTCGACGCCGACCGGTTCGCCGCAGAGGTCGACCGCTTGGTGGACGACCCCGATCGACTGGCATCGATGGCGGCGGCCGCCTCGTCGGTGGCCCGTCCCGACGCGGCGGTAGCTGTTGTCGATCTTCTCGAGCAGCATGCGTCGCGACCTCACCCCGACGCCGTTTCCCCGGAGGGAACACGACGATGACCCCGGATCTCAGCGAAGCCCGCCATATCCATCTTGTCGGCGCCGGCGGGGCGGGCATGGGCGCGATCGCCGACGTGCTCCACCGCATGGGGCACACCGTCACCGGCAGCGATCTGAAGGATGGTCCGGTCGTCGAACGACTGCGGGTCGCCGGCATGGAGATCCACGTCGGTCACGACGCCGCCAACGTCGGCGCCGCCGATCTCGTCGCGATCAGCACGGCGATCCCCGAGCACAACCCCGAGGTTTGCGCGGCGAACGAGCTCCAGATCCCGCTGCTGCGCCGCAGCGATATCCTCCCGGCGATCTCGGCCGAGCGTCGCTCGATCGTCGTCGCCGGTACACACGGCAAGACCACCACGAGTTCCATGCTCGCCATGGCGATGGTGGAGGCCGATCTC
>PABW01000069.1 GCA_002699625.1 Acidimicrobiaceae bacterium
ATGGCCGACATGACGGCCCATCACTTCCACCACCATGACCCGGTTATGGGACTCCGCCGTGGTGTGCAGCCGGTCGATCGCGTCGGTGGCGATCTGCACGGCGGTGTCGAAGCCGAAGGTGCGCTCGGTGAGACCGATGTCGTTGTCGATCGTCTTGGGCACGCCGACGATCGGCATCCCCATCTCGGCAAGCTCGTTGGCGCACGAGAGGCTGCCCTCGCCACCGATCACCACGAGCCCGCCGACGCAATGACGATCCAGCGTGGCCCGTACCCGCTCGATGCCGTCGTCGAACATGAACGGGGTGTAGCGACTCGTGCCGATGACGGTGCCCCCTCGCGGGAGAATGCCCCGACAGCCCTCGATCGTGAGTTCCTCGAACGACTCCTCGATCAGCCCCAGATACCCGTCGTGGAAACCGAGCGTGCGCCAGCCGAACTCGCGCTCCGCCTTGCGGACGACGCCACGGATGACGGCGTTGAGGCCCGGGCAGTCGCCGCCACTGGTCAGCACGCCGATCGTTTCGATATCGGGGGAGGTCACCCCTCTGACGCTATCGTCGCCGCCCATGGGAATCGTGATCAGCATCGACGCCGGTACCACCGGCGTGCGCTCGTTCGCCGTCGACGAGTCCGGCTCGCCGGTCGGTTTCGCCTATCGGGAATTCACCCAGTACTTCCCCCAACCGGGTTGGGTCGAGCACGACGCTGAGGAGATCTGGCAGGCGGTCCTCGGCACGCTCGCCGAGCTGACGGCCTCACTCGATCAGCCCATCGCTGCGATCGGCATCACCGATCAGCGCGAGACCGTCGTGTTGTGGGACAAGCGAACCGGCGTGCCGCGCCATAAGGCGATCGTCTGGCAGGACCGCCGAACCGCCGCCCGCTGTGAACAACTCGAGTCCGATGGCCACCTCGATCTGGTCCGCAGCACCACCGGCCTCGTTCTCGATCCCTACTTTTCGGGCTCGAAGTTCGAGTGGCTGCTCACCGAGGGCAACGTCGAGAGTGACGAACACTTGGCGTTCGGCACCATCGACTCATGGCTGGTCTGGAAGCTCACGGGCGGGGTGCACATCACCGACACCACCAACGCCAGCCGCACCCTCTTGTTCGACATCCAGAACATGCGGTGGAGCGACGAGATGTGCTCCCTGTTCAACGTGCCGATGTCCGCCCTGCCCGAGGTCCGGCCGTCGTCGGGCCGGTTTGGGGTCACCACCGCCAACCTCCCGATCCCGAGCGGTGTCCCCGTGAGTGGCATTGCCGGCGACCAGCAGGCTGCGCTCTTCGGCCAGGCCTGCTTTGCGCCTGGTCAAGCGAAGAACACCTACGGCACCGGCTCCTTCGTGCTCATGAACGTCGGTGAGACCTGTCCCGCCCCAGTCGAGGGACTGCTCACCACCGTCGCCTGGACCCTCGATAGTGGCGGCGACTGGAAGACCACCTACGCCTACGAGGGCGCCATCTTCGTCACCGGTGCCGCGATCCAGTGGCTGCGCGACGGCCTCCAGATCATCGACGACGCCGCAGAGACCGGTCCGCTGGCCGAATCCATCGATGACACCGGCGGCGTGGTCTTCGTCCCAGCACTCGCCGGCCTCGGCTCGCCCTACTGGGATGCTCGGGCTCGCGGCACGATCGTGGGCATCACCCGAGGCACTGGCCGGGCCGAACTCGTTCGGGCCACGGTCGAGGCAATGGCCTACCAAACCCGCGATGTCGTCGACGCCATGGCGAAAGCCAGTGGTACCGGCGTGCGCGATCTTCGCGTCGACGGTGGCGCATCGGTCATGGATTTCCTGCTGCAGTTCCAGGCCGACCAGCTCGGCGTGCCTGTCATCCGGTCGAAGGTCGCCGAGACGACCGCGCTCGGTTCGGCCTACCTGGCCGGCCTTGCCGAGGGCGTGTGGGACTCCCCTGCCGATGTCACCGAGAACTGGGCGGCCGATGGCGAGTTCACCCCGACCACCGACCGGGGGCGCCCAGATGCCGACTACGCCCGCTGGCAGCGAGCGGTCGAGCGCAGCCGAGACTGGGAGCTCGAGGGCTAGGCGTCGAGGCGGTTCAGCGCCCCGCGCAGATTGCGTACCGCCTGACCGATGCGCTGCTCGTTCTCGATCAACGCGAAGCGGACGTTGCCCTCGCCACCGGGACCGAAACCGACGCCCGGGGAGAGCGCAACGTTGGCTTCCTTCACCAACATCGAAGCGAACTCGACGGAGCCCATGTCGCTGTATTCGGGCGGGATCGGCGCCCACGTGAACATCGTGCCTTTGGGGGGCTCGACGTCCCAGCCGATACGAGCCAAGCCGTCACAGAGGGCGTTGCGCCGAGATTCGTAGATCGCACACGCCTCAGCCGGGTAGTCCGGCATCTCGTTCATCGTGACGGTCGCCGCGATCTGGATCGGCTGGAAGGTGCCGTAGTCGAGGTACGACTTCATCTTCGCCAGCGCAGCGACGATCTCCGAGTTACCCGCCATGAAGGCGACACGCCATCCGGCCATCGAGAAGGACTTGGTCATCGAGTACAGCTCAACAGCGACCTCTTTGGCTCCTTCGGCCTGCAGGATCGAGGGCGGCGAGTAGCCGTCAAAGCCGAGGTCGGCGTAGGCAAGATCGTGCACGACCGCGACCTCCTGCTCACGAGCGAAGTCGACGACGCGCTGCATGAACTCGGCATCGACGCACATCGTCGTGGGGTTGTGCGGAAAAGAAAGCAGGATCGCCCGGGGCCGAGGCCACGAATAGGTGAACCGCTCCGTCATCGTTTCAAAGAACTCGTCCTGGTTCGATGTGAGCGGCATCTCTCGGATATTCGCTCCGGCGAAAATCGGGGCGAAGATGTGGATCGGATATGACGGTGCGGGCACGAGCACCGAGTCACCCGATTGGCACAACACCCACATCAGGTGCGAGAGCCCTTCCTTGGCACCGATCGTGTTGATCACCTCGGTGTCAGGATCGAGAGCGACGCCAAAGCGATGCTTGTACAGATCGGCGAACGCCTCTCGGAGCTTGGGAAGACCACGGCTTGCCGAGTAGCGGTGGTTTCTCGGGTTCTGGGCAGCCTCGACCAGCTTCTCAACGGCGATCTCAGGGGACGGAAGATCCGGGTTGCCGAACCCGAGATCAATCACGTCCTCGCCGGCGCGACGTGCTTCCACCTTCAACGAATCGATGATGGTGAAGACGTACGGGGGGAGCCCGGTGATTCGACGGAATTCCATACGGGAAGGCTAGTCAGCCGACGACCCGACGCTTGACAGTTTCACCAGAAGGAGTGCCGTTTCTTTCGCCCGCGGCCCCGGTGGCGATCAGCCGATCGACTCCACGTGGCGGGTGAAGTCACTCACCGCGGTGCGCACGATCCGGGCCTCGGCTCGGCGCTTCACAAAGCCAGGCACCGGCACCGCCAAATCGACGGCGAGGTGGTACACGACCTCACACGACGCCGGATCTGAGGCCACCGGCAAGAACTCGTACTCACCATCGAGACGACGGGTGATATCGCCCTTCTGGAGCCGCCAGGCGAGGCGTCGGGGGTTCGCGCCATAGAAGTAGCGCAGCGTGTAGGTGGTGGACCGGCCCATCGCTGCAGCTCGGAATTCGACGTCCACGGCACGGCCGTCGTCGTCGCGACTGAGGATGCGGGCCATCTTCACGTCGCTGGCCCATTCGGGGTAGCGCTCGAAGTCGATCGCCGCTGCGTAACAGGCATCGGGCGCGGCGGCGATGATCGTGCGTTCGGTGGTCTGATCAACCATGTCGGTACCTTCGATCGGGTAGCCGAAACGATAACAACTACGCCTCGTCGGCGCCGTCACCTTCGTCGAGGGAGTCGGGGGTATCGGGTTCGGTGTCGTCGCCGTTGTCGACCGGTTCGTCGGTGGGTTCGAACTCGCCGTAGCGCGCCGTCCAGAGACCCATCATGCCGATGCCGAAGATCCACACGAGGGTGCCGAACGCGAGCGGGGTGAACGGGCGGATCGATGCGGTGACGATGCCCGCAACAAGTTGCATCGTCGTGGCGCCAAGGAGGTGCCAACGCACCACCCTGGGGGTGCTGCCGGCTCCGAAATACAAACCTCCGACGCCGATGGCGTCGACTCGGCTGCGGTTCACGGCGATGAAGAACGCCCACAGCATCGTGACGATGCCAGCGAAGAACAGGGTGAGGGAGACAGCGACTGCAGCGAGTTCGAAGGTCGACGGACTCGCGGCGGCTGCGCCGGCGATGATCACGAAGGCGATCGTGCCGGCCCAGCTCAGTTGGCAGAAACGGGTGCCGGGCTCGGGGAAGGTCATGGGATCACCATCGCATCGATCGCGCGGCCGAGTCGCTCGGCGAGTTTCTCGTAGCTGAACTCGGCCTCGGCGCGGCGGCGACCTGCGTCGGCCATCGCAGCGCGACGCTCGGGATCGGCGAGCAGCGACCCGATCGCCTCGGCGGCAGCGGTTGGATCATCAGGGTCGTCGACCACGAACCCCGTCTCGTCGTGCTCGACAGCCTCGTGGGCGCCACCGCTGCGCCCGGCGACCTGGGGAACACCTGATGCCGCCGCTTCGAGGAAGACGATGCCGAAGCCCTCCTGTTCGAGGCCGCCCCATCGAGTGCGGCACAGCATCGAGAAGACGTCGCTGGCGGCGTAGAGGTCGACGAGATCGTCGTCGCTGATGCGGCCGAGCAAGGTGACCGGTGCGCCGAGTTGGTCGATCAGTTTCTGAAGACGGCCGGTGTCACGCCCCTTGCCGGCGATGGCGACGGTCAGGTCGGGGTGATCGACCCGCAATTCGACACTCGCCCGGATGAGCGTGTCCATGCCTTTGCGGGGCACAAGGCGAGAAACCGACGTGACGAGCGGGCCGTCGGCAGGGAGACGGAGGCGAGCCCGGGTGGCGGTCTTCTCGGCGGCGGTTTGAGGCCGGAAGCGTTCGACGTTGACACCGGGCGGCACGATCGTGCATGGCGGCAGCGGAGTGCGGAGCGATCGCTCGCCCTCGGCAGCCGGATAGCCGCCGGCCGCGATCACTCCGGCCGAACCGGCGAGCACACGGTTGAGCAAGCGACGGGTACCGGGCACTCGGCCGGGAATCGTGACCTCCGCACCGTGCAGAACGACGCCGTAGGGCCGATCGAGGTGGGGGCCGATCAAGCCGGCGGGAACGGCCGGATCGATGATGACGACCTTGGCGTCGTAGGACTCGGCGAGCTGATTGACTCGACGAACGAGCATCGGCTGTGGCAACAGCCAGGGTTCGCGGCTCCGGACCACGGTGAAGTCCTGGGCGGCATCCCACGCCTCTGCTCCGTCGTGCGGGGTGGTGTGCACGATGACGTCGTCGGCGGGCAGGCGTCGCCACAGCTCCCAGAGGTAGTTCTGGATGCCGCCGATCTTCGGAGGGAAGTCGTTGGTGACGAGCAGGTGCCGAACCACGTTCGGACCTTACGCCCGTGCGACCTCGTTGCGGACCTCGAGCGACTCGTCGGCGGCGAGATCGTCGGGCACCGCAACGCCGAGCCGACGGGCGACCCACACGGCGTGAGCCCGCAGCATCGCCGTCGGGTGCCGGAGGTAACGCTCGACAACGGCAACGACGGTCGGGGTTGGCCGGGCCACATTGCCGAGCACGAGAAGCGCATTGCGCCGCAGATAGTCGGGGTCGCGGTGAGGGATGTACCAGCGCCCGAGTCGGGTCAGAAGTTCCTCATCGTCGGCATCGAGCACGCTCAGGACATCGACCCACGCCTCGTCGGCACCGGCAGGCGAGGGTCGACGCATGCGGATCTTGTTGGGCGGACACACGTCCTGGCAGTCGTCGCAGCCATAGATGCGATCGCCGAGTGCTTCGCGGTACTCGACCGGGAACATGCCTTCGGCCTGCACGAGCCATGCCAGACATCGGCGGGCGTCGATCACCCCCGGTTCGATGATCGCCCCGGTTGGGCATCCGTCGAGGCATGCCGTGCAGGTGCGACAGCCGTCGGCGACCGTCGACTCGTGGTCGGGTTCGATCGATGCGTCGGTGAGCACGGCGCCCAACACGACCAGGGAGCCGATGCCCGGTACGAGAATGTTGCTGCTCTTGCCCCACCAGCCGATGCCGGCTCGGTGCGCGGCGGCCCGATCGACGAGATGGTTCTGGTCAGCGATGACGGTCGCACGGTGGCCGGCGTCGCGCAGCGCTTCGGCGATGGGCTCCAGCGCCGCCCGCAGGACGGCGTAGTGGTCCTCCCACGAGTAGGCCGCCACCCGAGCCACCGGCACGTCAGCGGGCATCGGTGGGGCCGTGCGCTGATAGTCGTAGGCGCCGACGACCAGTGAGGCTGCGCCCGGGAGGGTGCGATCCGGGTCGGTGGAGCGGGCCGGATTGCGGAACGTGAACTGCATGTCGGCGGCAAGCCCGGTGTCGCGCCGGCGTTCAAGTTCGGACCGCACCTCGTCGAACGGCTCGGCCGATGCAGCACCGACCGCGCACAGGCCTGCAGCGAACCCGAGGGCGCGAAGCTCGTCGATCGTCGGAGTCGGCACCGGACCATCGTGGCACGGGCTCAGGCGATACCGGTGCGCTCCTGGAAGCGGGAGGGCGGCACCAGCCCGGCGTCGGCGAGGAGATCGACGGCGTGCTTCTCATGCTGATCGAGCATGACGGGCACTCCCTCCTCGTGTCCGACGAGATAGCTGACAAGGCAGTCGTCGCACTCGGTGGTGTGCTGCATCTCGCAGGCGTCGCAGTCGATCGTGAGTGCCGGCTCGAGCGAGGCGAACGACAGTGATTCGATTTCGGGGAGATCCGGCACCAGGTGAAGGTGGCGGCGATGGACGGGTGTCGTGCTGGACATGGTTCGCACCTTACGGATGAGGTGTGACACGCCTGTGGAAAACTTGACGCCGAACGTTCGTTCGGGCACAGTCGCACACCTGTGACCGAACACCTGTTCGTGGGGCCCCAGGCCACCCCTGAAGCTCCGCCCGCCGCACCTCGTCAACGAACTCTCGACGATCTCGGCACGCCCCTGCACGAGGTCACGTTCGTCGTGTTCGACATTGAGACCACCGGCGGCAAGGCGGTCGACGGTGGCATCACCGAGATCGGCGCCGTGAAGCTGCGCGGTGGCGACTGTCTGGGCACCTACCAGACCCTCGTGAATCCCGGTCGAGCGATTCCACCTGAGATCACGGTGCTGACCGGCATCACCGAGCAGATGGTCTATCGAGCGCCGCGCATCGAGGCGATCCTGCCCTCGTTCCTCGACTTCGTCGGCGGCGACGACACCGTCCTCGTGGGTCACAACATCCGTTACGACCTCTCGTTCACCAACGCCGCGCTCGAACGCGACGGCCGAGATCGTCTCGCCAACCGGTCGGTCGACACGCTCCCGCTCGCACGGCGGCTCCTGCGCGACGAGGTCCCTAACTGCAAACTCGGCACCCTTGCTGATCGGCTCCGGCTCAGCCACACTCCGAGCCACCGGGCCCTCGATGACGCACTCGCCACCGGCGATCTCCTCCATGTCCTGATCGAGCGTGCCGGGGCCATGGGCGTCGTCGGCCTCGACGACCTCTTGGCCCTGCCGACGATGGCGGGCAACCCACAAGCATCCAAACTGCGTCTCACTGATCGTCTTCCCCGCAAGCCGGGCGTCTATCTGTTCCGGAACCGCAGTGGCGACGTCCTCTACATCGGCAAGGCGTCCAACCTCCGCAGCCGAGTTCGCAGCTACTTCTCCACCGACGAGCGCCGCAAGGTTGCGCAACTGTTGCGAGAAACGCACCGCATCGATCACCAAGTCTGCCGCAACGGCCTCGAGGCGGCCGTCCTCGAACTCCGGTTGATTCACCGCCACCTCCCCCGCTTCAACGCTCAGGGCACCCGCAGTTCGTCGTACCCGTACGTGAAGCTCACCCTCAACGAGCGCTTCCCCCGACTTTCGGTCGTGCGAAAGATTGCCGACGACGGTGCGCTCTATCTCGGGCCGATCTCGTCAGCACGGCGCGCCCGGCGCCTGATCGAGGCGATCGAGACGGCATCGCCGGTTCGTCGTTGCACCGCCACCTCGACCTCGCGTACCGCCAAGCCGGTGTGCACTGCCGCTCAGATTGGGGTTGCTGCATGTCCGTGCTCGGGCCACACCAGCGAGGACGACTACGCCCGCATCGTGGCCGATCTTGTCGACGGTCTGACCTGCAATCCTCACCGTCTTCTTGCTCCGCTGCGAGATCGCATCGCCGAGCTTGCTGGCGAAGAACGCTTCGAAGAAGCCGCCGATGTGCGCGACCGCGCCGACGCGTTGAGCGGTGCGCTCCGGCGCCAACGCCGGTTTGATCTGTTGCGACGTGCCGGGCGGGTCCGATTCCGGTTTGGTGCCGCCTGGGCAGAGCTCGACGATGGCCGGCTCGCCGGATGCGGCGATGTCGGTGATCAGCCCTCGCTTCTCGATCTCCGCACGCCGTCGTCCCCCACTGGCGTGTTCGACGCTCCCTTGCCACCGCCGAGCCGGTCAGAGGCCGACGAACTCCTCACCGTGGCGCGTTGGCTCGACGAGAACGCACACCGCATCGAACTCGAAGCGGTCGACGGTCTCCTCGCCGAGCCACTTCCTCGTTTGCCGAGCTTCGTGCCCCGCAAGCGCTGACTCACGCCTGAAGGGCCGACACCTTCGCTGCGACGCGACCGTCGTCGATCGCCGCCGCAGCAGCTTCGACCCCGGCGCTCAAATCGTCGGCAATACCGGCGGCGACCAACCCGGCCCCGGCGTTGAGGACGACGATGTCTCGCGCGGGACTCGCTTCACCGGCGAACACGCGACGGCTGATCTCGGCGTTGGCGAGGGCGTCGCCACCGGCCAGATCGTCCTCGGTGACTCGGGCGAGGCCGAAGTCGGTTGCGTCGACCTCGATCTCGGTGATCTCGCCCGCCTCGAGCGACACGATTCGCGAGGGGCCGGTGGTGGTGAGCTCGTCGAGGCCACCCTCACCGTGCACGATCAGCGTGCGCACCGAGCCGGTCGCCTGAAACGTTTCCGCCATGCGGTGAGCGAGGGTCCAATCGGAGGCACCGATCACTTGCCGGGTGAGCTTCCCAGGATGCGACAGCGGCCCGAGGATGTTGAACACCGTCGGGATACCGAGCTCGGCGCGCACAGGNCCCACGTGCCGCATCGCNGGATGAAAGGTGCGGGCGAACGCAAAACCGACNCCGTNTTCGNCAACCTGGGCTTCGAGTTGCTCGGGCGAGATCTCGATGTCGACACCGANCGCCTCGAGGAAGTCGAAGCTTCCCGANGTNGACGAAGCCTTCCGGTTGCCGTGCTTGCACACCGANGCGCCCGCNCCGGCGGCGACGAACGCTGCCATGGTCGAGACNTTGAGTGCGTGGGTGCGNCGACTCGGGGCGCCTCCGACGCCGACNATGTCGATCGTNGTGTCGGGCACGTTGAGCGGCTCGGCCGCCGCGATCATCGCTCGTTGNAGCCCGGTNAGCTCCTCNACCGTTTCACCCTTGAGCCGNAGACCGACGATGAAGGCAGCCTTCTGCGCATCGGTGGCATGGCCGGCGAGGATCTCGCTCAGGACGGCGGTGCACTCGGCTGCGCTCAGGTNGGCTCCGGCGGTGAGACGGCCGAGGACNCCGCTCCAGCCGCCGTGTTCNTCGAGACTCATGCTTCTCCCTCGACCCAGTGACGGGCCTCGTCGAGTTGTCGGAGGTGATCGTGCTGCGCGGCAGCGAGNTTGTCCATCCACGCNGCGAGGTCGGGGCGAGCGTGGCCTCGGATCTCGTCGGCGAGCGACTCGTACATCGCTGCCTCGATGGGAAGCCGTCCGGANAGATCGTCGNTGCCGGGGNGAGCGTCGGCNGTGTCGGTTTCCTCGGCNAGCAGGGCGTACANCCCTTGGGCGAGNCCACGGTTNCGCTCCGCCATGCNCCGCAGCACNCCGGCNAGACCCGGTTCNCCNTCGACATCGGCCTGTTCGGCGAGGTACTCGGCCCGGGTTACCGCCGCAGTGATCTGGCGGAGACCGGCGCGNANTGCGTCGATCGCCGGGCTTCCTTCGACNTCNCTCATCGGCGGTACTCTAGGGCTCCTGTGCTGAGCGCCCTCAACGTTGCCGCCGTCCGCCGCGGTGCCCTCATCTGTCTCGTNATTGCGGCGCCCGCTGCCGTGNNCAGCAGCCTGCTCGCCNACGACGACAGCGGCGGCAGCACCAACCAATCCAACTGGGTCTTCGTTGCGNTGGCGGCGGTCGTGATCGCCTATCTCGCNGGNGGTGCCGCTGCNGGACGACNAGCNACCNCTGCNCCNTTCGCAAACGGGGCANCAGCCACGCTCAGCGCCTTTGTCGTCGTGCAGGTGATCTTCGGCATTGTGCGCCTCGCACAGGGTGACGGCCTTTCGCCGATCGGACTGATNTTCAACGGGCTNNTNGCNGCCACCATCGGCGTGGTCGGAGCNGGTATCGGCGTGTGGCGNGCCCTGCGAGANACCTCNNCNANCTGACCTCACCGANCGCCCGTCGCGGTCGTCGTTGNCCGTGGCACACTGAAGCCGGTGGCGGGGAGCCGACTGGATGGCCGCNGTCCTTCGGGGCTGAGGAAAGTCGGGGCTCCGCAGGACAGGGTGCTGGCTCACGCCAGTCGAGGTGACTCGCAGGAAAGTGCCACAGAGAACAGACCGCCGGCNNGCTCGNCTCGCCGGNAAGGGTGAAACGGTGCGGTAAGAGCGCACCAGCATNCCCGGTGACGGGGATGGCTCGGCAAACCCCACCCGGAGCAAGGTCACGCAGGGAGAGAGCGGTCCGCTCGTCGACACTCCCGGGTCGACTGCACAGATGGATGGTCATCCACGNGCCNNNAGGCNCCGGACAGAACCCCGCTTACAGGTCGACTCCCCGCCACCNNTNCCCCACCCCCCTGCCAAGNCNGCTCGGCCGCAGCGNGACGCTGNGCCGTGCCCTACGGTGACGNCATGTTCACGACAATCGTTGTCTGGGTCGTTGGNCTCACCGTCGGGTACGTCGGCCTTCGCGCGATCCGCACTCGNAGNTGGTCACGNCCCGANCNNTCNGAGGANTGANCNTTCAGGCGACGNCAANCGGCAACGGGANNTGNCGNNNCGAGCACTCCNGCGTNGCTCGNACTCAGTGGGTTCGGATCGCCGCNGTGATTGCACCNTCGGNCATCGCCGCACGAGTGGCATCGTCTGGACGACGGAGCCGNTCGAGCGTGACACCGANGATCTCNGCGCTGCACGGGAAGCCGGNNGGATANGGCCCGACNGGCGCACCCGTGTCGATGCCGACATCGAACGTTTCGCCACTCATNGAGAAAATGATCGGAACGGTGCGATCGAGACGAGCGTGGTCGACCTCGACATCGTCCACCGCGAAGGANCAGATCNCCGCCTGCNCCGAAACCACCGTCNTGGTCGTAGCGAAGCCGGAGCACATGNCGNCCGGCCGNAAGTGGCTGCTGATCNCGAACCGTCGTCACGACATGACCGAAGAGGTTGTAGANGTAGGTCGCAACCCCTTCNGTGTCGAGATACATCGACCAGCCCGCCATGTTGCCGCCCTGNCAGGCGATCACGCCATGAGCCGGCGCNCCTTCGGGCACGATGAGNTCGGCGGTGATCTCATGCGAGGCGTTCTTNAGATTGACGACCGAACTNTCCGGCATCCGCACATGTGCGGTGGTGTACGTCATCTTGGTGACCCCATCGAGACTGTGCGGCACNCGGAGCGCACCNCCCCGCGGTGAGCCNGCATCTCGNAGGGGAAAGACCCCGTTGGCTCCNGCNTCGCGCTCGAANAGGGCNCGGAGCTCAGCCAGCTTTTCGGGAAACGTNGNGGAGAGATCGACACTCTGAGAGAAGTCGTTGGTGATGTCGTACAGCTCCCAGTGTTCGTCGGGGCCGTCGANCTCGTAGGCCGCAAGCCTGATCCACGGCACTCGGCCGTGGAAGCACGAAGCCATCCAGCCGTCGTGGTACACGGCTCGATTGCCGAGGATCTCGAAGTACTGCGTGGTGCGCCGACTCGCCGCCGCCTCATCGTCGAAGGAGTACCCCATGGGTGTGCCGTGCACCGGCATTTGTTCGATCCCGTCGACCTGGTCAGGCCACGGCACGCCTGCGGCCTCGAGGATCGTGGGAGCGATGTCGACGACATGATGGAACTGGCTTCGCAAACCGCCCGCATCGGTGATGCGAGCCGGCCACGACACCGCCAGCCCGTTGCGAGTGCCGCCGAAGTGCGAGGCGACCTGTTTCATCCACTGGAACGGAGCATCGAGCGCCCAGGCCCAGCCGACGTTGAAGTGGTTCTCGCAACGAGCCGACCCGAAATCATCCATGTGCTCGAGGAGCCACTCGGGATCTTCCGGCACGCCGTTCTGGAAGGACGGCGCACTCCACGCACCATGGATGGTGCCCTCGGCGGATGCCCCGTTGTCGCCGGTGACGTACAGCACGAGCGTGTTCTCCCCCACCCCGAGCTGGTCGACGGCATCGAGGACCCGTCCGACCTGGGCATCGGTGTGGGCCATGAACGCCGCAAAGACCTCCATGAGCCGGGTGGCAACGGGCTTGTACTTGTCGGGGTAGTCCTCCCANGCNGGGACCTGCGCCGGCCGAGGCGTGAGTGTCGTGTCGGCCGGAATCACACCGAGCGCGATCTGNCGCTCGAAGATCTCCGTCCGAAGCCGATCCCAGCCNTGGTCGAACGTGCCCTCNAAGNGCTCGATCCANTCNGGGGCGACATGGTGCGGCGCATGCACCGCAGCAGGNGCGAAGTAGNAGAAGAANGGGCGATGCGGGGCNGACGCCTGCTGACGTTGGATCCAGGTGATCGCCTGGTCGGCGAGATCCTCGGTCAGGTGGTAGTCGNCGCGACCGAGGTGGGGTTCGATCGGCGTGGTCTGGTCNTAGACCGCCGGCTCCCAGTGCGANGCCTCGGCACCGATGATGCCGTAGAAGCGATCGAANCCCATNCCGGTGGGCCATCGGTCAAAGGGCCCCGCCGGGCTCTGCTCCCACGANGGCGTGAGNTGCCATTTGCCGAAGGCGCCCGTGCTGTAGCCGTGCCCCCGCAGGATCTCNGCNACGGTGGCCGCCTCCNTCGGGATTGCNCTGTCGTACCCGGGAAAGCTGTTCGCGATCTCNGTGATGCCNCCCATGTGCACCGCNTGNTGATTTCGNCCGGTGAGAAGGGCGGCNCGAGTGGGGGAACACAACGCNGTCGTGTGGAACTGGTTGTAGCGAAGCCCGGCACGNGCCACCCGATCGACNGTTGGGGTGGGCACCGGGCCNCCGAACGTGCTGCAGGTGCCGAAGCCGACGTCATCGAGNAGGATNAAGACGACATTGGGNGCGNCGGCNGGAGNCCGCANTCCCTGAAGGGGTNCGGCCTCGGACTCGTNGANGAGGCGGCCGACGGTNCCGGCGAACGGCGGCGTCGGGTTCGGCAGGCGATCACNGCTCATGCGGACTCCATGCTGGNGAGATCGAAGCAGTGCATGACCTGGCGAATCCGATCTGCGTTGCCCGTGAGGTGCACGCTCCCGTGGTCGATCGCGTCGGCGAGCGACACTCGATTCGTCAGCAGCGCCGCCCACGTTTCGAGNTCAAGCCGNATCTCGAGNTCGGCATCNGCACCGTCGGTCGGNACGGCGACGCTGCGGCGCAGATGAAGGCCGGTGNGGGTCCCGTCATCGAAGANAAAGCGAAGGTGCTCGTCGATCCCGGCAGCCCGTTCCGGGATCAGCAGCACCCGGAGGGTCGACACGAANACGTCGGGTGGACTGCTCGTNATGTCGCGGTGAGAGAAGCGGTGGNTCCGGAANCGGCGCATGTCCACGTGCCCCTCGAGTTCNAGNGCGCGGGTCAAGGCCCAGTTCCGGAGATTNGCCGANGTCGTGCGNTGCGAGATCGCTCGCCAGGCGCNTGCGAGCAGGTTCCGGTCNNCGGCCGTTCCNCCGTCGAGTCGNCCGGTCTCGTCGGGNTCGACATGGATCAACCANGAGCCGAGTTCGACCGCCCAGCGCAGNTCGTTNTGNTCGATGGCATCNGNGATCCGTTGGCGGACGACCTCCGCTCCCCCGAAGCCCTCGATCAGGCGCNGGCAGCGTTCGGCCTTGTCGAGNGGCAGCAACTTGGCGTCGTCGCCGTCGAACCATCCCCGNAGCCCTGCGNAGATCTGACGCACATGGTGTTCNGCAAGCCCNTAGAACTGCCGGGTGAGATAGCTGCGGCCGTAGTCNTCGGGAAGTTGCACNAAGCTCGTGAGNTCGTCGGCCGTCANTCCTCGGTTGATCCCCCGAACGGTCTGATCCCACAGAAACTGCATCGANTCTCGATACGTCTCGACCTCGACGGAGATCNGNTCGGCNCCGCTCAGCGGCGGNCCGTGCGCGCCGACGAGNTGNTCCGCATNGAGTCCGGCGATGTGATCCAAGCCGCTNAGCAGGATGCGCGGATCGCGGTATTCCTCGCCCCGGATGGCGAAGACNTTGAAGAGGGCNGGCCAGACNATGTTGTGCACNCAGGTTCCCTTNTCCGGGAACCAGATGGTGATCGAGTCGTCNGCGTCCGACGGTGCNGGAGTGAACTCGCACGCAAGTCCGGCGATCTGAACCGACATNGCGTCGGTGATCGTCCGAGTNGGNGCCACGAACCCAGGCGTGAACGGTGCGTGCTCNGCGCGTCGGAACTCCCGCCCNAGCCCCACATTGATCAANCCGTCGGGCCCGNCGTGGTCGAGCAGCATGCCGAANTGCTGGACGAGNCCTCGGCTCGCCGCTGCGCTGANCTCGGAGGTGACCCGACGGCGATTGCCGACGATCCCGTGATGNCCCCAGATGTCGATGTCNCCACCGANCTCGTCGAGCACGGCCTGGGTGCCGGCGACATAGTGAAAGTGGGTGTAGATCACGGCGGCGATCGGNGCNGTGGTGACCTCNCGNAGCGCACGNAGCGCTGAGGTCATCTCCTCGTTGGACTCACCNGTGTCGATGACGATGACGCCTTCGGGTCCTTCGACGAACGTCTGGTTGGAGAGGCCGTTGCCGACAAAGCACCANACNCCATCGGTGACCGACCAGAGCTTCGGNGTGAACCGCTCGGTGTGNTCCACNAGNTCCCGATGGCCCCGCTGCCCCTCTGGCCCNACGATCGTGAACGAGTCATCGGGTGCGAATGAATCCCCAGTCATTCGGCGAGTATTGCACCTGAGGTTGCGGCGGCTCAGGTCGAACCGGTCAGACGAGGCTCGCACGACGGCGCCTGAGCGGCGGATCCGACGGGCGACGGGATTCACCTCAGCTACTGTCGTTTCATGGCTGAGCAACAAGGCACGAAGGGAAACCGCTGGACGACCATCACGATCGGCGGATTGTTACTGGTAGTCGGACTCCTCCTGGGTCTCCTGTTGGGGCGAGACGGGACCGACAACACACCAGACCTCGCGACACAGGGCGAGCAGAATGTGTCCACGACCTCGGCAAGTCCGACCACCACCGAAAGCCCGGCAGAGCCGGATGCCCCGACGACATCAACCTCTCCGCCGGCGGCTGCGGACACCACCACGACTTCGGCGCCGACGTCGACAACCGAGCCACCTGCGCAGAGCCAGGCTGAACTTGCGGGGTGTGTCTCGAACTTCACCGCTCTGCCTGAGGGAAGTATCGATTCCGACACCTTTGTCTTTGACTTCGACGGCGTTGACGGCGACGAACTCGTCTCGACCTATTTCGACCCTGCCAACGACGCGTGGCTGCTTCGCGTTGCTGCGGCCGACGGATCGCTCAGCTCCGAATTGCTACTTCCGGCCGCGAGTGCAATCGGGGCGCTACCGATCACGGTCGTCGACAGCAATGCGGACTCGGCCCCAGAGCTGGTCGTGAAGATCGACGGAGGTGCCTACAGCCAGATCATGGCCTTCGCGGTCGTGGTCGACTGCGAGGTCGAACTCACCCGCAATCTCGAAGGCCAAATTTACTCGTGGCCCGTGGGAGCGTCGGTGAGGAACGCCTCGGGGTTCGAGTGTGCCAACACCTACGTGACATTCCAGCAAGGCACGCTCACCGACGAGATGGTCTGGGCGTACCAGACGTACAGCAACGCGCTGAACGGCATCGTCTGGGAACCGATCGGAACAGCAGGCTCGAGCTATTCGGGAGAGTCAGAGGACGAGACGCTGCCCTTCGCCGCCGAGGTGATCTGCGAGGCCGTTCCCTTCGAAGTCCAGGACTGACGTCATCGGAAGCGCCGAGCGGAGAGCGCGCGTATTTACGGCTCGGTCACCGCACGACACTTCTGGGCGGCGCTCCTCGCCCACGGGCGTTGCGGCACCCCGCCAACGAACTCGGACTCTTTGGCTCCTGCGGTGTTGACTCCAACGACTGCGAGGTTCTTCAGCAGAACTCGCCATGGTCTGTCACCATGGACATCATGAACGTGAGTCACCAGCCTCCCCTCTCCGAGGAGCAGCTGCGCTGGATCGAACACGTACACCAACTCGAGTACGTCGATCATGCCGTCCCTCGTCGCACCGGCGCCGTTGCGATGGCCCTTGCGATGCTCGACCGTGAACTCCCGATGAGCAGCCGCCAGATCGCGTTGTTCGCACGAATGGGGCACGAGACCGTTCGCCGAGGCGCCGACGCGCTGACCGAGCTCGGGCTGATCGACCGCCACCGTCGGCCCAGACTTGAAAACGGTTTGAACGGGTCGGCCTGACGGTCACCTGCTCAGGCGGGTGGCGAGGTAGCGGTCGAAGTCATAGACGTTGCGCTCCAGATACGACAGCGGTGCCCGATCGAACTGCGGGCGGTCGACGCTTCGACGAATCCCGGCGACCACGGGATGGTCCTCGCTGTTGACCTGGTCGACGAGTGCATTGATCCCGGCGACGAGATCGTCGGGATCATCGGCCGCCTCGAGCGTCGCTGGAGCCAGGGCGACCTGCCAGGCGATCCGAACCCGATCGGTGCCGACTGGTGTGATCCGGAGGAACCACAGCCAGTCCGGCTGAAGCTGGATCACGAAACCGGGAAAGACGGCCGCGAGCACGATCGTGCGACGCCACTCGCCGTCGAGACGGTCATCGCCGTCGGCGATGAGGTCAGGGCCATTGGCCTCAACGACGCGATGATGGGCCCAGTCGAGCGTGCCTGGATACATCTCGGTGGCACCGGTGCTATCGCCGTTCGCGCCGAAGCTCTCCTTGTGCACCTTGAAAACGTGGTAGGCGTCCATGAAGTTCTCTACCAGGAGCTTCCAGTTGGTCGGCCACACGTCGACCACCTCGCGCACGGTCACATAGCTCCCCATGTCGAACCGCCTGACAATCTCGTCGAGGCCGGCGAGACGAGGGCCGAGCGCCTCGGCATCGGGGTCGAGGTTCACGAACACGAAGCCGTTCCACAGTTCGACCCGCACCTCGGGCAGACGATGGCGATCGGGACTGAAGGGCGAACCGTCGACCTCAGTGCTCTCCGCCATGTACGGACCACCAACGAGCGAACCGTCGTGGCGGTACACCCAGGCGTGGTAGGGACAGGTGATGCGGGCCTCGTTGCCGCATCCGGTGAGCAACTGGGCGCCGCGGTGAATGCAGACATTGTCGAAGGCCCGGATCGAGCCCTCACCGCGAATGACCACGATCGGCCGCACCCCGCCACCGGTGACTGGCAGGTCAACACAGACGTAGTCGCCGACATCACCCAGGTCGGCGGTCCGGGCGACGCACTGCCAATCGCGGGCGAACACCGTCGCCAACTCGGCATCGAGCACCTCCGCCGATGCGTACGCCTCGAGGGGCAGCATGCGTGCCTGTTCGAACGGAAGCGAGGCATGCGCTCGGAGCTCATCAAAGACCGACATCGAGGCCCTCCCCGATTCGACCCGGCAGGGTCGACGCCACGATCCGCCATCGTGCTCGATCGTCGACCGGTTCGCAGATCGCGAACTCGACCTCGAACAGTGACCGGTCGTCGCCACGGTCGTCGGTCACCACCACGGCCAGATCACCGGCGGCGTAGAGCCGATGCCGGGAATCGGTCCGATGTTCGACAAGGCGGTCCGCCGACCCGGGAACGCGGTGCCACTCCTCGACGTAGGCACCGCTCGGCGCTCGCTCGATCATGACCGACCCGTCCTCGTTCCACTCGAGGAGACCCGGTTCAGGAAAGGGCGAGACCGGATGGATGGCGATGTCGTCCGGCCCGCGGGTGTGCCACTCGGCGGTTGCCCGACGGATGCCGTCGCCACCCGTTTCGACCGGCGTGCATCTGGTCCGGCCGGTACTGGCCTCGCAGGCCGATGGATCCTCCATGTCGACCGGGATGCGAACATCAACCATCGCCGATTCGAGCTGGAGCCACAGCACGATCGAGTCGGTGTCGCTGGTGCCGTCGACGTTCACGATCGACGCACGTCGCCAGGCGCCGAGCAGCAGGTCAGGAACACGTTCAGCCACAGCGGAAGCGTACGGGGTCGATCAGTCCTCATGGCCGGGGCGGCGGCGCCCCTTCTTCACGTCGCCGCGCCGACGCTTCGCCTCGACCCGTCGGCGCTGGCTGCCCCGGGTCGGCTTGGTGGCCCGACGTGGCTTCTCGACAACACCGGCGTTGTGGATGCGCCCGCGGAGTCGTTCGAGTGCGATCTCACGGTTGCGAACCTGGGAGCGCTCGTCGTCGACGGTGACCCGGACAACGTCGCCGAGCTTTGCTCGAACCCGTTCACGAAGCGCAGGCGGCATTGTCGGCGAGTCGTCCAGGCGGAAGACAGCATCGACCTTGGTGTTCGACCGGTTGGCGTGTTGACCGCCCGGCCCTCCGGACGCCACGAAGCGGAAATCGATCTCGTTCTCGGGTACTCGCCAACCTTCGGTCACGACACTGCTCGGCGAGAGGCCCTCGACCTGGTCCTCCGCCGTGCAGGTTCTCCCGAGTCATCGATCATGGGTTGTCTCCCGGTTCGGCCCGATCACCGGCGCAGGCCGTCGTTGCGGCTCCCCATCTTCCTACCGCTCCCGGGCCATACCCGTGCGGATGCGGGTCTGCGCTCGCCGGCCCACATCACCGTCGGCGTTTCGCCTCGACGTCAGTCGAGGTGAGCGAGATGGTGCGTCTCGTTGAACGACCGCAGCGAGGGCGCCGGGCCATTGGTGGCAATCCGAAGGATCGACGCCTGCTGGACGAATGCGCGCCAGGCAATGTCGATCGACACGCCGAGTCCCCACGCTAGACAGGCCTTGATCGGCGAGACGTGCGACACCAACACGATGTCGCGCTCAGCGGCCTCGTCCCCTAGCTCGTCGAGCAAGGGCCACACGCGAGCAGCCAGATCATCGTGACTTTCTCCACCCGGTGGCGACCATGCCGTATTGCCACGCCACGCTGCCCACGTGGCTGCAGGAACGTCGCCGATGGCGAGACCTTCGAAGTCGCCATAGTCGACCTCGATCAGCCGTTCGTCGATCTCGACCGACGTGCTGATCGCCTCAGCGGTCTGGCGACAGCGCATCAGTGGACTGCTGATCACGCGAGCCGCAGTCGGGATCGCGATGCCGACTGCGGCAGCCTGCGCCCGGCCGAGCTCGTCGAGTTCGGGGTCGCGCCGGCCGAGCAGTTGCCCGGCGGCGTTGGCCGGGGTTCGGCCATGACGGACGACGATCAACATCAGCGCAGCCGCTCTTTGGGGACCCGCCCCGTTGCGAGAAGGTTCCGGCGGTGGTCCGCCTCGTCAAGCCCGAGCCGACGGCCGATGACGACAAGCGCCGCGATGGCGGCAAGTTCGATGACGATGAGCACTCCGAACGGACGGTCGTACTCCGGTAACGGTCCCACGCCGATCGCATCGACACCGCCGACCGGCCACCAGAACAGATCGCTGTTGACCCACGACCCCGAGGCGATCAGGAACGCAAACGTCCCGATCGGCACCCCGAGCCACGCCCGGCGAACCAGTCGCCGCCCAACCGTGAACACCATCACGAGGGCCAACAGCAGCACCGAACCAAGCAGCGTGTGCAGGATCCACGGACGCCCCGTGAGCGCCTCCGCAAGCGGAAGGACACCGCCGAACGCCACCCACCGGTAGTCGACGGCCGGCGAGTCGAAGACGAAGAGCACGAGCAGCACGGCGGCTGCGACGAACCAGAAGAACATCTAGCGCAGCACGATCCGGCCGCACTCCTGGCAATCGGCCGGGGCATCGCCATCGAGATGTTTGATCCGGTCGACCTCCATCGCCGGCATCGACGACGGACAACCGGTGCAGTTGGAGCCGTCGAACCGCACGACGGTCGACGCGCCGAAGGCAGGCTCACGGCGCTCATACTCGGCGGCGAGATCGGGATCGGCGGTCGCCGCCACCTCGGCCCGCTTCGCAGCCACGGCGATGAGCTGGACATCGATCTCTTCCTCAGCCTCAGTGATTTCCTCACGCAGGCCGGCGATCACATCGTCGACCGCTGCCCGTGCTCCCTCCAGCGACGCCACCTGTCCCTGGAGTTCCTCGGCTTCCATCATCGCCTCGAGCGCGAGGTCCTCGAAGCCGCTCTGCCGCTCTCGCAACATGGCAATCTCGTGCTGCAGCGCTTCGAGATCCTTGAGCCCGGTGACCTCACCGCCATACAGCTTCGACTCGTCGGCGTCGGCCTTGTCACTGACGACCTGGGCGTCGGCCTCCGCCTTCTTCTGCCGGGACGACACCTCGAGCCGTGCTGCTGCAACCGTGTCGATCTCCACCTGCCGCCGGGCCTGCTCGGCGAGGGCCTCATCGAGCTTCGTGTGCTGTTCAAGCGCCTCACGCCGATGTTTCAACTGCCTCGTCTCGACATCGAGGGCTTGGAGATCAAGGAGGGCGTCAGCGGTCATGGAGTTGGTGGTTGTGTCGTTGTGGTCGGTGGCGAGGTCATCGTGCTCGATGTTGTAGTCGCTGGATCGCCGGTTGTCGTCGTCGGTAGCAAGGTCGTCGTCGAGGTCGTCGTGGTCGGGGGTGTGCAGCCATCGACCTCGCCGTCCTCATCGGCATCGACGGGCTCGAAGAGCACCGGACAGTCACCGATTCCCTCGTCGAACTGGAACTCGGTTTGCTCCGGATCGCAGTAGTCGACGACACCGTCCTCATCGGTGTCGATCTCAGCGTCTTCGTTGTCGACTCCGCAGAAACTCTCGATGAGTTCGCGGTAATCGTCCTCTTCTTGGTCCGTGCGGATCCGGGTTCCAGCACGAGTCCACTCTGGTGCTTCGAACGTCAGCGGCTCGAGACCTGCGTGATACGTCGCGTTAAACGCTCCCCAGATCATCGCCGGAAGCGAACCGCCAAAGACGTTGCCTCGCCCCATTGCGCCGCGGTCGACACCGGTCATCGGAATCTGCTCATCGGGATTACCCATCCACACAGCCGTGGCAAGATGCGGGGTGTAACCCACGAACCAGGCATCGCTGAAATCCTGCGCGGTGCCGGTCTTGCCGGCGGCGGCCTGGTTCTCAAGGCGGGCGCGGGTGCCGGTACCACCCCGCACGTTGGCCTCAAGCACCTGGTTCACGAGGCGAGCGCTCTGGACTGAGATTGCACGCTCGGAGACAGGCGTGTTCTCGAAGATGACCGTGCCGTCGCTGTCCTCGACTCGCTCGATAAAGATGGGATCGACGTGGAGTCCGTCGTTGGCGAAGGTTGCATACGCCGTTGCCATCTCCAGCGGGGTGATGTCCTTCGGGCCGAGCGGCATCGAAATCGGCAGGTCCGAGAGGTCGGTGGTGACACCGAGCGCCTCGGTGGTCTCGGCAACGTTCGACAGTCCGACGGTCAGGCCGAGTCGAAGATACGCACAGTTCGACGATGCGAGGGTCTGTGAGCGAAGCGTTGCAACCGAACCGCTTTCGGGACCGCTGAAATTGTTGGCCTCGTACGGGTTTGGGAAACCGCCCGGGTTCTCGAACTCGCAAGTGCCGATGCCGTTGATCTGATCGGCGGGCACGAAGCCCTTCTCGAAGGCCGAGGCGAGCACGAACGGCTTGAACGATGATCCGGTCGGACGCCCCTTCTGGGTGGCGATGTTGAACTCGAAGACGTCGAAACCAGGGCCGCCAACGATCGCTCGGACGCGACCGGTGCCGGACTCGACCGCCGCAACCGCGGCAGAAAAGCCCCGCTCGTCATCGGGGAGGTGGGCCTCGACGGCTGCCTCGGCCGCTATCTGTGCTGCCGGGTCGTACGTCGTGAACACCCGCAGACCACCGCCGAACAGACGATCGGCGCGCTCGTCGAAGGTGGCGCCGAGGCGAGGATCCTCCAGCAGTTGTCGGCGGACCTCTTCGATGAAGTAGCTCGTGGGCTCCCATTCGGCTTGCACGCGCCGCTCGGTCGGCAGCGGTACATCGACGTAGCGGTCGTACTGCTCGTCGGTGATGTTGCCGGTCTCGAGCAGGCGGAGCAGGGCAACGGTGCGGCGCTCGTCGGCGATGTCGGGGAACCTGGTCGGGTCGTAGCGGTCGGGGTTGGCGATCAGCCCGGCAAGCAGCGCCCCTTGGGGCCAGGTCAACCGATCGGGCGATACGCCAAAGTAGATCTCGGCAGCAGCCCGTACGCCGTAGGCACCCGAACCGAAGTACACCGTGTTGAGGTAGGCCTCAAGGATCTCGTCCTTGGTCAGCTGGTTCTCCAGCCGGATCGCGAGTGCAGCCTCGGGGATCTTGCGTTCGAGTTGCTGCTCGCTCGACAGGACGCCGTTCTTGATCAACTGCTGGGTGATGGTCGAGCCACCCTGCTCGATGCCGCCGGCATTGACGTTCTCGATAAACGCTCGACCGATCGCCTTCGCGTCGACGCCGTTGTGGTCGTAGAAGCCCTCGTCCTCCACGACGAGCAGCGACATGATCATCGCGTGGCTGATGTCGTCGAGCTTGACGAGTTCTCGATTCTCGACGTCGTACAGGACGTCGAACTCGTCGCCGTGCATGTCGTACACGATCGAGCGGAGCGCGAGTTCGTTGAGGTCGATCTCGGCGCTGGCCGACTCGTTGGCCGTAAGGATGTCGCCGAGTCTCGGTGCGATTGCAGCAAGGGTGAACGCCACCGCCAACCCACCGCCACCGATGATGGCGGCCAGTCGCAACAACCCCACCACGAGCCTTCGCATCGGTGCCAACGGTACCCGCGGTGGATGCGTCGCCCGCTGCAGCCACCACGACGACACACGTTGCAACGTGGCACGATGCGCTCGTGACACGCATCGGCATCATCGGCGGCGGCAAGGGCGCAACCCTTCACGCCGACGCGATCATTCATACTCGCGGCGCCGACCTGGTCGGAGTCGGAGGACGGCCCGGCAGCGCAGCTGAGCTCGCTGCTGTTGCCGACTGCCCGGACCTCTCACTCGAAAACCTTTGCGCCGGCTCCGACGCACTGATCGTGGCCGTTCCCCCACCGGACGTCAGCGGGGTATTGACGGCGATCGACGACCGGATCGCCGATGGCGCTGACGTGAAGGCCGTGCTCGTCGAAGCACCCTTCGCCGCACTTCCGGAGCTTCGGGTGCCGGTCGCCTTGGGCGCCAACCTCCTTCACGCCCCCGTCGTACGCCAGGGCCTGCGCGAAATCGCCAAGATGCGTGAGCCCCACCACCTCCAGATGCGCGTCCGGCAGCCGAAACCAGACTGGGGGGCTCACGGCACCTCGGCATTCGGTGGCCCGCTGCACGACCCGGGTCTCCGTCTCGCTCCGGTGCTTTTGTCGGCGGCGGCGGAGACCGCCGTCCATGTCGATGTCGTCGACATCGAACACGGCGTGCATGCGGTGATCGAACTCGAATCCGGGCGCAGGTGCGGTCTCGACGTCGCCTGGGTCGAGGGTTCGGCGACGATCGAGATCGAGGCGGCCGATGACGGCGGGGTGATCCTGATGACCCTCGACCCCCTCCCTCGTCTCGAGATCGACGGTCGCTCGATACCGACGAACGAATTCCACCCACTGGAGGCCCTCGGCTTCGTCCCGCAGATCGATCGGTTGGCGAAGACGGCGGCCGGGGCCGCTGTCTGGCCCGATGCCGCGATCGGTTCGTCGATCGTGGGGTTGTTCCCACGGCGTTGAGTTGGTCTTTGCTTACCCCTCGCTTACGGGTCGTGACTACGCTGCGGGCGTTCGAGGAGGACGGCATGTCGATACAGGCCGCGCGCCGGATGAGCGCGTTGATTGCAGGGTTTGCCCTCGTGGCGGCGGCATGTGGTGGAGGAGGCGACGACACGAGCGGCGATGTCACCCTGCGTTCCGCAGGTGCGATCGCCGTCGACGCCGACGACGTCGCCACGACCACCACTACCGAAGCGGTCGCCGCTGCCGGTGGTGCGGGTGAGGCCGACAACGTCGCTGCTCCAAGCGACGATGAGACGGTCGACACCACGACAACCCTTCCTCAGGAAGAACTCGATCCTGGCGAGGCGCTTTTCGAGGCGGTCGGCGTCTTCCAGAGCTGCCTCGATGCCGAGGGCTACGAATTCATCGGTATTCCGTTCCAAGAAGAAACCGACCCTGAAGCGCCCGTCAACCAGCAGCCCTACATCGATGCTCTCGTCGCCTGCGCTGCTCGCAGCCAGATCCAGGAACGTCTTGCCGAGGCCGACGCCGCCCAGGCCGACCTCACCGCCGAAGAGGTCGAGAACCAAAACCGCCAGTTCATTGCCTTCCGCGACTGCATGGTCGGGCGCGGTTGGGGCATTCCCGAGCCAGTACCCAACGAACAAGGCCTGCTGTTCGGCGGATTCGCGGCGACCGCATCATGGGTCGCTCCCCCCGGCGAGAGCCTCACGACGTCCGACGATCTCGGCGAGTGCCAGAGCGAGGCGGGCGCCTCCGCTGGGGGTGACTGATGTCTCGCAGCCAGATCATGGGGTCGTTCGTCGTGCTCGCCCTTGTCGCCGGCCTCGTCATCGTGTGGCAGGTCACCGGTGAGGAGGAGTCCGGGGACAGTCCGATCGAGATCCTCACCGATAGCGTCGGCCGTCAGACACTGCGTGACGAACTCACGCTCAACGGCGAACTGCGCCGGGACGAACTCTCGACGATCAACTCGCCCTTCGACGGGCGAGTCAGCCAGGTCGGCATCGCCGACGGAGACGAAATCGCCGCCGGTGATGTGATTCTTTCACTCGACGGTCGACCGGCGGTCGCCGCCAACGGAGATTTCAGTTTTTACCGGGCTCTCGACGTCGGCTCTGACGGTCCCGACGTGTTGCAGCTCGAACGCATTTTGTCCGAGGCCGGTTACGACCCCGGCAACGTAGACCGTCTCTACACCGAGGCCACACGGGCGGCGCTGCGCAACTGGCAGATCGATTACGGCTACGGCGGCGCTACACCCGAGCCAGAGGAAACGATCATCATCAGCCTCCAGCCGAGCAACGGGTACCAGGTCGGCGATAAGGACACCAAGGCGATTCTGATCGGCCCGTCGGTGCCAGTTCCAGGCGACACACTGGTTGCCTCGGGTGGCGGTGCCGGCATCATCCCGTTCCAGGACGATTCGATCACGGCCATCGGTGTCCAGAGCACCGAAGCGACGATCACCGAGGGCGACACGCTCAACGTTGTCCTTACCGCCGATCCTGCCCCGGTGGTCGACACCCAGATCCAGCTTGCGTTCGGTGGCGACGCGACCGGTGGCGATCTCGACGATGTCGCCGACCCCGACATTGATGTCGACTATCTCGACGACCCACTTGAGGATTCCCCGATCGTTTGGCCTGCGAATGCCACCACCGTCACCCTGACGCTGGAGACGTTCACCGACACCGTCGACGAAGAAGACGAAACGTGGACGATCAGTATCACGCCAGAGCAGCCGATCGGTGGCGGGATCAACTACGACCCAGCGCCACTCAACACGCTCACGGTCACCATCGAGGACGCCACGCCCGATGAAGTGCCGACATTCGAGCTCACGATCGAAGCCGGCGACGATGAGATTGACGAAGGTGACGTGGCGACGTACACCGTCACCGCCGACCGCGAGCTCGGCCGTCCGGTCGAGGTTCGTTACTCGCTCACTGGCACGGCCACAGAGGTCGACGACTACGACGAGCAGGACACCGACCCGAGCTTCGTCTTCCCGGCCGGGGCCGACGAGACCACCGTGACGATCGCGACGGTGCAGGACACCACGATCGAGCCCACCGAATCCCTCACGATGACGCTGCAGCCCTCCGACGATCCCACCGACGAGTACCTGCTGGGCTCCTCGATCTCGGGCACCGTCCGCATCCAAGACGAGGACGAGCCCGAACTCACCATTGTCGGCTCCGAGGTCCGCGTCGCCGAAGGCGGCGCTGTGGCTGTCACGATCCGCGCCGACGAGGCCCCCAGCAGCGATATCTCCGTCAACTACCAGGTCGGCGGAACCGCAACGATGGGCGCCGACTACTCGGTACTTACCGGCACAATCACCTTCCCCGCCGGTGCCCGCCAGGTCGACCTGCTCGTGCAGACGCTCGACGACGATGTGATCTTCGTTCCGAGCGACATGATCATCGCCGACTGGCCCGCTCGGGTCGGCACGGTNTTCGTCGANGAGGGCGAGACGGTCCAGCTCGGCNAGNNNCTNCTGACNCTCACCGAGCCCGACTTCACGATCACCCTCTTCGCCAACCCCACNGACCGCTCNGAGATNGCNCTCGGNCAGGTCGTCACCGTCGAACTCGAGGCNGGNGACCAGGAGGTCGANGGTCGCATNGTCGANCTCGACGANGCAGCGATCATCACCGACNGCGGCGGCGAGCGCTACGANGGAGTCGTCGACGTCACCGGCGAGCTCGCAGCGGTCGACGGTGCNACNGTTCGCATCGANGTNGTNCTNGATGAGCGAATCGATGCCATGGTCGTGCCNCGGGCNGCNGTCTTCCAGGACGCNACNGGCAACCCCAGCGTGCGGGTCATCGATGCCGAGACNCTCGAACAGCGNGTCGTCGCCATCGANACCGGTATNCAGGAGGGGTCNTANACCGAAGTCCTGTCAGGNCTCGACGGCTCCGAGATCATCGTGGTCGACGTCACCGGCGGATGAGNGACACGCCGCTCCTCCGCCTCGACGAGGTCTCTCGCATCTACGGCGAAGAGGTCAANGTCCACGCGCTCGACGGCGTGAGCCTCGACATCGAGGTGGGCGAGTTCGTTTCGATCGTCGGCCCATCCGGTTCNGGNAAATCGACGATGCTCGGGCTGCTCGGTCTGCTCGATCTGCCGAGCCTCGGCACCCTTTCGGTCGACGGCACGTCGGTCGCCGATCTGTCCGACCANGACCGCAGCACCCTGCGCGGNGAGGTNGTCGGGTTCATCTTNCAGCANTTCCATCTCATCCCCCANCTCGACGCTCGGCGCAATGTCGANACGGCGCTNCTCTACCGCCAGATGTCNCCGAGGGAACGCAANCGTCGAGCNATGGANGCNCTCGAGGTCGTCGGNCTTGCNCCNCGGCACGAGCANCGNCCNGTNCAGATGTCGGGCGGCGAGCAGCAACGTTGCGCNATTGCCCGNGCNATCGTCACGGAGCCGAAGCTGCTGNTNGCNGATGANCCGACGGGCGCACTCGACTCCACCAANGCCGCCAACGTGATGGAGATCTTNCGCGATCTGAACGACGGCTCNCGGGCGATCGCGATCGTCACCCACGACCCCGCCGTGGCNGCGTCGGCCGACCGACGCATCTCNATGAAGGACGGCAAGNTCGTNGCNGACGATCAGCTGAGCGGTGGNGCNNNCGTCTCNNNCTTTGGCGGCACGCTGGGCGGCGCATCGTGAGNAGCGTCCGNGATCTCGTNGGCGTCGCCGTCGCCGGCCTCACGGCGCGGTGGAGNCGCACCCTGCTGATCATGCTCGGGCCGATCATCGGNGTGAGCGCAATCGTNGCCGCNGTNGGGCTCACCGANTCGGCCAAGGGCGACCTCCAGGAGACCCTCGCNGCCCTNGGCGACAACCTGATCCGCGGTGANGCGGCCGCNTCNTTCNGCGCCGACGCNCCGANCTTCACCGANGACGTCGTCGAGCGCGTCAACCGCTTGNCCACNGTCGANGGGTCGACGGCGACCAANGCNGTGAGCGGNATCATCACCACNCCNTACGAGGCGGCCCGCAGCTACTACACCGCCTTCCCNACACCNGTGCTCACGGCCGACGAGNANTTTCTCGANGTCATGCAGGTCGAGCTCGTGTCGGGCCGATGGCTCAACTCCTTCGATCAGGACACTGCCGCNCGCACCGCCGTGGTCGGGATCGGCCTNGCCGACGAATTCGGCTTCCGCGAGGGNAANCGAACCATCAAGCTCAACGACCTCGACTACGGCGTCGTCGGTGTGGTGGAGCGCTACCCGCTCGANCCNGTCTTCGACAATGCNGTGATCATTCCGGCGTCGACCGCCGACGCNGATTTCGATGTCGGACTCGNACCCGACACGGTCTATGTCCGCTCAGACCCGGCNTTCACGCTGGAGACCGAGGCCGCNNTGCCNGTGGCCATCAACCTCGGTGGCGACATCGAGACNAGCACCACCGTGCTTTCCGACGCCCTNGAAGCCGAGGCCGCNGCCGACAGCACGCTNCAGATCATCGTCGCCGCNATGGGCCTGCTCGCCCTGATCGTCGGCGGCGTCGGTATCGCCAACGTCATGTCGATNTCGGTGATCCAGCGCTCGGCCGAAATCGGCATCCGCCGAGCGNTNGGNCACGGTCGCTCGTTGATCGCCTGGCAGTTCNTGATCGAATCGGTCGCCGTCGGGCTGCTCGGCGGNCTCGCCGGCGCGCTNGTCGGCGTGGGCATCGTNGTGTACGCGAGCCGCATNGCCGGGTGGGTCTTCGTNCTGTCACCGGAACTCGATCTCTTCGGNATCCAGCTGCCNTCGCACTATGTCGGNGTGCCGACGCTCTATCTCATCGGTGTNGGGGCAGCCCTCCTCACGAGCGTGTTCGCCGGCCTCTACCCGAGCGTCAAGGCAGCCCGNCTCGAACCGCTCGAAACCCTCCGTCTGGGCTGATCTCCGNCGGGCGAGACGNCCTNGGGCATTTNGTCCGCAGCGCTTCTTCGCCNGGNGTTTTCCGTGGGTCGANTGNGGCTGCGCGAGACTCGGCGACCATGCGCCACGAGATCGTCGCTCCGACCGACTGCACCATTGTCGAGATCCGGCCNGAGCCGGGTGATTCGGTGCCGNNCNNGGNGACGATNGCGATCGTCGAGATGATGAAGATNGAGCGGCTNGTGGAGGCGCCGGCGGAGGGAGTGNTCACCGAGGTTCGCGTNTCGGCAGGNGAGGTCGTGAAGGCGGGNCAGGTTTTGGCGATCTCTGGAGGAGCAGTCGATTGCTGCGACCNNCNCCGCCGACGNNCCCGACGANGGCGCTGCAGGCGAGCGGGCCGANCTCGCGGAGTACCACGCCCGCCGNGCGCTGCTTGATGATGAGGCCCGGCCGGAGGCGATTGCGAAGGTCCACGCCCGCGGGCGTCGAACCGCCCGTGAGAACCTGGCNGANCTNGTCGACCCGGGCAGCTTTCAGGAGTACGGCAGNTTCATGTACGCCGCCCAGAANGGCCGTCGAGATGTCGACGACCTGATCCGCAACACGCCGGGTGACGGCATCGTCGGCGGTTTGGGNACGGTCAACGCCGANCACTTTGGCGAGGAGGCGTCGCTGGTCGGCGTGATGTCGTACGACTACACCGTCCTNGCNGGNACGCAGGGGTTCCGAGGCCACGAGAAAAAGGANCGNCTNCTGCCGGTCGTCGATCAGTTGCAGGTGCCGTTGGTGNTGTTCGCCGAGGGCGGCGGCGGCCGTCCGGGCGACACCGACACGCCGTTCCTGGCCGGNCTGCAGNTGCATTCGTTCGCNTGGATGGCGCGCCTGAGCGGGTCNGTGCCATCCGTTGCGATCGTCAGCGGACGCTGTTTCGCNGGCAATGCTGCGTTGGCNGGCGTCTGNGACGTNATCATCGCGACNCCTGATGCCAACCTNGGCATGGCGGGTCCGGCGATGATCGAAGGCGGNGGGCTCGGGNANTACCGGCCAGAGGACATCGGGCCCGTTNACGTNCAGACGACCAACGGNGTGATCGACCTTCTCGCCGACGACGAGACNCATGCGGTGGCGCTCACCAAGCACTACCTNGGGTTTTTNCAGGGGANCCGNNCGGACTGGGANGCCCACGACCAAGCCGCNATGCGNGACNTCGTGCCCGAGAACCGNAAGCGGATCTACGAGGTCCGCGACGCGATCACGACACTGGCNGACATCGACTCGACACTNGAACTGCGACCGNGTTTCGGCAAGGCGATCGTGACGACCCTCGCCCGCATCGAAGGGCGACCGGTCGGGATCATCGCCAACGATCCCGGACATCTCGGCGGGGCGATCGACGCCGACAGCGCCGANAAGGGCGCTCGGTTCATGCAGCTNTGCGACGCCCACGGCCTGCCGNTGATCTCGCTGTGCGACACACCGGGCTTCATGGTCGGNCCCGAGGCCGANCAGACNGCACANGTCCGGCACTTCGGNCGCATGTTCGTCGNNGGTGCGAGCCTGACGGTTCCGTTCGTCACCGTGATCCTGCGNAAGGCGGTCGGTCTCGGCGCGATGGCGATGTCGGCCGGCTCGATGCACTCGACACTGCTCTCGGTGGCGTGGCCGACGGGCGAGGTCAGCGGTATGGGCATCGAGGGTGCGGTGAAGCATGGCGCTCGACGAGAACTGGACGCNATCGACGACCTCGACGACCGTGAGNCCCGCTATGACGANCTCGTCGNGCGGATGTACGACGCATCGAANGCGNTCAACGCNGCGGCNCACGGGGAGATCGACGATGTGATCGATCCTGCCGACACCCGTCGTCGGGTNGCGCAGGTGCTTCGTCGTCCGTCACNAGCNNNNAGGNCGNGNCGACCGATGGTCGACNCGTGGTGAGGGCTATGCCGTCGCCGANCGGAACGCCTCGACATAGCGGCTGAGNTCATCGAGNGCCTGCTCGTCNGTGGCGCCCANGCGGACATTCCCCCGNAAGTCNNTCANGCCGGCCGCCGTNAGCGCCGGCACAGCTGCCATCGTGGCTTCGAGATCGACCGCACCGGNGTCGTCGACNACGCTGGGCAGGTTTCCGACGACACCNANGCCGCCGGGATCACGCCCNTCCGCTTCCACNGCGGCNCGCATNCGNGTNATNCCTGCGGTGATGTCGNCNGCGTCGTCACCCCANGGGATCCAGCCNGCACCGAAACGGGCNAGACGCCGCATGGCNCGCGGCTGGGTCGTGCCACTNACCCAGATCGGCACGGCNCCTCCGCCCGGCTTCGGCTCCTGCCAGATGTGGTCGAACTGAAGTCGGTCGTCGACGAACTCGACATCGTTNCCCGACCAGAGTGTNTGGCAGACGGCNAGGGTGTGATCGAGTTGGNGNCCTCGCTCGGCGAACGACAGCCCNGCAGCAAGNTANTCGTGNCGCTGCCAGCCGACACCNACACCGAGGTCGAGNCGGCCNCNGGACAACACGTCGATCGTGGATGNNGTCTTCGCCAACACGACCGGNCGCCGAAGCGCNGCGAGCANGATGTTGGTGGTGAAGCGCACCCGTTCGGTNACGGCGGTGAGGTGNGCGATGACGGTCAACGGTTCGAGCCAGNGNCCATCAGGNCCGGTCGGCTGTCGNCCACCGGCNATCCCNCCCTGGCTCGGGTCNGCGTAGGCGTCGAGGTCNGGCCCGAACGCGACATGNTCGGACACNGCGAGCCGNTCGATNCCGGCCTGATCGGCGAGTCGNGCCCGTTCAGCCAGGTGCTCCCACCCGCCNGGATCGGCGGCACTGAAGGTGACGAGNGTCAGCGAGAGCTGTGGGGCCATGCCAGAGCGTGGCGCCCCGGCCNGNGTCGACGCAAGAACGATCNGCTCAGGAGCGACGACGACCGCCACGCCGACGNCGCCCGTCNCCGGTATCGGCNGGNGCGCNNGCCGGCTCGAACTCGACGTCGGGCACCGGAATGGTGCCGTCGAGCACCGCACGCATGCAGGCCAAGTGNGCTGGTTCGTTGCCACANCAGCCNCCGATGATGGAAACCCCNGCGGTGNGGACGCGATGNGCGTGAGCACCGGCGACCTCGGGCGAGCCGGAGTAGGCGAGNTCGGCNCCTCGCCACTGCGGGATNCCNGCGTTGGCCTTGGCGATCACCGGAANGTCGCCCGCGACCGCNACCATCTGGACGAGTGCTGCNTCGGTGTCGGGCAGNTTGTTGCCGCAGTTCGCCCCCATGGCGGCGACACCCAGNTCGCGNAGCCGGANACCAGCGGTCGTGCCGTCGACACCCATCATCGTGCGACCGGCCGTGTCGAAACTCAAGGTCACGGCGATNGGGAGGTCCGANACGGANCGGCAGCCNTCGATCGCCGCTTCGATCTCCTCCATCGANGACATCGTCTCGATCCAGAGCAGATNGGCNCCTCCCTCGGCAAGGCCNGTCGCCTGCTCGGCGAAGACATCNGNAGCGTCGGCCGGGTCGAGCGNACCNAGCGGCGCGAGNAGTTCNCCGGTCGGNCCCATCGAGCCTGCGACGAGNACCCGNCGCTCNAGCTGGTCGACGACGTGNCGGGCGTGNCGNGCNGCCTNGCGNTTGATCTCGANGACNCGGTCGTCGAGTTTGTGCAGCTTGAGACGGAGGCGCGAGCCACCGAACGTGTTCGTCAGNACGATGTCGGAGCCNGCGTTGACGTAGGACTCGTGGAGTCCGTGNACNGTCTCNGGNTGATCGAGNTTGAGGCGCTCNGGCGCGTCGCCNGCCTCGAGGCCGGCGGCCATCAGCTGGGTGCCNGTGGCGCCGTCGACCAAGAGNACGCCGCGTTCTGCGAGCANCTCGGTGAGCANNGTNGNNGNNGTCATCGCTCCGAACCGTACGGTTTGCCCCGTGGCTAACCACGCACGGGGATGATCAGCGATCGCGCAGCTCTCGGCGCAGGATCTTGCCCGAGGCNCTCTTCGGGATGAGGTCGATGACCTCCATCAANCGGATCTGCTTNTAGCTCACGAGGTGCTCCCCCACGAACGCCTGCANTTCCTCGAGNGTGAGGTCGGCGCCCGGCGCCAGCTGCACGAACGCCTTNGGCAACTCGCCGGNCGCATCGTCGGGCACGCCGATCACGGCAACGTCGAGCACCTTCGGATGCGTGGCGATGAGGCCCTCNAGNTCCGCCGGNGGCACCTGGAAACCGTTGTACTTGATGAGTTCCTTGATGCGATCNACGATCGAGAAGTANCCGTCCTCGTCGACGATCGCGACGTCGCCGGTGTGGAGCCAGCCCTCGGCATCGATGGTCTCGGCNGTGGCCTCNGGGTTGTTGAGGTAACCCTTCATCACCATCGGGCCACGGACCCAGAGCTCGCCTCGTTCCCCGACCGGCTGATCCTCGCCCGTTTCGGGGTCGACGATGCGGCTCTCGACATTGCTGACCGCAACACCGCTGGTGCCGGGCTTGTTGCGNCCCTCNGGCGTGCAGTGGGTCACNGGGCTGAGCTCGGTCATGCCGAAGCCCTGGACAACNTCACAGTTGATGCGCTCGGCGCACTCGTTCTGCAACTCGACGGTGAGNGGCGCGGCACCNGAGAAAACCTGCTTGACCGACGNGAGGTCGTACTGATCGACGATCGGNGCCTTTGCGAGTCCGAGCACCATCGGNGGNACGGCNAAGAAGCGGGTGACCTTGTGCTCGGCCACGAGTTCGAGGGCCTGCTCCATGTCGAAACGGGCCATGGTGAGCACGGTGACACCGTTGGTGAGCATGCCGTTCATCAGNACCTGCATGCCGTAGATGTGGAAGAACGGCAGNGCGGAGAGGCCGACCTCGTTGTCGGTGTAGACNAGNACGTGCTCCATCTGCGCAATGTTCGCCACCAGGTTGTAGTGGGTGAGCATCACGCCTTTGGGAAGNCCCGTCGTGCCCGACGAGTACGGCAACACCATCACGTGATCGCGCACNTCGACCTCGACCTGNGGGATCGGGTCNCCCATGAGCGAAGCGAGNGGAAGTGAACCCTCGGCGGCATCGATCGTCACGACCTCGGTGACGTCGGTGCCCTCGACCGCTTCCTGCGCGACCTCGAGGAACATCCCGATGGTGATGAGCATGGTCGCCCCGGCGTCCTGGAGNTGGTGGCGGACCTCNGCGGCGCCGTAGGTCGGGTTGATCGTCGTGAGCGTGGCGCCGGCAGTCGCGACNCCGTGGAANACGACCGGGAACTGGGGCAGGTTCGGCGCCATCAANGCGATGCAGGTGCCCGGGCCCATGCCNCGGGCGGCGAGTCCNCCGGCGAGGCTGCGAGANGCCTGCTCGAGNTCGGCGAACGTGTACTGGTTCCCCGCCCCNTCGGAAANCGCNATGCGATCCGGGTAGGCCGACGCCTTGTGGAAGACNTANTCGGTGATCGACATCTCGGGGATGTCGACNTCGGGCAGGCTGCTGGTGTGGATGAGGCTCACGCTGNTCTCCGGTGGGCGGANAGGCNCTCCGATCGTAGCCTCACGCCCNNGCCCGAGCGACGCCTGACGGCAGGAGNNACGGCGGNGTGCTCCGCTGNTGACGAGCGATCGGGCGAGAGGTACGGTTTCCCATGGCCTCGGTCNCGAAACGCCTCCGTCGCTTCTTCCGNGAAGTCCGCGCCGANCTGCGCGGCCGNAGAGCCGGTCGNGCNGGNCTNGAGGGCAACAAGGGCTACCGGCCCGTGCGGCACATCGTNGGCCCGACCGGAAACATGTTCTCCAACGGCTGGAAACAGATGGAGNAAGGCGCNGACGCGTACCAGCGATCGTTNGAACCTCGGATCCCGCCGAGNATCCACATCTCGCANCGCGACGCNACACGNCACAACATCCCGGTGCCGATGCNGGAGCGCATGATCGAGGACTGGCAGAACCCGGTTCCGTACCCNGACCCCTACGAGGGGCTCNACCTCACGTCAGGTCNACGATCAACGACTCGAGACCGCGAAGNTTGATCCGGCCGTTCCAGACCGGCTCGCCGACGATGTCGNCCTGACCGAACCGNTNCACGAACGANCCGATCGCNACCTCGGCTTCGAGCTTCGCAAGCGATGCACCGAGGCAGTAGTGCACACCGGACCCGAACGAGACGTGCTGTCCGGCATTCTCNCGGTGGAGATCNAGGGTCTCGGCGGTGTCGCCCCAGAACTCGGGGTCGTGGTTCGCAGCTGCGAGCGAGGTGAGCACGAACGTGCCCTTCGGAATCTGCTTGCCTCGCAGGGCAAGGTCCGCCGTTGCGACNCGGCGGCTGATCTGNACCGGCGACACCCACCGAAGNAGNTCGTCGATCGCNGNNGCCGGCATCCCCTNGTCNCGNATGATNGCNAGNTGNTCGGGGTGTTTGAGNANCTCGNANAGGCCGGTGCCGATGAGGTTGACCGTGGTNTCGTGNCCGGCNACGAAGAGNANNTCGACCTGGTCNCGCAGTTCNTTCTTCGACATNCGGTCGCCACCGTCCTCGGCGTCGATCATGGCNGTGAGGAGATCNTCGGCGGGGTTCNCCGTCTTCCANTCGATGACNTCNTCGATGAGNGCGTTCATCTTTTCGGCCGANCTNCGGGCGGCGAGGATCTCNTCGTCGGTCAGCACCGGGTCNAGGGTCTTGACCAGGTCGCCGGACCAGANCTTGATCGATTCCTTGTCGGACTCCGGCATGCCCAGCATCTCGGCGATGACATCGAAGGGCAGCGGGAACGCAAGNCGATCGACNACGTCNGCGTGACCATCGGCCGCCATCNGGTCGAGCATCTCGTCGACCATCTCCTGGATCCGCGGCCGGAGCGCTTGGATCGTTCGGGGGNTGAACGCCTTGCTGACGAGNCGNCGCAACCGGGTGTGGTCGGGNGGNTCGATACCNAGGATCGATCGGCTCGGCTCGAGCTCNTCAAGNTCNTCNAGCANCCGACTGCGNTCGAGCATGGTGAGGTCGGCGTTGGCGTCGTCGACACTGAGTTCGGGGTCGCGCAGGACCGTGAANACGTCGTCNTAGCGNAAGAGACCCCACTGNCCCGTCAGCAGGTGGTGNACCGGATCCGCAGCGCGCACCTCCGCCAGGTGGGGCCANGGGTTCTCGATGTACCCGGGCTCNAGNGGATTNAAGAAGACCTGGTCGGCGGTGTCNGTCATGNCGNTGAGGCTAGNGCGCCGGTCTCGATGGNTCGAACTATCGTGCNNNCATGTCCGCCGNCGAGATCGACGANCTGTTCGACGAGGGCGTCGCGCCGTGGGACGGACGTCGGGTGCCGATGACCCTCCTNGGTGGGTATCTCGGNAGCGGNAAGACGACGTTGCTCAACGATCTGNTNCGTCGNACCGACCGCCCGATCGCCGTGTTGGTCAACGACGTCGGNGAGATCAACATNGANGCTGCNCTTCTNCAGCGGCGTTCCGCCGACACGATNGAGCTCACCGACGGATGTGTGTGNTGCTCCATCTCNGANAGCCTCGGCACCACGCTTGCCGATATGCGCNGCCGACCCACNNCACCGGATCANGTGGTGATTGAGCTCAGCGGNGTCGCTGACCCCACACAGGTCATGCCNTGGGCCGAGAGNGATGGGTTNCGNCTCGATGGTGTGGTNGTTCTGGNCGACGCCACGAACTTCCGNGAGCGACTTGCCGATNAGCGCACCCGNCCGCTTCTGCTGCGGCAGCTCGAGCCGGCGGATCTCGTNATCATCTCCAAGAGCGAGCTCGTCACCNCCGACGAGCGCGACGCCGTGCGAGNCNCCGTGGCAGACNANGCACCCGACGTGCCCGTCGTCGATGATCTCGACGGATCCNTGGGTTCGACNCTGCTNGATCTCGGCACTCGTCGCGAACGCGACGCCACGGCGACACCNCCGCCGTCGCTGCTCGANCCCCACCGCACCGAGATCGTGCCGCTCCCCCGCCCCGTCACGAGCACCGCNNTGCACGCNCTNCTCGACGNNCTGCCCGACGACACCGTTCGAGCCAAGGGCATCGCNGAAGGGCCCGATGGTTCNCGGTTGTTGATCCAGCAGGTNGGTCGACGACGGCGGATCGGCCCGCTCCCGCAGGCAGAGGATCAGGAGCCGACCGATCTGGTNGTGATTCGNGTTTCTCGNCCCGAGCCGNTGCGGCTCCNGNTGGGCNGNACNNCCCCNTAGGCCTCAGGTGCCGGCGAGNGCNGCGATGACCTCNCNGAACTGTTCCATGCCCTGGCCGCCNTTCTGCTGNACNACCACATAGTTGAAGCCCCAGCGGTCGCGCCGTTCCTGGAGNGTCTCNACNATCTCNCCGACNGANCCGGCNATGAGGGCCGGTGACTGGGCGACGACCTCTTTCGGGGCGTTGAAGATCTGAGCGAAGAACTCGAGTGCGCCATCGCGGTCGTCGGTGATCGAGGTGTTCATCGCAAGCGAGTTGATCTCCATCGAATCGAAGCGATCGCCGGCGACCTCTTTGACCCGAGCAATCTTGCGGTCGTAGGCCTCGGGCATCGAGTCCGCGATTGCGTCCTCGCCGACGGCTCCGGCTCGGAGGTTTGCCGTGATGGCGACGATGTCGGCGTGTTCGGCGGCGACGCCGAGCATGCGGGGGCCACCACCGCCGACGATCACGGGCGGGCCACCGGGCGTGCACGGCAGGGGCAGTCCGTCGTAGTCAGTGATCTGGTAGTGGTCGCCGGCAAAGTCGAACGATCCCTCCTGCCAGCAGCGCTTGATGATCTGCAGGCTCTCGATCATGCGATCGATCCGAACACCTGGACGGTCGTAGGGCATGCCTGACTCGTCGTAGTCGGTGCGCATCCAGCCCGCCCCGAGACCGAACTCGACCCGCCCTTCTGCGATGTGGTCGAGTGTCGCCATCTCCTTGGCGAGCATCACCGGGTGGCGGTAGTCGTTGCCGAAGACGAGCGCCCCCACCTTGATCTCCGTGGTGACCGCTGCGGCTGCCGCAAGCGCGGTCATCGGTCCGTACTGGCCGTGGAAGTGATCGGGCAACATGATCGACGAGTAGCCCTGTTGCTCGGCGTACTTGGCGGTGTCGGTCCACGACATTCCCTCGATGGGACCGTGGGTCTGGAGTCCGAAACGGAAAGGTCTGGGCACGGCGGTCGACCCTACGCCCCTGGCCAGGTGTCGGCGACCCGGTAGCCGGTGGGCCAGGGATCGGTGGGGTCGACCAGGTGGCGCGTGACGCCGGTGATCCATGCCCGTCCGCGAATCGACGGCAACACTGCGGGTCGGCCGTCGCCCAGGTCGTCGAGCACACCATCGATCGAGCCGACGAACGTCGATCCGATCACCGATCGCATTGTGAGCCGGTCGCCCACTGAAGCGAGGCCTCGGGCGTGGAGCACGGCGAGTCGGGCCGAGACGCCGGTGCCGGTCGGCGAACGATCGAGTTTCCCGGGGTCGATCACGGACGTACTCTGCAGCTCGAAGCCGTCCGACGTGCGCTCGAGAGGTCCGGCGATCTGGCAGAAGGAGAGGTGGGTCCATTCCGGATACTGCGGGTGGGAGAAGCCGAGTTGCTCGCTGGCGGCGGCGGTGATGAGTGCACCAACCTCAGCGAGTTCGGCAGCCGAGCCTGGTCCTACGGCCAGGCCGAGGTCTGCAGCATCGACGAGCACGAAGCTGTCGCCCCCGAAGGCCGTGTCGACTCGAATCGGCCCGATGCCGGGCACGTCGAGGGCCGCGTCGAGGCGATCAGCGAACGACGGGAGGTTGACCACCCGGATCCGTTCAGCCTTCCCGTCGCGGCATTCGGCCTCGACCGACACGGCGCCGCCGGGCGCTTCCATCGTGAACCGGGTGATCGGCTCGACCATCGGCACCCGGCCGGTCTCGAGCAGCACCGTCGCGACACACATGGAGTTACTCCCGGACATTGGTGGGGTGTGGCACGGCTCCATGATGATGAAACCCCAGTCAATATCGGGCAGCCGCGACGGGACGAGCAGGTTCACGTGACGAAAGACGCCACCCCGGGGCTCGTTGAGCACAAGGTTCCGCAACGTCTCGTCCTGATCGATCCAGCGCGCTTGTTCCCAGAGTGTCGCTCCCGGTGGCGGTTCGACGCCGCCGACGATGACGTCACCGACCTCGCCCTCGGCGTGGCAGGTGACGATCTCGATGGCGCCGGTCAGGTCGAGTCCGTGGGTTCCGTCCATGGTTCGAAGAGTGTCGCACGCGCGTCGATACAAGGCGTACGCTGCGCGCATGGAGGCCCACTCCCCCGTTCTGGTGGTGTCGATCGACGGGGTTGCGCCCCGCCATGTCACCCGGGCGACGATGCCGACGCTGACCACCCTGGCCCGGGAGGGGGCGTCGTGTTTCAGTGCTCGCGCCGTCGAGCCGCCCTGGACGCTCCCCGTTCACACGACCATGTTCCGCGGCATCGATCCGGCGACCCACGGTGTGCGCGACAACACACCGATCCCGCTCAACTCCGACGCGCCATCGTTCCTGAAGGCCGGTCGTGCTGCCGGTCGCACCACGGCGATGTTCGTGAACTGGGCGCCATTCGACGCCGTTATCGAGCGAGACGCGGCGGAGCATCGGTTCGTGATCGACGGTGGTTACGACCCCGACGAGGATCGACGTTTGACCGATGCTGCGATCGCGACGCTCGCCGAGGGCCGCCACGACCTTGCCCTCGTATACCTCGCCCTGCCCGATCTCGTGGGTCACGACCAGGGCTGGGACAGCGACGAGTACGTCCGTGCCCTCACCATCACCGACGCCCATCTCGGCCGCCTGCTGGATGTGCTCGGGCCTGCGTGGTCGGTGCTCGTCACCACCGACCACGGCGGTGTCGGCCGGAATCATGCCGACCTCGTGTCGGACGTGCTGGAGACTTTTGTTGTCGTTCGCGCTCCCGGCCGTGTGGCGCGAGCCACGTGTTGGTCGGACGTGACCACGCTCGCCATCGCACCGACGGTTGCCGACCTCGTCGGGTTCGAGCCCGATCCGCGCTGGGAGGGACGGTCCCTGCTCGGCTCGGAGGTCCCCATCGTCGACCTTCTGCTCGAGCGGCTCGCTGCCACCGCCGGCGAGTCCTACGGCGAACGGGTGACCATGCTCGATCACGCGCTTCAGTCGGCGGCCCTCGCCTCGGCCGACGATGCCGGCGCAGACATGGTGTTGGCATGTCTGCTGCACGACATCGGGCATGTGCTCGGCGATGCTGGCCGGTGGGGTGATCCCGGCCACGGCGAGGTCGGCGCCCGAGCGCTGCAGGCCTGGCTCGATCCGGGTGTGGTCGAGCCGATCCGAGGCCACGTCGATTCGAAGCGATATCGCGTCGCCGTCGACCCGGAGTATCACGAGCACCTGAGCCTCGCTTCGCAGATGTCGCTCGCCGAACAAGGCGGGCCGTTCACCCCCGAGGAGGCCGACGCCTTCGCGGCCTGGCCCTTTGCTCCGGAGGCCCGACGACTGCGGGCCTTCGACGACGACGGGAAGGTTGAGGGGCTCACGATCGCGCCTCTCGACACCTATCGACCCATGTTGGGGGACGCACTCGCTGCCCACCGTCCGATCGATCCGGCGTGGGCCCGAGACGCCTGCCGGTGTCCGATCTGTCGCGACCCCGGCAACGACCAACACCTCATCGACGTGACTGCGCTGGAAGGGTGGACGACCGTCTCGTCTCGCCATCTCGACGGCGAGCTTCGGGTTGTGCTCCATCACGAGTCAGGCGAGCGCCACGAGTGTCGGATCCCGCTCACTGTCCGTTCGTCGGTCGATCCCGATCCCTGGCCGATCGATGCCGCAGACGAGCTTCGCCACACCAGCACCGGTTGGAATGACGACCACGGCCCCTTTGTCGAGCAGCTCGCCCGACGTGGGCTCGCACTCCTCCATGGCTGCGGGGTCGAGCCCGGCACAGTGCTGACCGTCGGCAATCACATCGGGTTCGTCCGCAACACGAACTACGGCGAGCTCTTCGACGTGGTCGCCGAGCCTGACCCCATCAATCTCGCCTACACCCCGCTCGGTCTCCCGGCCCACACCGACAACCCCTACCGGCGTCCGTGCCCCACCGTGCAGCTTCTGCACTGCCTGGTCGCCGCCGACGAGGGCGGAGCAAGCCGGTTCGTCGACGGGTTCGCCGTGGCCGACCAGCTCCGAGTCCACGACCCGGCAGCGTTTCGAACGCTCGCCACCACCGATGTCGAGTTTCGCTTTCACGCCGACGGGGTCGACCTGCGGGCGCGACGGCCGCTGATCGAACTCGACCGTGCCGGACGAGTCCATGCGGTCAGCGTCAACAACCGCTCGATGGAACCCTTGCCGGCAGGCTCGCCCCACGCGGCTGGCTTCTACGCCGCCTACCGGACCTTCGTGGATCTCCTTGACGGTGACGACCACGCAATCGAAATCACCCTGCGGCCCGGGGAACTCGTCGCCTTCGACAACCGGCGGGTCCTGCACGGACGCCGAGCCTTTCGGTCCTCTGCCCGCCGTCACCTCCAGGGCTGCTACATCGACATCGACGCAATCCGCTCCGCAGCGCTCGCAACAACGGCGTGACGCCGCCGCAGCGTGAACATGACGGCGACGCGCGACGACTCAGGCGAGCAGGGCCGGCAACTCGGCCAATGACGCCAGGTGCACCGTCGGCTGGATCGAACCGACCGGCGCATGGACCAAGACACCCGGGCAACCCGCTGCTGCAGCCGTACGCAAATCCGTGTCGGTGTCGCCGACGAACGCGAGTTCCTGCGGTTTGACGCCGGCCCGCTCGGCGCTTTCGAACAGCATCCCTGAACCGGGCTTGGCGCCGAAGCCGGAGTCGTAGCCGATCACGCTCTCGAACCGATGAAGCCACCCGAGCCCGGTGAGCTGCTGACGCGCTGACATCTCCGCGTCGTTGGTGGCGAGCCCGATCCAACAGCCCATCAAGGCGAGCGCATCGAGCGCGTCGGCCACCCCCGGCAGGGGCGCGACGGTGCCATCGGCGTGGGCGAACAGCCGCTCCTCGAAGATCGGGAGAAACCGCTCGGGGTCGACCTCGAGGATCGGGGCAAGGATCGCGACGAGTTGGCCATTGCTCGCCGCAATGATCGGGGCGGCAACGGAGAGTTCGTGCGTGTCGAGATCCACGCCTATCGCTGCGGCAGCCTCGGATCGGCGAGTCGGATCGTCGACCAGATCGTGCAGCGCTCCGGCCATCGCCGGACCCCAGGTCCGATGGACGTCGATCAACGTCCCGTCCTTGTCGAACACGACGGCGCGGATCCCCGACAGTGACACCTGCTCAGCCATTTTCACGTCAGTGATCGCAACTGTTCATCACGAAGCGGGCACCACGAGCAGCGACTGGTTGGCGATCCCGAGCAGGCCGTCGGCATCGGCAAGGGTTGCGGTGGCGATGCCGTATCCGTCGGCTCGCAGGTGGGTGACGGCATCGCTCAGCAGCCACTCACCGCGTGGCAGGCGGTGGACGTTCACGGTCAGGTCGGGGTTGATGTAGAGATGTCGTCCCATCTCAATGATGTTGCTAATGCCATTGCCGAAGTCGGCCATGGCAAGCACCCGATCGAGCGGGGTGATCGACTCGCCGGCGAAGACCGGAGCGAGGAGCCGGAACCATGCTGCCGACGGGCCGGCAGCGCCGAACGATCGGCCATCGACGGAGCGGATGTCGAAGGCGTCCATGTAGAACCCGCCGGCGGGTAGCGGATAGCCGTGCTCGTAGGGGATCGACTCGTCAGGGCCGGCGACAGCGACCGGACCCGGCATGTCGAGCAGCGACTCGATGAGGCCATTGTCGCCGCGGGCGATCCGCATTCCTCTGGCGTAGACGAGTTCGGTGTCCTCCTCGTTGCGGAGCACGAGATCAAGCAGTTGGACCCGGCGCCCGGGGCGCGTTTCGCAGATCTCGACGGTGAGCGGCACGAGCGGAACCGGTCGGACGAGTTCCACGGTGAGGCGGGCCAGGTGGAAGGCGTCACCGGCGCCGTGTTCAGCGAGATAGCGACCGGCCAGCACCGCCGGAGGGCCACCGTGCATCGAGCTCGGGTCCCATGGGCCGGTGCAGAGCGGTCCGGGGCACGCCCGCATTCCGTCGCGTTCGAACATGGCGTCGACCATGCCCGGACAGTAGCCAGATCGATGAGACCGGCACCAAGAAGCGACGCCGATTCAGGCGTCGCGGCCGTAGAAGGTCGCCAGGGCCGAGTCGGAGAGCCGCACCCCTGGTTCGTCGTTGAAGGCGAAGACCACGAGCAGTCGAGTGACGTCACCGATCGTCGGCGTAACTCGGTGAAGTGCGTCGCGGCCCCGGAACAACACCAAATCCCCCGGAGCGAACGTGAGCGTCTCGACAGGGTGGATTCCATCGAGCACGGCGTCGACGGTCTCGTAGCCCTGCTCTCCGCGCCTCGAGGCACGGGCGGCTGGGACGTACTCGAAGATACCACCGGCCTGAGGGGCTTGAAGGAGCAGTGTCACGGCGAACGACGAGTTGTCGAAGTGCCAGCCGAGCTCTCGGCCGTGCGGGGCGAAGTGGACATTGATCGACGAGAGCGGGTCGTCGTAGGTGTGGATCGACTCGATGCCGAGCACGGCGCAGAGAAATCCCCGCAGGTCGGAATCGGCGTAGATCGTGCGCAGCGGCGAGTCGGGCGGAACCTGGTCGTCGGCGATGAGTCCCTTGCTGCTGACCACCTGCCGGTTGAACGCGTGGTCGTTAGCGAGGCTCGGATCCGGGTCGGTCAGGTAGACGTTGTGGGTCGAGTCGGCAAAGAACGCCTCGTCGATCCTTGGTGCTGCGTCGGCAACGATCTCGTCGACGATCGAGGCGGGCACGAGCCCGTTCAGCACGAGCGTTCCGTCGGCATCGAGCCGTTCTCGACAGGAGGTCTGGTACGCAACATCGGTGAGCGGATGGCGGTCCGTGTCGAGCGTTGCCGTCACGAGGCCACCCCGGCCCATCGCAGAAAGTTGCGAATCAAGCGCTCGCCGTCAGGGTTGTCGGTGGTCCAGTACTCGGGGTGGAACTGAGCACCGGCGAGCGGTCGTTCCTCGTGGGCAGCAAGCTGGATCGGACACGGTTCGGTCTCGGCGAGCCGCACGAAACCGTCGGGCAGTCGGGGCAGGTGGTACGAGTGCGCATGACGGAAGACGGGGGTGGCACTGAGCCCGTCGTGCAATGGGTGGTCACCGACCAGCCGAACCTGCTCGTAGCCGAGCTCGGTGATCCAGCCGGGCTCGTAGTCCGGGTGCGGGTCAGCGGCACCGTCAGGCAGCCGGCCCATGCGAACCGATGCCACGCCGAGGGCGCCTGCAATGAACTGCAGCCCACCGCAGAATCCAAAGACGGGAAGGTCGCCCCGGCGAATGATCTCACGCAGCCCTTCGCGCTCACGTTCGTCGTACGCCTCGGGTGGTGCGCCATGACCAGAGATGAACACCGCCCGGATTCCGTGCCGCTCGATCAGGTCGGGGTCGACGTCGCCGTACCGGGCGAGAAGGCAGATATCACCGGCCAGGTCACCGAGTCGGTAGGTGATTCGGGTGCGGGCAGCGAGAAGCCAGTCGCCTGCACGCTCGAACGTCGAGGCGTGTTCGTTGTCGACGTAGAGGATCACCGGTCGATTCTGCACGACCCGTCGACGGAACACACCAGATCGCTTGCCGGTGTGTGATCGATCACCGTTGTGGTCCACCAACCGTGGGGCCCGTCATTGCTAAGGGCGTAGGCGTTGGTACGGGTCGCTGTGGGATGCCGGAGGCGGCAAATGCCGGTAGCAGCACCTCTGCTGAAACCAGATCGGTTGGCGGCGCTCCCCCACGTCCAGACCCTCACATCACAACTCGCCATGAAGGTCGTTAAGCGAACAACCGAGTTACCGATCGCCTGATCCGCAAGGCCATGCCACGCGACACGAACGCGCCCGTCACGTCACGCCGAAGGTCAGATCGCATCGAGGGCTTGTTCGAGCGATGGACCGTCAAGATCGATCACCAACCAGAAGGGCCGCTCAGCGCCGACTGACCCCACATCGGTGGTCGCCAACGCGAGTCGCCCGCCCCGACCAGCGTCACGGAGGAACGCCTCGGCGTCGGGCAAGGGGAACATGATCGCGAACGCAGCACGAACCGGCGATGTGAGCGAGACGCCCAGGAGAAACACCGGTGCCCCGTCCGGACCGGCGTTGTCGATGCGGCGGCCCGTCGTGCGCACGTCACCGATGCCCTCGATGGCGTGAACACGAGCAAGGTCGGCGACCTCGGGGTGGTCGTCGACGTGCAGGACGACCGTGGGCGTCATGGCGCCGTCTTCCCCCACGGCGTAGCCCAGATCCTGAGCGAGCAGAAGTGCGGGACGATCGGCAACCACGAGCGCAGTCTGCGCGAGTGGCGGATGCCACGCCCACCCGGAGCAGCCGGGGGTGGCAGAGTGCAATGCGCCTCCGTACCGTCATCGCATGGCTAACGTGCGATTCACCGTCACCCAACCCTTCGACGCTCCGGCTCGGACCGTATGGGACGCACTCATCGACTGGAAGGGCCATGAGACGTGGATCCCCGCCACCAAGGTCGAGATCCACACCGACGGCGACCCGACGGCAATCGGTTCGGAGTTCACCGCCACCACGGGTTACGGCCCGCTGGCTCTCCCCGACACGATGCGGGTCACGCGTTGCGCCTGGGACGACGGTGTCGGCACGGGCGACTGCGAGGTCGAGAAACTTGGGCCGGTGCTCACCGGCCGGGCGGGCTTCACCATCGAACCCACGAGCGAGGCGGCCAGCGAGGTCGTCTGGATCGAGGACGTCAAGGTCCGCTACCTGCCGCGTGTCCTAGCTCCCGTCGCCAAGGTTGCCGGGGCGGCGGGCTTCAGGCTCGGGATGCGCAAGCTGGGCAAGCAGCTCGCCACCCGCTGATTTAGTCGTCGACCTCGTCGGCGCCAACGAGCGAGCATTCACGGCTGAGCTCATCGCGACAGGCACTGCACACACCGTGAACGACAGGTGGCATCACGGCGCGCTCGAGAAGGCGAGCTCGACGCACGACGTCCTCGACCTCACACCACTCCCCCTCGTATTCGGCTTGCGCGCACCAGGTGCAGAGGGCGATCTCATCATCAGTGGTGTCGCGCTCCACGAAGGCATCGAGGAAGGCAACCGGCTCTCGAAGCTCTTCGAAGACGAGGACGGACTGGAAGTGAACGTGGTCGTCTGCCTCGGGTGAGACGGTCATTTCGAACCAGCGGCGAGCATGCGGCGCATCACAGCGAAGCGGCACCTGCATTGCCTCACCGGAGTTGCGAACCCGTTCGATAAT
>PABW01000070.1 GCA_002699625.1 Acidimicrobiaceae bacterium
AAGATCGGCAGGCCGTGAATGAGGTGATCGTCAGGGGTGAAGTGCCATGTGTCGTGGAGGGTGTGGGCGTTGGCTCGGAGTCCCTCGTGGGTGAGGGCGGCGCCTTTGGGTCGGCCGGTGGTTCCTGACGTGTAGAGGATTGCAGCGAGGTCGTCGTCGCCCCGTTCCACCGGTTCGGTGACCGGGGCGACCACCGTGCGACGGGTGAGGCTTCCGCCGCCGTCGGGGTCGAGCGTCAGCCAGGTTGGCTCCTCGGCCATCGACGGATCGACGATGATGACCGCCGGTTCGGCGTCGTCGATGAAGTAGCGACGCTCGTCGGTGGTGAATGCAGGGTTGAGCGGCACGTGCACCGCGCCTGCCCAAAGGCACGCAAGGTAGAGCGCGACCGCTTCGGGCGATTTCTCCACCTGCACGAGCACGCGATCGCCGGGTTGCGCACCTGCGTCGATGAGGACGGCAGCGAAGACCCGGACCTGGTCGAAGAACTCGCCATAGGTCCAGGAGCGTTTGCCCTCGAGAAGGAACGGCGCCTCGAGTCGGTCGATCGCGGCGGCGTGGAATTCGGCGGCGATGTTCCCGCCGGTCATCATCAGCCCTGGAAGAGGATCATCGACAGGTAGGTCAGCGACGGCTTCGGGCTGTCCTTCACATGGATCGCCGACTCGAAGGTGAGCAGTGTGCCGAGCTTGTGCTTCTCGGCACGCACGACCCGGGAGCGGGCGTGCAGGGTGGCCCCGGCCGGGACCGGTCGGCGGAACTGCAGACCGCCGGAGCCGAAGTTCACGACGTTCTTCATACCGGTGAGCTGGACCGGCATCGAGATCAGGCTCGGCATCAGGCTGAGGGTCAGGAAACCGTGGGCGATCGGGCCACCGAAGGGACTCTCTTTCTCGCAGCGCTCGACGTCGACATGAATCCACTGGTGATCGCCCGTCAGGTCGGCGAACTGGTTGATCATCTCCTGCGTGACGACCAGTTCGTCGCCCCACTCCCCGTACTCCTCGGAAGCTTGGGCGTTGATGGCGTCGATGTCGTCGAAAGCGATGGCAGTCATGGGCGGCAGCGTACGACCGGGACCCACCGCCCGCACGTTGACGAGCGGTGAACGGTCATTAACCTCGGGCGCATGGGAACCCCTTCGATGAGCCGCACCGACGACGTCTTCGTGATCGATGTTGGCGACGACGAAAACATGACGTCGGTCGCCTGGGTGGCGGCGATGAACGAACTGCTTGACGTGGTGGAGGCGGCTGACGGGCCAAAGGGACTCGTCACCACCTCGTCGGCACCGAAGCACTTTTCCAATGGGCTCGACACGCCGTGGATGGCGACGGCCGAGAGCGGGGATGTCGTTGCCTACGTCGATTCGTGCTTCCGGCTGGTGCACCGGATCATGTTGCTCAGCGTGCCGACTGCCGCTGCCGTGACCGGCCACGCTTTCGGGCTCGGCGCCTTCGTCGTGCTCGCGCACGACCAGGCCGTGATGCGAGAGGACCGCGGCTTCTGGAACCTGCCCGAGGTGCACCTCGCCATGAACTTCCCGCCCGGGCTGATGAACGTCGCCCGTTCGCGGATTGCAGCGTCAGAGCTTGCCTGCGCCGTCGTTGTCGGTCACCGCTACAACGGTCCCGACGCCGCAGCCGCAGGAATCGTCGACGAGGCGCTCCCGCTGGACGGGTTGACCGACGCGGCCATCGCCCGTGTCGCACCACTCGCAGGCACGGCCGGCGACAATCTGGCGACGATCAAGCGCCAGCTCTATCCGCTGATCGCCGAACTCGCCGACGGCTGAACGTCGGGTCGGCGTTTCGGGTTTCTCTGGATCAGCCCCGAGGGACGTCGATCCAGGGGATCTCCTTGTCGACCCGAGGCTCACCCGGAAGACCGAGCACCTGCTCGCCGAGGATGTTCTTCATGACCTCGGTGGTGCCGCCTTCGATGGAGTTGGCCCGAGCCCGCAGGAAGGCGTAGCCGACACCGGCACCNGAGCCGGTGAGGTCGACCTCGCCGGGGCGACGGAAGGTGTAGTCGAACTCGATCTGNCCNTCCATGCCCNGCAGGTCGACGGCCTTTTCGAAGATGGCCTGGTTGAGTGTGGCCATCATCGACTTNCCGACGGAGCCNTCNGGGCCCGGNTTGCCNGCCTTCGCGGCNTGNGATGCCCGCATNTTGGTGAGGCGGAGNGCCTCGGCCTTGATCCAGAGNTTCATGACGTCGTCGCGGTTCTGTGGNGTGCGGACCCANTCGGGGGCCTTCTCCCAGATGGCGGTNAGGCCGNCGATTGCNCCGCCGCCNCGCTTCGGNCCNCCNGANCCGCCACCGCTGCCGCCGATCGCNGTGCGTTCGTTCATNAGGGTGGTGAGCGCAGCGCGCCAGCCCTCGCCCTCGGCACCGATGCGGTANTCGTCGTGCACGCGCACGTCGGTCATGTAGACCTCGTTGAACTCGGCCTCGCCGGTGATCTGCCGCAGCGGGCGAACNTCAACACCCGGGGCCTTCATGTCGAGGGCGAANTAGGTCATNCCNCGGTGCTTGGGCACGTTCGGNTCGGTNCGGGTGACGAGCATGCCGAAGTCGGCGATGTGGGCGAGNGTGTTCCACACCTTCTGGCCGTTGACGANCCATTCGTCNCCGTCNTTGATCGCCTTNGTGCCNAGACCGGCAAAGTCGGAGCCGGCGCCGGGTTCNGAGAACAACTGGCACCACTTCTCCTCGCCGGTGAACATCGGGCGNAGGAAGCGCTGNTTCACCTCTTCNGAGCCGTGGGTGAGGATCGTCGGGCCCGCCAGGGCGATGAAGAACATCGACGCNTCCATCGGGGGNGCTCCTGCCTCGTGCAGGCGCTGGTTGACGACCTTCTGCAACTGGGGNCGNACGCCGAGNCCGCCGTGGCCNTCGGGGTACATGACCCAGGCGAGGCCNTGGTCGAACTGNTGNCCTCGGAATTCCTCGTAGCTCTGGGTCGAGGGATCGTTGTCGGCGAGGAGGGTGTCNAGGGCGGCTTCAACCCTCTGAAGTTCAGCGTCACTCATAAGTGNCAGTCTGGCTGACANATGNCGTCGCGAGCTACTCGGCNGTNNNGNCTGTNGGCNACTACGGTCGNCGCCCATGACGTCGCTTGCTGACTACGCCGCCGCCCANCGCATCGCCTACGACGAACTCGCGTCGGTGATCGCNGGCCTNNATGACGACCAACTTGCCACGCAATCGTTGTGTCCCGATTGGGATGTCCGTGCGTGNGNTGCGCANGCCATCGGGANCGACAAAGCGCTCACGGGGTGGGTGCCCGACNNNGANAACCTNTTNGACTTNGCCATCGCCGCCCGGTTCATGGAGGANGNGGNGTCNATGTCGCCGGCCGAGTTNGCCTCCGCNNTCNCNGCCATCGCCGACGCNCGCGTCNCCGATCTNGAGTCGCTNNACCCNTCGNTTGTCGANGAACCGTCGATGACACCGGTTGGNCCGCAGGCGTACGGCAACTTCTTGCAGATCCGCGTCTTCGATCTGTGGGTTCACAACCGNGACATCGCCATTCCNCTCGGTGTCGAGCTGCCCGANGGNGGCCCGACCGCNGAGCANGCNNTGAACGAAGTCCACCGNTCGATGGGNTACATCGCCGGCAAGAAGATCGGCCTCGAGGACGGGATGTCGATGACCGTCGAGGTCACGGGTGGCGCNCCTNGNACGATGCATGTCGCGGTCGACGGGCGTGCNGGCCTGGTCGATTCGCTCGACGANCCGACGTTCACCCTTACCGCCGACACGGAGACGTTTGTGATGCTGGCGTGTGGCCGAGTCGACCCACAAGCNCGCATNGANGNNGGCCGNATCTCCTGGACGGGCGATCCCGAATGGGGCGAGAAGGCNGCCCGCAACCTNCGCTTCACGATGTAAGGCTCAGCCNNCGAGNGCCATNCCGGCGTAGAGGGCCACGCCNNTNCGCATNGCGTCCTCGTTCACTCGCATGAGGTTCGAGTGGTTCGGCGCCGCNGTCGACCAGTGTTCGTCGTCGGGNCANACGCCNAGGAAGGCCATCGAGCCCGGNACGTGNTGGAGGACGTAGCTGAANTCCTCGGCNCCCATCACGGGTCGNGGCATCGCNACGAANGTGCCGNTGCCCATGATCTCGTTGGTGACCTGGGCGACGAGTTCCTGTTGNCCTGNGTGATTGATCGTCACCGGGTAGCCAGGNGTGACGTTGGTGGTGCAGGTGCAGCCATGGGCGGCGGCGTTGCCTTCGGCGACTCGGCTGATGTTGTTCTGGAGGNTCTCGCGGGTGTGCTCNTCGTGGGCGCGGATNGTGCCTTCCATCCANGCCTGATGCGGGATGATGTTGTTGGTNGTTCCCGCCTCGACATGGGCGACNGTGACGAGCCCGGANTGGGTTGCCTCGATGGAACGACCGACCATCGTGTGCAGCCCGGTGATGGTCGNNGCCATGGCCGGGATCGGGTCGGCGCANTGGTGNGGNGCCGAGGCGTGGCCACCTTCGCCATGGATCGTGATCTCGAATCGGTCGGCTGAGGCCATGATCGCNCCGTCTTTNGTGGTGATCATGCCCGAGGGCATGTTGGTGAAGGCATGGATCGCGAACGCNCGGTCGACACCGTCGAGCACGCCTTCCTCGATCATGAACTTNGCGCCGTGGAAGCCTTCCTCGCCGGGCTGGAACATGAANCGGATCTTCCCGGTGAAGGAGTCCTTGCTGTNGGCCAGAAGCTTTGCGGCGCTGACCAGCATGGCGACGTGGGTGTCGTGCCCGCAGGCGTGCATCCGTCCGTCGTGCTTGCTCTTGAAGTCGGAGGGGTAGTCCTCTTGCAGCGGGAGGGCATCCATATCGCCGCGCAGCAGCACGGTGGGGCCGGGCTTGCCNGAATCGAGGTCGGCGACGACCGACGTGGTCGACTCGCCGAGCNTGATGTCGAGACCGAGGCCGGTGAGCGCCTCNGTGATCTTCNTCTGCGTCTCCGGGAGGTGCAGGCCGAGNTCGGGGTCGTGGTGGATCGCCCGCCGCAACTCGANCGTGTCGGCNTCGAGGGCTTCNGCNGCGGTGGCGAGATCGGNTCCGAGTTCAGCGAGGNTCATGAGCAACGTTGGCCCATCAGGGAAGGGNTGCGCAACGCNCGGTCTAGGTTGNNGCCATGGCAGCGCTTTCTCANGACGAACGCATGGCGNCNCTGACCTTGGCGGAGGTGTATCCGCATTACGTCACCAAGGCGGAGAAGAAGGGCNACTCCGANCGTGNGCTNCTCGAGGTNATCNCCTGGCTNACCGGNNTGTCGNAGGCCGATATCGACCGNCATCTCGANGCAGNGTCGACATTCGAGGATGTTTTTNCCGAGGCNGAGNTCAACCCNAATGCGTCGTTGATCACNGGNGTGATCTGTGGNGTNCGNGTCGAGGAGATCNAGAACCCNCTGACGCAACNGNTTCGGTNTCTCGACAAGCTCGTNGANGANCTCGCCAAGGGCAAGGCGATGGAGAAGATCCTCCGCGCNTGANCACCCGCTACCGTCCGATCATGCGATTGGGAGTGCACGTGCCGCAGTACGGACGGGCCGCGTCGCCCGAGGCGATTGTCTCGGTGGCTGTTGGGGCCGAGGAACTCGGCTTTGTCGACGTGTGGGTTTCGGACCATGTCGCGATCCCGGCATCCCAGGGCTATCCGTCGCCGTACCTGTTCGATCCCGTGGTCACGCTCGGTTGGGCTGCCGCTGCCACGAGCCGGGTCCGGCTCGGCACGAGTGTCATGGTGGTGCCCCAACATCACCCGCTCCAGCTCGCGAATCAGATCGCAAGTCTCGATCGGCTGAGCGGAGGCAGGGTGACACTCGGTGCCGGTGTCGGTTGGTCCAAGGCCGAGTTCGAGGCGCTGGATCAGGACTTCCACACCCGCGGCCGCCGCATGGACGAGGCCCTCGAACCCATGCGACTCGCCTGGACCACCGACCCGACCACGTATCGAGGCGACTTCTTCACGCTGGAGGAGTTCAAGATTCAGCCGAAGCCGGTCGGGTCGATCCCGATCTGGATCGGTGGCACGTCGGACGCCGCGATTGCCCGAGCTGGTCGGGCCGACGGCTACCAGGGAATTTCAATGTCGCCCGACGAGATGGCGGCGCTTGTCGATCGCTTGCGGGAGGCGGGCGCTGGCGACGATTTCGTCGTGAGCTATCGCACCGGTTGGGACCCGAACGGGATGGACCATCGCCAGATCGTCGACGAGGCTGAGGCGTACGCCGAGGCGGGTGTCCACCATGTCGTCGCTGCTCCGTGGCGACGCACTGCCGAGGAATGGATCGACTCGATGGAGAAGTTGGTCGAGTTGGTGCCGCTCGATTGAGCGCTACTGCCGGCCCATCTCGGCGGCCAGCTCGGCCTTGCGTGCTTCGGCGTCTTGGCGGCTTATCAGCTGGAATTCCATCGTCTGAAGGTCGCCCTCGAAGGCGAATGGGGCGGCGTACTCTCGGCTCACCGGCGATCCCGTGTCGAGCGCGACCGACATGCCGACGGAGGAGATCGTGCTCATCATCCACGGGATTTCGCCCGACCCGACGATGTTGCCGTCGACGGTGAGCGTGACCATAGCGGTGCGCTTCGGCCCTCGGAGGAACTGCGCATGCAGGGTGGTGGCACCGGCGGGGATCGGCAAGTCGGAACGGATGATCGTGTGGCGGTCGAACGCGTTGTAGTCGAAGACGAGGTGATCGTCCTTCACGAAGAAGGCGATGCCGGAATTCTCCGTGCCGGTCGCGAAGAGCACGCCGCCCTGACCCGCTTCGCGGCGCACGGTGGCGATCGCGTCGAAGCTACGGCCGCCGAGCGACGCACCGGCCTGCGACGGCAGGGGTGCGATCGGTGGACGGTAGACATAGCGCCTGCTGGCCGGGTGAGGCGATCGGTCGCGGTGGCGGCTGCCGAAGAGTTGGAGCATGCGGTCGTCGAGGGGGAGCACACCGTGGAGTTCGGCCTCCTCCCACCAGCGGTCGATGAGTTCGGCGAGCTTCTCGGGATTCGATGCGGCGAGATCGGTGCACTCCGATGGGTCGACCGCAACGTGGTACAGCTCCCACGTGTCGTCGTCGAACGAGGTGCCGGCCTCGTGCCGGGTCACCGCTTTCCAGCCGTCGAGCCAGATGCCCCGGTGGCCGCCCATCTCGAAGTACTGGACCTCCTTGCGGCTCGGCTCGTCGGTACCGGTAAACGTGTAGCCGAGCGAGGTGCCGCTGATCGGCATCTGTTCGCGGCCGCCGTAGGTGTCCTTGGGTGTTACGCCGCACGCCTCGTAGATGGTCGGCGCGATGTCGTTGACGTGATGGAACTGGTGGCGGAGTTCGCCGCCGACATCNCCNAGGCCCTCGGGCCAGTGCACGACGAGCGGCACATGCACGCCACCTTCATGCGTGTTCTGCTTGTACCACTTGAACGGCGTGTTGCCGGCTTGGGCCCATCCCCACGGATAGTTGGTGTGGCTGTGAGGACCACCGATTTCGTCGAGGTGGTCGATGGCCTGCTCCGGCGTTTCNAGGATGCCGTTGAAGAACTTCATCTCATGCATNACACCGAACGGACCACCTTCCTGGGAGGCGCCGTTGTCGGCCAGCACCATCACGATGGTGTTGTCGAGNTGCCCGAGGTTGCGCAGCGAGTCGATCAGGCGCCCNACCTGGGCGTCGGTGTGCTCGAGGAATGCGGCNAATGCNTCCTGGAGGCGGGCTGCGAGGCGNTGGTGCACCTCGGGCATGTCGTCCCANGCNTCGACNCCGGGGTTGCGGGGCGCGAGTTGGGTGCCTTCGATGTGNAGGCCCAACTCCTGCTGNCGGGCGAACCATTCNGCGCGGACGTCGTCCCAGCCTTGGTCGAANGCNCCGCGGTACTTGTCGAGGTAGGNCTGCGGTGCCTGGTGTGGNGCGTGGGTGGCACCGAAGGCGGCGTAGAGGAAGAACGGNCGATCGGGNCGCACCGACACGGAGTCGTGCATGAACTGGATCGCCTTGTCGATGATGTCCTCGCTGACGTGGTAGCCCTCATCNGGGCCCNTCGGNGGGTCGATGTGGTGGTTGTCGTAGGTCAGCGATGGGCTGAACTGGTCGGTCTCGCCGTCNAGGAAGCCGTAGAAGCGATCAAAGCCCCGTTGCAGTGGCCACTGGTCGNAGGGGCCGGCCGCTGAGCACTGCTCCATNGGNGCGAGNTGCCACTTGCCGACGGCGAACGTCGAGTAGCCCTCGTCGTGCAGCACCTCGGCCATNGTCGCGGCGTGGTCGGAGATCTGNCCGGTGAGGTTGGGGAAGCCGCTGTTCATGTTCGACACGCCNCGCATGCCGACGGNGTGGTGGTTNCGGCCGGTGAGGAGGGCCGCACGNGTGGGNGAGCACAGCGGCGTCACATGGAAGTTCGTGTAGCGCANGCCATCGGCGGCGAGGGCNTCGATGTTCGGCGTGTCGATCGANGAGCCGTAACACCCNAGCTGNGAAAAGCCGAGATCGTCGAAGAGNACGACGACGACGTTGGGGGCGTCNTCGCCGGGATGGNGTGGTTCGGGCCAGTCCGGTNTCGAGTCATCGACGGTNCGCCCGATCGTGCCGTTCCAGTCCNCGTAGGTCGTCATGCTGNGAGGGTAGANGTTTTGGCATNNGTACTGCCAGTTTCTCTTCGTGCNNNGNCCCNCNTACGCTCTGCGCCATGAAGCTGTCGATGATGCTCACGTACTCCGGCGACCCGCGGCTGGCCGCNGCCGAAGCCGCNGATCTGGAGAAGGCCGGCATCGATGTCGGCTGGGTGCCGGANCTCTACGGCTTCGACGCCGTGTCGATCCTNGGNTACCTCGCNGCGAAGACCGACACCATGGAGCTCGGTTCGGGCATCTTCAACATCTACGGCCGCACCCCCAGCACGNTCGCCATGACCGCNGCCGGGCTCGACGCAGTNTCGAGCGGGCGCTTCATCCTCGGCCTCGGTGCGTCCGGNCCGCAGGTCATCGAGGGGTTCCACGGCGTGAAGTACGACAAGCCCCTCGGCCGNCAGCGCGANATCATGGAGATCTGTCGTGCGATCTGGCGNCGAGAGGTCGTGGTGCACGACGGCCCGAACTACCAGCTCCCGCTTCCGNAGGATCAGGGCACGGGGCTCGGCAANCCNCTGAAGNTGATCAACCATCCGGTGCGCGANGACATCCCGATCTATCTCGCCTCGCTCGGNCCGAAGAACGTCGANCTCACCGCCGAGGTCGCCGACGGCTGGCTGCCCGCCTTCTTCCATCCCGACAAGGCCGACGGNGTGTGGAAGGCCGATCTCGACGCCGGTCTCGCCAAGCGNGATCCTGCCCTCGGCNCGCTCCAGGTCTCGACNGGTGGCNCNCTGTGCATCACNGACNANGACGAAATGGCCCGCAAGATCCGCGANGCCGGTCGCTTTATGACGGCGCTGTACGTCGGCGGCATGGGCGCNAAGGGCAAGAACTTCTACAACAACATCTTCCGCAAGTACGGCTACGAGCAGGAAGCCGAGCAGATCCAGGACTTGTANCTCGACGGCAAGAAGGACGAGGCGATGGCGCTCGTNCCCCAGGACTANCTCGANGCCACNGCNCTCGTCGGNGACGANGGCTTNGTGCGCGAGCGNGTGGAGGCCTACCGGGCGGCCGGGGTGACGCACCTGCAGATCTCGCCGACCGGCCCGAATCCGATGGCCGATATCGAGAANGTGAAGAGCTGGGTCAGCTGACCCGACACCGCTCCGTCAGGCGCGTTGCGCTTCGANGCGNCGCTCGAGNCCAGCNAGTGACTGGCGGAGNGTCTTNGACAGNTGCCGCTTGAGCACGCGAAAGAGCAGCCCGGTGCGGGGCTTNGGCTGGAGNGCCATCAGGTAGGTGACCCGAACCCGGTCATCGGAGAGAACCTGGATGTCNACCCGNTCGTTNAGCGTCTCGGTGACGAGACCGAGCGGCCCCTCGGCTTCAACGACGGAGAAGCCCCAGGAACGAGGCTCNTCCCAGACGNTGAACTCNTCGTNGATGGGCTTCTTCGCNACCCAGACGGTGCGGGTCGATCCGAGGCCGGTACCGCCGGTCGCCTCCGCCTTGTCGAGCGCGCTGAACCACTCCGGCCACCGTTCGTGATCGCACAGCACGTCCCACACNTCCTGGGGGGTAGCGCGGATCTCGCGCACNGCTCGGATCTTGAGCGGTGCACGGTCGGTCCAGTCGGCGGGCTGACGNGTCATCACGGCCATGACCGGAGCGTAACCGGGCGGTACCTTGCGGCCATGCCGACCGCCATCCCGCACGTCAGCCTNGCCCACCTNCCGACCCCGCTCGAACCACTCGATCGCCTGTCGGCTGCNCTCGGGGGTCCCCGGATCTGGATGAAACGCGATGACGCNACCGGNCTNGCGATNGGCGGCAACAAGGTNCGCAAGCTNGAGTACCTCCTGGCCGANGCGCTGGAGCAGGGNGCCGACGTCGTGCTNACGATCGGTGCGACGCAGAGCAATCACTGCCGGCAGACCGCTGCNGCCGCNGCCCGCCTCGGCATCGAGTGNGAACTCCTGCTCGAGCATCGNTTCCNCGAGTGGCCNGACGCNTACAACCGGGGCGGCAACCTCCAGCTCGANGCGNTGCTCGGCGCCACNGTGCTCGANCATCCNGNCGGCACCGACATGNACGCTGCGCTNGCNGCGCGGGNNGNNGAACTCNNGGCNGCCGGTCGNAGGCCGTATGCCATCCCNCTCGGNGGNTCNTCGGTCGTCGGGGCGTTCGGTTACCGCACCGCCGCNGTGGAGNTCCTNCGNCAAGCCGACGCCGTGGGGTTCACNCCGGCCGAGATCGTNCATGCCACCAGCTCCGGCGGCACNCAGGCCGGGCTCATCGCCGGNCTCGCGATCAAGCGGTCGGCGGTGCCGGTTCTGGGCGTGAGTGCNGGNGGTTCCGACGAGTACCTCGCACCGATCGTTCGCTCGCTCGCNGAAGGGGTCATCGAGCAACTCGGCCTCGACCGCACCTTCGGCCCCGCCGCCGTCNTGATCGACGACACNCACGTNGGCGACGCCTACGGGGTTCCGACCGATGCGATGCACGAGGCCGTCGAGATGTGCGCCACGCTCGAGGGGGTGCTCCTCGACCCGGTGTACACCGGCAAGGGCATGGCCGGTCTCATNCATCATGTCCGGACCGGCCGATGGTCGAGTGACGATCAAATCGTCTTCATCCACACCGGAGGAACGCCGGCGCTGTTCGCCTACCCCGAACTCCGTTAGACGACCGACGCAGGCGACGGGCGGCGTGTCCCGCTCGCCGCCATCACTGCTGCGGCTGCCATCGACAACAATCCGGACACCACATAGCTCGCGCGGTACGACGACGCGTCGCGCAGCGCACCGAGCAGCAGTGGCCCGCCAGCGACGCCAACGGTGATGATGAGCTGCTGGAAGGCGAAGATTCGCGGGTACGCCGTGACGCCGAATGCGCTGGCGATCAGCAGCGGTTGGAGCATCAGGAGGTTGCCAATCGTGGTGCCAAAGCAGAAGGCGACGACCACGAGGGCGATGCGGGCGTCGGCGAACGCAATGCCGATCAGTGTGACCCCCTGCACGACGGCGAGCACGATGGTGAACGTCACCAACGGGAGGCGGTCGGCGAAGGAGCCCCCGATGAGGCGCCCGATCGCGCTGCCGACTGCGATCGCCGACACCGCGAGGGCGCCGGTCGAGGAGTCGACGCGTTCGGAGCCGAGGTTCGCGATCTGGGAGAGGCCGCCGACCTGGGCGCCCATTGCCAAGACGAAGCCGATGAGCACGACGATGAAGAAGCGGGTGCGGATGGCGGTGTCGTAGTCGATGCCGTCGACCGAGCCGTCGTTCACGGCGGCTTCGGCCCCCTCTGGCTTGAGCCCCCGGTGGGCCGGTGACGGGATCAGCAGCGGCAGAGTGGCAAGGATCGAGATGACGTAGACGAGTCCGAGGATCGGAGCTGCATCGGCGAGATTGCGGTCGCCGATCAGCCATGCGGCGAACTGGGTGTAGGTGAGGCCGCCGACGGACAATCCGGTCGAGGCGATGGCAAGGGCAAGTGCCCGGCGCCCATGGAACCAGCGAGTCAC
>PABW01000071.1 GCA_002699625.1 Acidimicrobiaceae bacterium
AACCGGGCGATTTTGAACCCCGCCTTCTTTCTTGTCTTTCTTGGCGCGCCCGTGGCGATCGCCGTCGCAACGGTTGTTTCGTTCGTCGACGACGCCAACGCTCGCGCCGGGCTGCTCGCCTTCGCGTTCGTGCTCTACCTCACGACGACGGTCGCGACGACGGCGATTGGCAACATCCCGCTGAACGACCAGCTCGAGGCCTTTGATGCGAGCGGGGCGACCAGCGACGAGATCAACGGGGCTCGTGTTGGGTACGAACATCCGCGGAACCGCTGGCACGACGTTCGCACGGTGAGTTCGGCGTCCGCCTTTGTGTTGTGTGCGCTCGTAGCGTTCGTCGACGTGAGCTGACGTGATCGACGCACATCTTCACGTCGTCGACGTCGCGTCGGTGCAGGTGGAGGCCCATCTTGCACCGAGCGGTGCCTGGTGGGACCGGATCGATCCGGCTGCCGAAGCCGTACTCGAGCGGGTTCACGTGGCCGGCGTCGAACGAGCTGTCTTCGTGCAGGCGATTGCCGCCCACGGCTACGACTGCTCCTACCTCTTGTCGAATGCGCGTCCCGGCGTGGCGCTCGTCGGTGCCGTCGATCCGTTCGGGCCCGACCCGGTCGCCGCCCTCGACACCCTTGCCGATGCAGGGATCGACGGGCTGCGGCTGTTCTCGATCCGGTCGCCTCGACCCTGGCTCGCCGGCGATGTCGGCCGAGCACTCGTGGCGAGATGCGTCGACCGCCGGGTCCGTCCGAGCGTGTGCGTCCTGCCCGACGAGATCTCGGCACTCGTCGAGCTCGCTTCGGCGTTCCCTGACACCGAGTTCGCCGTCGACCATGTCGCGTTCGCCGCTGACGATGAGCAGCTCGCTGTGCTGGCCGCGCAGGCGAACCTGTGCCCGACCGTCACGGCGACATCGCCGGTGTCCGTCGACACTGCGATGCGATGTTTCGGGACCGACCGCCTGAGTTGGGGGAGCGATCACCCCCAGCACGGCGCCGAGTACCCGACCCCCGTCGACCTGGGTGCTGCTCGGCGACTTTGGTTCGGCGGCTCTCTCGACCGGTAGCGTTCGGCGCCATGAGCACCGAACGTCCCTTCCGAGTCCTCGGCCTTCAGCAGATCGCGATCGGCGGTCTCGACCTCGGTGCGCTGCGCCGCCTGTGGGTCGACACGCTTGGCGTCGAGAAGGCTGGCGAGTACACGAGCGAGTCCGAGAACGTGCAGGAGGACATCCTGCGGCTCGGCTCCGGTGAGCACGCAGTCGAGATCGACCTCATGCAGCCGCTCGACCCCGAGTCGCGTCCGAAGGTGCACGATCCATCGCTCAACCATGTCGGCCTGTGGGTCGACGATTTGCCCGCCGCCGTCGAGTGGCTCACCGAGCACGGCATGCGCTTCACGCCGGGCGGTATTCGCCCCGGTGCGGCCGGTCACGACATCGTGTTCGTGCATCCCAAGGGCAACGATGAGTTCCCGCTGTCGGGGGAAGGCGTGCTGATCGAGCTCGTTCAGGCCCCCGATGACGTCATCGCAGCGCTCGGCTGACGTTCCGCCAATCGGCCGTCTCGACCCGACCGCGTGCGGTCTCAGCGCGCACCGGCTCACGGGTCAAACAGAGCTGCAACGCGAAACGGCCCGGGCCGAAGCCCGAGCCGTTTCCAGAAACAGGTGATCGGAAGCGCGTCGATTAGTTGAGGCGCTCGACGATCATCGCCATGCCCTGGCCGCCACCGACGCACATCGACTCCATGCCGATGGTGGCGCCGGAATCCTCCATGCCGTTGAGCAGGGTGGTCATGATGCGGGCACCGGTCATGCCGAAGGGGTGACCGAGGGCGATCGCACCGCCGTTGGGGTTGAGCTTGTCGAGGTCGATGCCGAGTTCGTCGGCCGAGCCGAGGACCTGGACGGCGAAGGCCTCGTTGATCTCGACGTGATCGATGTCGCCGATGCTCATGCCGGCGCGGGCCATCGCCTGCTTGCAGGCATCGATCGGGCCGAGACCCATGATCTCGGGGTTGAGGGCCGAGACGCCGCTGGACACGATGCGAGCGATCGGGTCGAGACCCATCGCCTTGGCCTTGTCGGCGCTCATCACGAGCACGGCGGCGGCACCATCATTGAGTGGGCAGGCGTTGCCCGCAGTGACGGTGCCGTCGGGACGGAACACCGGGGCGAGGGTCGAGACCTTCTCGAGGGTGGTGCCGGGGCGGATGCCGTCGTCCTGCGACACCACGGTGCCGTCGGGAAGGGTGTACGGGGTGATTTCACGCTCGAAGAACCCGCGAGCGAGGGCGGCCTCGGCGCGATTCTGCGACGAAACGCCCCACTCGTCCTGGCGGTCACGGCTGATGCCGGTGTGCTGCACGACGTTCTCGGCGGTCTGGCCCATCGCGATGTAGATATCGGGCACGCCGGCGGGCGGCTGCCACCCGTCGGTTCCGCCGGCGGAACGCTCCTTGGTGCGGGTCTCGGCGTCGGCGAAGATCTCGTTGTGCGGGCCGGTGTCGGCCGCGCCGTGCATGTAGCGGCTCACGGTTTCGACACCACCGGCGACGAAGCAGTCGCCCTCACCGGCCATGATTGCGTGGGCGGCCATGCGGATGGTCTGCAACGACGACGAGCAGTAGCGGTTGACGGTGACGCCAGGAAGGTCGAGGCACTGCTGGGCGGAGATCACGCGGGCGATGTTGTAGCCGCCCTCACCGCCGGGCTGACCGATGCCCCAGATGACGTCTTCGACCTCGTTGGGGTCCATGTCGACCTTGCTGAGCACGTCGCTCAAGGTGTGGGCCGACATGTCGTCGGGACGGGCGTCGACCAGCGAACCCTTGTTGGCCCGACCGATCGGGGTACGGGACGTGGACACGATGACGGCGTCTGCCATGGCTCCTCCTCAGGGGGATCTTGTGAGCCAACGTTAACAACTGACGACGGTGGTGCGTTAGCCCTTGGTTCGGAGAAGGATTCGGCGGCGCCGACGACCTGACGTATCGTCTGCACCCATGAGTGCGATCGACGTCGACAAGAACTGGCAGCTCCTGATCAATGGTGAATGGGTCGACCCGGCCGCCGGCACCTACGACGTCATCGATCCAGCCACCACGAAGGTCGTTGGTCGCGCACCGGAGGCGAGCGTTCAACAGGCCGACGATGCCGCAGCGGCAGCCAAAGCGGCGTCCGTCGCCTGGAAGAACACGTCGCCCGCCGAGCGGTGCGCCGCAATCGGGCGTCTCGCCGACGAGGTTGCGAAACGGTCAGCGGACTGGGTTCCCACGGTGCAGGCCGAGACGGGTGCGCTCAAGAAGATCACCGAGACGCTGCAGGTCGGTGGTCCTGCGGTCGACCGGTTCCGCTACTACTCGAACCCCATCGATCTCGACGAAAGCCTCGCTCCCGTCCCTGTCGCCAAGGGGCCGCTGGGCCCGGCTGGACTCATGTCGGCCCGGGTGAAGCATCAACCGGTTGGTGTCGTCGCCTGCATCACTCCCTACAACTTCCCGGTCACCAACGTGGCTGGCAAGATTGCGCCGGCGCTCGCCGCCGGCTGCACCACCGTCATCAAGCCGGCGCCGCAGGATCCGCTCGGCATTTTCCTGCTCGGTGAGGCGATCGACGCCGCCGGCTTCCCGCCCGGTGTGGTCAACATCGTGAACGGTGCCGGTCCGGAGGTTCCGGCGGCGCTCGTCGACACCAGGAATGTCGACATGATCTCGTTCACCGGCTCCACTGGTGTCGGCGCGAAGATTATGGAGAACGGCGGCAAGACCATGAAGCGGCTTCTCATGGAACTTGGCGGCAAGGGTGCGGCGATCGTCGCCGAGGATGCCGACATCGGCGTCGCCGCTCAGGCGATCGCCACCGTGTGGGGCTTCCACAGTGGTCAGATCTGCACGGCACCGACCCGCGTGATTGCGCACAAGGACATCTATGACCAGCTGGTCGAGACCCTGAAGACGTTCGCCGGATTCATGCCGGTTGGCGATCCCAACGCCGATGGCACGATCGTCGGGCCAGTCATCACCGAACTTCACCGTGATCGTGTCGAGGCGTTCATCAAGAGCGGCACCGACGCCGGTGCCACCCTTGTCGTCGGCGGTGAACGTCCCGAACTCGACGGCTACTACATCGCCCCGACACTGCTCGCCGACTGCACCCCCGACATGCATGTGGTGCAGGAGGAGGCGTTCGGCCCTGTGATCGTGGTGATGCCGTACGAGGACGACGACCACGCCGTCGCCCTGGCCAACGACTCCGACTACGGCCTGTACAGCTATGTCTTCTGCGGCGACACGAACCGTGCGTACGGGATCGGGCAGCAACTCGAGTCGGGAAATGTCGGCCTCAACGTCATCCAGCCCCACATGGAGGCCCCGTTCGGCGGCTTCAAGATGTCGGGTGTCGGTCGCGATCGCGGCAAGTGGGGGATCGAGGCCTACAGCGAGATCCAGTCGATCAACTGGATCGGCTGACCGCCCCGGTGGCAGCGACCCGGCCGCCACAGCGCGAGTGGGTGGCGGGTGCAGGATCTTGAACCGCGGTGGCGCGGTGGGCGAAGATCAGTCCGTGCAGACACCCCCGCTCGATGGTTTTCGTGTGATCGAGGGGTCGGCGTTCGTCGCCGCCCCATCCGGGGGCATGACCCTCGCTCAGCTCGGTGCTGACGTCATCCGTTTCGATCAGATCGGCGGTGGGATCGACTATCGGCGTTGGCCGCTGACTGACGCCGGCGAATCGATCTATTGGGCCGGCCTCAACAAGGGGAAGCGCTCGATCGCCGTCGACCTCCGCAGCGATCGGGCGAAGGAACTGCTCTCGGGCCTTGTTGCCGACGCAGGCAATTTCCTCACGAACTTTCCGACTCGCGGCTGGATGTCGTTCGAGGCGCTGTCGGCGCAGCGGCCGGATCTGGTGATGCTCGCCATCACCGGCAACCGAGACGGCTCCACCGCCCTCGACTACACGGTGAATTGTGCGGTGGGGTATCCGACGGCGACCGGCCCGGTCGGTGGTCACGAGCCGATCAACCATGTGATGCCCGCATGGGATCTCGTCTGCGGTCAGACCGCAGCCCTCGGTATGCTCGCCGCCGATCGCCACCGAACCCGGACAGGGGAGGGGTCATCGATGTCGCTCGCCCTCTCCGATGTCGCTTTCGTCGCCGTCAGCGCGCTCGGGCATGTTGCCGAGGCCCAGATCAACGGCACCGAACGTGAGCGGTTCGGCAACGATCTCTATGGCGCCTATGGCACCACCTTGACCACCGCCGACGGCGCCATCGTCTATGCGGTCGGCATCTCTCCGAAGCAATGGTCGGGTCTCCTCGAGGCAACGAACGCCACGGCAGCCGTCGCTGCGATCGAGGCCGAGCATGGGGTCAGTTTCCGCGATGAGGGCGAACGCTTCGCTCACCGGGAGGCGATCACCGCCGCCATTGCTCCTTGGGTCGCTGCTCACGGCATCGATGAGGTCGCTGCTCGCTTCGACGATCTTGGGGTCTGCTGGGGCCGGTACCAGACGTTCAAGAAACTCGTTGACGACGACCCACGGGTCTCGATCGAGAGCGAACTCTTCCGCAACGTCGACCAACCGAACATCGGCACCTATCTCACGCCCGGGTCGCCCGTCGCATTCGACGGCAAGCTTCCGGTCGAGCCGACCCCTGCCCCTCGCCTCGGGGAGCACACCGAGGCCATCCTCGCCGACGTATTCGGCCTCAGTCCTGCCGAGATCGGGTCGTTGCACGACGACGGTGTTGTCGCCTCGTGAGCGACGACAAGCTCGAGTGGATCTTCGCTTCGGGCGACAATCAGCAGCTGGCCGATCGCTATGACCGCTGGGCCACCCAGTACGACGCCGACCACGATGGGTGGGAATGGATCGGTCCGGCGAAAGCGGTCGAGCAGCTGTGTGCACTCGGCACGATGTCGACGGTGCTCGATGTCGGATGCGGCACCGGCCGAGTCGGTCCCGAACTTGCCGCCACCGGTTGGGATGGCACGCTTGTTGGTGTCGACCTGTCGGCCGGGATGCTCGCCGTCGCCGCAGAGACGGCTTACTACGAGCGGTTGGTGCAGGCATCGCTCACCGAAATCCCGCTCGAGGATGGGTCCGTCGACGCAGTGATCGCGACCGGAGTCTTCACGCACGGCCACGTCGGATCCGAAGCGTTTCCGGAGGTGCTTCGAGTGGTGCGGCCGGGTGGGTGGGTGGTCATCACCTGCCGCAGCGAGGTCTGGGCCGAACTCGAACCGGCCGCTGCCGATCACGAGGCAGCCGGTCGCTGGTCGCTACACAAACGCACGGCGCCGGAATCGTTCCACCCTGGCAGGGACATCGAGGACGATCTCCCGCAGTCGGTCGTGATCTGGCGGGTGTGCTGACAGGTGCACGAGGCGGCTCAGAAGGCGCCGGTCGGTTCTGACCTGCGTGGTTGAGATCCTCACTATCCGTTCAAGCGCTACGGAAATGCGGTGCTATCTCTCGAATAGATGTTAGTTAGCGCTAACAATCATCGTCGAGCCCTTCACCAGCGCCTCGGTTTTCCGTAGGTTCTCCGTAGTGCTTATCGAGGAACCAAGCGCTTCGCTGAGTGGCGGAGTGGCGGTCCTCAGAGAAGTGAGATCCCCCCCATGCTTGACATCATCGAAACCGAAGTCACCGGTCCCGTCGGCCCCACCGGCTGGATGGAGGTGGCGAAGTGCACCGGCAAGAGCGACTTGTTCTTCGCCCCGTTCGCAGAGCGACCGGAAGCCCGAGTGCGCCGAGAGGCGAAGGCGAGGGCCATCTGCGAAGGCTGCGAGGCCCTCGAGATGTGCCAGACCTACGCACGCACCAACCGCGAATTGGGCTTCTGGGGTGGCGAGTCGGAGTCGGAACGTTCCGACGCCGGCTTCCCTCCGACCACGCCGATCATCGGTCGCAAGCGGGTGGCCGAAGAGCGAGCCCGTTCCGCGATGGCGCAGGCCTCCTGACACGAGTCAGGATGGGCGAGTGAGCTCGCCCTGCTGCTCGCCACAGCGCGAGCCAAGTTCCCCCACGACGAACCGTCCGTCCCCCACGGACGGTTCGTTCGCGTCTGCGTCCGCGCCCGCTTCCGATGCGGTCGAGATCCCGGCGGGATCGTTCCGGATGGGAACCGACGACGACCGCTTCCCGGCTGATCGGGAGGGTCCGGTTCGCAGCGTCGACGTGCCGGCATTCGCCATCGGTCGGGCACCTGTCACCAACGCCGAATTCGCAGCATTCGTCGAACGCACCGGTCTCATCACCCTGGCCGAATCCGACGGATGGACGTTCGTCTTCGCCGGCCTCTTGCCCGATGATTTCCCATCGACCCGTGGTGTTGCCGGAGCTGAGTGGTGGCGAGCGGTCGAGGGTGCCGACTGGCGCCATCCGGCCGGTCCGCACTCCGATCTCGAGGGCCTCGACGACCATCCCGTGGTGCACGTCAACTGGTTCGAGGCCCAGGCCTATGCCGAGTGGGTCGGGGGTCGCCTTCCCTCCGAGGCCGAGTGGGAGAAGGCCGCACGCGGTGGCCTCGATCAGGCCCGCTACGCCTGGGGTGACGAACTGACACCCGGAGGTGAACACCGCTGCAACATCTGGCAGGGCACGTTCCCCGCCGAGAATGCACTCGACGACGGCTGGTTGGGTACGTCACCGGTCGGGACGTATGAGCCGAATGGGTTCGGGCTTGTCGACGTCGCCGGGAACGTCTGGGAGTGGACCTCCGACTGGTGGGACGAGCGGGCTGAAGCTCGTGCGATGCGCGGCGGCAGCTATCTCTGCCACGACTCGTATTGCAATCGCTACCGGGTGGGTGCCCGGAGTTCGAACACGCCGGACACGCCGACGGGCAATCTCGGCTTTCGCGTCGCCTGGGACCGCTAGAGCTCGTCGCGCCGGGGAGGGTCGGCACCGACCCGTTGGACGGTGATGCCGGCCACGTTGATGGCGAACGCAACGATGTCGAGCCACTCGGCGAGCGCAACGGTGGCGAGCGCGCCGGGCGTGTGGATGCCACGCTCCCAGAGTTGGGTGAGGACGCCGCCACAGAACGAGTCGCCGGCGCCGACGGTGTCGGCCACCGGGACACGCTCGACTGCGACGGTCGCCGAGCCCTCGGCAGTGATCGTGGTGACCAAAGAACTCGAGGTCACCAGCACGGCTACGACACCCCGGTCGAGCAGTTCGCCGGCGCAGTCGGCTCGATCACGATCTGGCCAGATCCAGGCGAAGTCGTCGTCGGAGCCGCGGAACAGTGAGCAGGCGGCAACCCACCTGTCGAACCACGGATCCCAGTGTCGACGGCCGAGCGGTTCGATGATCTGGGGCCGGACGTTCGGATCAAACGACACGATGCCGTCGATCGTCTCGGCGATCTCGGCGAGCACTGACGCTCCCGGCTCGCGGAAGATCCCGAGCGTGCCGCTGTGCAGCAGGTGCGGCCCACCCCCGAGCAGGTCCGGGTCGGGCATCTCGACGAACCGGTCGGCGGTGCCGTCGCCGTGAAAGCGGAATGTGGGGGGATCGCCGATCACCTCGGCTCGGCAGGTCGCCTCGTCGCGTCGTTGGGTGAGGCAAAGATCGACACCGGACGCCTCGAGGTGGGCCCAGATGGCGTCGCCGTGCTCGTCGGTGGAGACGGCCCCGAGAAANGCCGTNGGTGCACCGAGTCGGGCGCAGGNGACNGCNGTGTTCATCGGGCCGCCCCCGGGCNCNGCGTGGGGGACGAGATCGACGAGCGCCTCACCGGCCGTGATGATCATGTCGATTCCCCAGCNGGTTCGGTCATGATCAACGGACGATCCGGATTGCGGCGGGCACGGCCTCGAGCACGGTGTTGCCGGTGGTGATCGGCTCGCCGTCGCCCCAGAACGCCACCTCGGCGGCGATCTCGATCCGGTGGCCACGATGGGTGCGCACCTTCGGGTGGTCGAGATGGGTGCCCTTGAACACTCGATGGAAGAACCAGAGCAGCTCGATGCGGCCCACCCCGTCGACGACGGTCACGTCGAGCAGGCCGTCGTCAGGGTCGGCATCAGGGCAGATGTGCATGCCGCCGCCGAACCAGGCCGTGTTGGCGACGGCGATCATCACCGCATCGTGTGCGTGTGCCGTGCCATCGACGGTGATCGTGGTGGGCCGCCGTTTGAGAGCAGGCAGTTCGACCACGGTGGCGATGGTGTAGCGGCTCTGTCCCTTCGGCCGCCGCAACCGGTTGGCTCGATCGTTCACAGCTGCGCTGAAGCCGGCAGTGGCGACCGACGCCACCCAACGATCACCGACACGAATCCCATCGATCGGGTCCGGGTTGCCGAGCGCGACAGCTGCGGCCTCGAGCGGATCCTCAGGGACACCCGGGAGTGCCCGGACGAAATCGTTGCCGGTGCCGACCGGCACCACGCCGAGAATCGTGTCGGTGCCGGCGACGGCCTGTACGGCCAGGTGGACCATGCCGTCACCGCCGAGCACGACGAGACGCTCGGCACCGGCGGCGACGGCATCACGGGCGTTCGCTGCAGAGGCGGCGGCATCGGCACCCGAGAGATCGATGACGTGACCGCCGAGCGAACGGAGTCGATCGAGTACCTCGGTCGTGGTACCCGCCGCGCGGCCTCGCCCCGCCTCGGGGCTCACGAGGACGTGGATGTCGCTCACAGACCGAGGTAGCGGCCGCCGTCGACGGCCATGGTCTGACCCGTCATGTGGCGGGCCATGTCAGAAGCGAGGAAGACGGCGACCGGCCCGATGTCGGTTTCGGGATCGCCGATACGGCCGAGTGGCGTGCGGGCCTCGAGACGGGCCTGCAGGGTCGGGTTGGCCTGGGTGGCGGTGGTCATTGCGGGTGTCCAGGCAACAGGGGCGATCGCGTTGACCCGGATGCCGTCGGGTCCCCACTCGCGAGCGAGTGATTTGAGCAGCCCTCGCTGAGCTCCCTTCACCGTGGCGTAGACCGGCAGGTTGCCCGAGCCCTCCATGCCGGCCGGTGACGTGAGCAGGATCAGCGTTCCGCGATTGGTGGCGAGGTGTGGATGAGCAGCCCGGGCGAAGAGGTACGACGCAGTGGTTGACGTCGCGATCTGGGCGGTGATGACATCGGGATCGACCACCTGTACCGGGCCAGGCGGACCCGGCGGGGAGACCGCGTTGTGCACCACGATGTCGAGTCGACCATGGGTGTCGATCGTGTGCTTGATCGCCGCCTCCACGTCGGCCTCGACGGTGACGTCGCACCGAACGAAGCTCGCCTTGTGGCCCCGCTCCCGAAGCACGGCTGCGGCAGGTTCGCCGTTCTCGGCTCGGCGGGCTGCGATCACGACCGCCGCTCCTGCATGAGCGAGGGCGCGGGCGATCCCTTCGCCGACGCCCTGGCCAGCGCCGGTCACGATTGCGATCTTGTCGGTGAGCAGTCCGGTCATCCCGGCATCCAAAGGCCGCCGTCGACCACGAGCGACGACCCCACGAGTGGGGCAGCAGTGTCGCTTGCCAGCCACTCGATGATGGGTGCGATGTCGTCGGTGTCATCGGGGACCCGGCCGAGGGGCGGATCGTGGAGGGCGTTGTCGGCTGCGATACCGGCTGCATCCTGCGCAGCGAGGAAGGCGTGGGGGTCGAGCGTGATGCTGTGGGCGGTGATGCCGTCGGCGCCCCACGTCTTGGCCAACGACTTGGCCAGCAGACGAATCCCTTCACCCAGCGACGCCAGCGCCGTGTACTCGGCGCCGCCGGCCGATGCCATCAAGGGCACGAGCACGACGAACGTGCCGCGGTTCGCCGCCAAGGCTTCATGCGTCTCGCGGGCAAGGTCGATCACCGCTCGCAGCGGCCGATCACACGCCTCGTCCCACTCAGCCAGGCTCAGGTCGGTCAGGCGACGAGGCGTGCACGCCGCCGTCGGGTAGTCCGCCCAAACAACGAGATCGAGTGACTCGACACCGGGGGTCCGTTCGATCTCCCAGCCGGACAGGCCGGCGGCGATTCGGTCGGCGACGCCGGTGCCAACGATCAGCGCTCGTCGAGCCATGTCGGCCAATCCTCGGTTGCGCTCAGCGACCACTCGGGATCGCGTTTTTCCATGAATGCCTGGACGCCTTCTCGCGCATCGACGGTGCCCATCAGGTGGAGGTGAAGGTCTCGTTCGAGTTCGTTGATCTCGTCGGGTCCCGGTGCGGACATCCAGAGCAGCCGCTTCGAGACCCCGACCGAGACGGGTGCGGTCTGGGTGGCGATCTCGGTGGCGAGGGCCATCGCTCGGGGAAGTACCTCGTCGGCGGGCAGGGCCTCGGTGGCGAGTCCCCATTTGGCGGCGTCGGCGCCCCGGAACATCCGACCGGTCAACAAGAGTTCTGTCGCCCGGCTGTGACCGACGAGACGGGGGAGGGTCCAGTGCGCGTGGGCGTCGGGCAGGACACCCCGCCGGTTCTGCACGATGCCGAGTTTCGCCTCCTCGGCAACGATGCGGAGGTCGCACTGCAGCGTCATCGTCATGCCGATCCCGACAGCGTGGCCGTTGATTGCGGCGATGACCGGCTTGCGGCACTCCCACGGATGGAACGGGTCGAGCGGATCGGACGAGAACGTTTCCTTGGTGGGTGTGGCGAACGCGCCGGCGCCCTTCGAGAAGTCGGCACCTGCGCAGAACGCTCGCCCCGAACCGGTGACCACGACGACCCGGATCGAGTCGTCGGTATCGGCGTCACGGAGTGCAGTCGTGAAGGCGGCACTCATCTCGCTCGAGAACGCGTTCATCGTCTCGGGCCGGTTGAAGGTGACGACGAGCACGCCGGGATCGTGGTGTTCGATCAGGACGGTGTCGGTCGAGTCGGTCATCGGCGAAGACCGTACCCCCACCCGTTGGGCCGTGCGGAACCGATCCGTCGACGACCAGGTAACGAGGTCAGCGGCTCGTGACTGACCGTCCGCTCGGTGCCGTGGCCTGGGGTTTCCTGACCTGGTCAGGCTCGGTTGGTGGCTTCCGGGCCGAACAGGCGACTCGTAGCCCAGACGCCGATCGAGCCGATGACCGAGGCCGCGGCCACGCCATACCACGCGGTGGCTGTGGGCAGGTCGAGTTCGAAATAGGTGCGGCCGAACGGGATCGCCATCACCAGGGCGTAGCTGGCGGCCATCGCCGCGGCGAGGCCGACCTTCCAGGGCTTCAATGGCCGGCTGATCAGCACGAGGATCGTGAGTCCGATCGCCAAAAGGGTCATCGTGGCAGCGGTGCGGGCCTCGGCGAGCGAGATGTCGTCGAGGCGGCGAACCCACTCGTACAGGCCGTAGGTGACGGCACCGGCGATGGCGCCGGCAGGAAGCGAGAAGCGCAGCACCCGCTCGAGGAAGCCCGGGCGGACGAGTGACTCGTTCGGGGCGAGCGCCAGGAAGAAGCCGGGGAGTCCGATCGAGAAACTGCCGATCAGGGTGAGCTGGCGAGGCAGGAACGGGAACGGCGAACCGGCGATGCCAACCAGCGCCGTGAGCAGGACGGCGTAGGCGGCCTTGGTGATGAAGAGGTTGGCGACCCGCTCGATGTTGTTGATCACCCGGCGCCCCTCGGAGAGCACGCGGGGGAGTGTGGCGAAGCGATTGTCGAGCAACACCAACTGGGCAACGGCCCGGGTGGAGGACGACCCGGCGCCCATGGCGATGCCCATGTCGGCGTCCTTGAGCGCAAGAACGTCGTTGACGCCGTCGCCGGTCATGGCGACCGTGTGACCGCGGCTCTGGAGTGCGTGGACCATCGCCCGTTTCTGGTGCGGGGTGACGCGGCCGAAGACCGTGGTGGTCTCGAGTTGGTCGGCGAGTTTGTCCTGGTCGTTGGGGATCTCGCGAGCGTCGACCCACGCGTCGGCGCCGTCGACTCCGGCCCGGCGGGCGACCTCGGCGACCGTGGCGGGATTGTCGCCGGAGATCACCTTGAGCTGGACACCCTGCTCTTTGAAGAACGCGAAGATCTCGGGAGCATCGGGTCGGACGGTGTCCTCGAGGAGCACGAGGCACACCGGTGTGCGGCCCGGCGACAGTTCCTGGTCATTCCAGCCCTTGTCAGCGCGGGTGACAAGCAGGACGCGGAGACCGGCCGCTGCGGCGTCAGCGGCTCGAGCCTTCTCCTCGGCGTCGCCTTCGTCGAAGAGGATGTCGGGCGCGCCGAGATAGAAGGTGCCGCGATCACCGAACTCGGTTGCCGCCCACTTTCGGGCTGACGAGAACGGGAGATTGCGGGTGACCTCCCACCCCTCGGGTGCCGCGTAGTGGGCAATGATCGCTTGCAGGGTGGCGTTGGGCGACGGGTCCGATGCCCCAAGCGCTCCGAGCACCTCCGCGGCGCGAGCCTCGGACGTGTCGCCGACCGCCTCGATCGATGACAGGCTGATTTCACCAGTCGTGATCGTGCCGGTCTTGTCGAGGCACAAGGTGTCGACCCGGGCGAGCAGCTCGACCGAGGCCAACTCCTTCGCCAGCGCTTTGCGGCGGGCGAGGGCGATCACCCCGGTGATGAAGCTGAGGCTCGTGAGCAGCACGAGACCGTCGGGCACCATCGCGACCGCTGCGGCAACGGTGGCCTGGAGCGCATCTNGCCANACGATNGNGTCGTCGCTGAGCTGGCGGAGCAGCAACAACACCGACGCCGGCGGNATGATGAACGTGAGCCAGCGCAGGATGANGTTGACCCCGCNTCGCAGTTCGCTGCCGGCCATCTCGAACCGTCGNGCCTCCTCGGAGAGNTTGGCGGCGTAGGAGTCGGCACCGATGTGGGTCGCTCGGTANNAGCCCGAGCCGGCCGACACGAACGAACCCGACAGGACCTGGTCGTCCTCGTGCTTCTCGACCGGGTCGCTCTCGCCGGTGAGCAGCGACTCNTCGAGNTCGAGNCCNGAGGCGGCGAGCACATNGCCGTCGACCACNACCTGGTCNCCAGGGCTGAGNTCAAGGATGTCGTCGGCNACNACCTCGCTGATGCCGACCTCGACGGTGTCGCCGTCGCGCCGNACCCGGGCNTTTGGCGCCGACAGCACNGCNAGTTCGTTGAGCGTGCGGCGGGCCTGGAGTTCCTGGACGATGCCGATCACCGAGTTGGANACGACGACNCCNGCGAAGAGCGCGTCGGCCGGNTAGCCNGCAATCAAGATCAGNNCGAAGAGGGTGCTGATGATGCCGTTGACCGGNGTGAGAACGTTGGCCCGGATGATCTGACNCAGCGAGCGGACCGGNGCGTCGGGGACATTGTTGACCCGACCANCGGCGACTCGTTCTGCGACCTCGGCGGCGGTGAGGCCGGTGATGGTCGTGGTCATGCGGGGACTCCGTCGTCTTCGTAGANNTANCCGTCGGTGGCCATNGTGAGCCGATGCCGCGGCCCNGCGACCGTGGNNTCGCCGGTGTCGTAGCCGGCGTCGCCCTCCCACATCACGACCGGGAAGTCGCNGCCCGACGCGACCNTGGTGGCGTGGTGNCGGGCGGGGCGTTCGTCGAGAAACTNGAGCAGCGANGCGACCGTGTCGTGGCCGGTGAGGGTGTCGAGCGTGACCCAGGTGGGNGGCACGATCTCGATCTCACCGTCGTGATGCTTGGCCAGCACTGCNGCCGGGGTGGCCCACGACATCTCGACGATTTCGCCGTCGTCGATNATCACGTCGTCGTCATCGACCGGAGCAGCNAAGAACCAGGTGGCGTANCGCTTCGGCGCNATCGCCGGCGGGANCCAGTGNGCGAACACGACCATCTCGTGGGCNTCGACCCTCAAGTGCGCCTCTTCGGCNGCCTCGCGGATGGCGGCGTTGCGGGCGGCGTCGACGTCNTCGNCGGCCCCGTCCCAGTCCTCATCGTCGACCTTGCCGCCGGGGAACACCCACATGCCNCCNAACGCGATCTTGGAGTTCTTGCGCAGCATCAGTGTCTCGGGGCCCTCGGGCCCGTCGCGCAACACGACGACCGTGGCGGCTGGCATGGCCGGCGTGTCGCCGGTCTCCTTTGCGAACTTCGCCCAGGCGGCGTGTCGCTTTCGATCGGTTTCGACACGGTCCTCGGCGCTCATCGNTTCCGAGGATACCGGTGTCAGCGGACCAGGTTGATCGGGCAGGGGGCGCCGTCGACCCCGTCGACATGCACNCCGANACCTCGNCCGANGAGACCGCTCTTCATCACCGTCACCTCGACCGNNAGTCGGGCGAGATCATGGTCGATCAAGACGACGATGTCGCCGACCTGTGTNNGGTGGTAGGCGTCGAGCCTGCGNCCGGTTGCNCGAGTGTCGACCGACACCTCGAACTTCTTGCCTCAACCGTACGGCTCGAGCAGNTCGACGATGGCCGTGCCGCCCTTCCGGGCGATGTTGGCCACGGCGGTTTCGGTGACATCGAGTCGCATGGCGGTGTGAACCGTTGCGGCGCCGCNGAAATTCCTCTCTCACCCTCTTGCCATGAGNCGAACATATGTTCGATACTCGCGCGATGGCAACGGGNCACGCTCGNAACCTCGCCGTCGAGCTCGACGAGCGGGCGGATTCGGCGACCCGTCGCGCCGAGCTTCGGCTCGTCGGCGAACGGGTCACGCCGATGGCTCTGGCGCGCGAGCAGACCCTTCCGGTGCTCGGCCCGCTTGNTCCGCTGTTCCCCGAAGGGGCGTTGCGGCGGGGAAGCATCGTCGGCATCCGGGGCTCGGGCGCCACGTCGCTGGCGATGGCCGTCGCCGCAGGNCCGTCGACCTCGGGNGCCTGGACGGCCGTCGTCGGCGACCCNGATCTCGGGCTGGCNGCNGTCGGNGAACTGGGGGTGGCNCTCGAACGCCTGTTGATCGTGNGGCCCGAGCCCGGCAACTGGTCCTCGGCACTCGCNGCNCTCGTCGGTGCCGTNGACGTCGTCATCGCCGCCCCNCGGCACCGCATCAGCGACACCGATGCCCGGCGCATGGCGGCTCGTCTACGGGANCGGGGCTCGGTGCTGATCCATATCGGNGATCGTTGGCCGGTCGGTGCCGATGTGCAGCTCGACATCGCTGCCGGCGAATGGGANGGNCTCGGCGACGGNCATGGGGTGCTGCGGTCACGGCGCCTCGACATCCAGGGCGGCGGTCGGGGGTCGGCGTCGCGTCCCCGTCAGCTCGAANTCCTCGTGCCTGGNCCCGNNGGGGCGGTGGCCGCACTCGCCGCGTGAGCGNGCCGGTCCGCACCCTCGTCGCCTGGTGTCCCGACTGGCCCGTCGTCGCCACCGGTGTCGATCTCGCCGAGCCGGTGGCGGTCGTGTACGCCAACCGCATCGTGGCGGCNTCGNCCGGTGCTCGGGCCCAGGGGGTCGCCCGGGGNATGCGGCGCCGTGCCGCCCAGGGTCGGTGCGCCACGCTTGCCCTNCACGAACGNGACGAGGCNCGTGAAGCNCGACTNTTCGANCCGGTCNTCGCNGCACTCGACGACATCACCCCACGGGTCGAAGTCACCCGGCCCGGCACGTGTGCGCTCGNGATGCGGGGGCCATCGCGCTATTTCGGCGGCGACGCCGCCGTCGCCGANCTCGTCCACGAACGCCTCGCCGAGGTCGTCGCCGNNCGCACCGANGTNCGGGTCGGTGTGGCCGACGGCCCCTTCGCCGCCGANCTCGCNGCCCGCGCAGCNAATCCCNCCCGTCTCGTCCCGAGTGGCGAGGTCGCCGGGTTTCTCGCTCCGATGAAGGTCGANGTCCTCGAACGCCCAGAGCTGGTCGACGTGCTTCGCCGTCTCGGGGTGCNCACGCTCGGAGCGTTCGCCGACCTGCCGGCNTCCGACGTCCTCGCNCGTTTNGGCTCCGACGGNCTCGGCGCCCATCGCCTTGCGNGCGGGCGCGACGANCGCCCACCCGACGCCCGCCGACCGCCGGTCGACTGGACCGTGTCGGACGAGATCGATCCGCCGGCCGACCGGGTCGANCGGGTGGCGTTCCTCGCCCGCACCCTCGCCGACGAACTTCATCGCCGACTCGGCCGCGACGGAGTCACCTGTGTGCGGGTCGGCATCGAGGCCGAGACCGAACACGGCGAGCAGCTNCTCCGCTTCTGGCGCCACGAGGGNACGCTGTCCGACGCCGCCGTCGCCGATCGGGTGCGATGGCAGCTCGACGGCTGGCTCAACGGGTCGGCCGCCANCCGTCCGAGCGGTGGCATCACCCGGNTGGCGTTGATNCCCGACGAACTCATCGCCGCCAAGGGTCGCCAGCTTGGGTTCTGGGGCGGTGAGACCGAGGTCGACCANCGGGCGATACGGGTCGCCGCCCGGTTNCAGGGCCAGCTNGGCGCCGATGCCGTTCTCGTTCCTGAACGCGAAGGCGGNCGTCACCCNGNCTCGCAGCTCCGNCTGGTACCGGCCGCCACGGTCGAACTGACGGGTCGGTCNCTCGACCCCGAANCTGACACCGCACCGTGGCCCGGTGTGCTNCCNGCGCCGTCNCCCACCAGAGTCCTNNCNGAGCCGNTCCCGATCGAGGTGCTCGACGNGNGCAACCGCGCCGTCGNCGTCACCGGNCGCGGGTTGCTGTCGGCNTCGCCANNCGTGCTCGCCGCTCNTGGCAANCNGATCGAGGTNCGGCACTGGGCCGGGCCGTGGCCGATCGACGAACGCTGGTGGGATCCCGANGCCCANACNCGTCAGGCTCGTCTCCAGGTGGTCACCGTCGACGGTCGGGCNCANCTCATCGCNCTCGCCGATGGGGCGTGGGCGATCACTGCCCAGTGGGATTAGNCGGTCNCCTCGGNCTGCTCGTCNAGGACGTTCCGGATGNNGTCGGAGCGAGCCGTGATGACGGAGATCGTNTCGGTCAANCCGACAACCTGATCGCTATCGGTCATGATGGGCGTGTGCAGCGTGAACGCGNAACCTCGTGACCGCCATGACCGAACGTGACCGGTGNGAGCGGTGGTTNGTCCGNCGNGGCCTCCCTCACCTGATCGACGATTACACCGCCACCGACGACATCTTCACTCGCATGGCACCGTTCCTCGCTGGNGTTGTCTTCCTCGAGTTCTTCCTNGCCTTCGGTGACCGGTGGACGGGCTGGTCTCAGGCNGTCGCCTTCCTCGGNGGNATCGCTGCGCTCGTCGGTGGTGTNGTGCTCGTGAACCGCATCCGGGGCCGTCGCNCGTTCCANNTGCCCGATGACATCGGCGTGTGGGAACTCGCCCTCTATGTGNTGTTGCCGATCGTNCCGACGGTCATCGGCTCGCAGGGGAGTGCCNNNGANAACGNGGTCTCGGTCGTGGCGTTCAACCTCGTGCTGTTGGCGGTNGGCTATGTCGTNACGTCATGGGCGCTGATCCCGATGATGCGCTGGTCGTTCGGGCAGGTNCGGCGNCAGGTCACCGATGTCGCAAACCTGGCGATGAAGTCNNTGCCGACCTTGCTCATCTTNTCTGCCTTCATCTTCATCAACGCCGAGATGTGGCAGGTCGCGAACGACTTCACCCTGCCGTTGTTCGGCATGGTCATGCTGCTCCTGGNGGGGATCGGCGGCNTNTTCATCTTCGTGTCGGTTCGGCGTCTCACNGTCGANCTCGCCCGCTTCTCGGCGTGGGGTGATGTCCGNCCCCGATGTGCGAACACGCCGGTCGAGGAGATCATCCCCGCCGACGATGANCCGGCCCCGGANACTCCNCCGCTGATGCGCCGAGCCGAATGGAACGTCAATCTGCTGNTGTTCGTCGCCCAGGGCATCCAGGTNCTGCTGGTGTCGCTCGTGATCACGACGTTCTANGTGGTCTTCGGGTTGTTGACCGTTCGCGAGGAAACGCTGCTGCAGTGGACCACCGTCGGCGAATTGACCTACGAGCGAGATTGGGCGGTCGATATNGCNATCTTCGGNACCGACCTGATCTTNACCCGCCAGTTGTTGCTCGTCGCGCTCTTCATCGGGATGTTCTCGGGNCTGAANTTCGCNGTCCAGGTGATCACCGATGACACCTACCGNGAGGAGTTNATCGCNGACATGACNGCCGAGGTNCGNGACGCCCTCGCCGTNCGCGCCGTGTACCACCGCCGCCTGGTCGCAACGACCTGAACGAAGGCGACAGTCGGNCCNCTTGTTAGGCGAACATNTGTTCGCCTAACGTGCCCGGATGGGTTTCAACAATCCCGACATCTCGTGGGGTGAACTCGAACGNCGCNTGTCCGGCCGCCCCCACGNNGGACGCCTNGTCGATCCGCTTGCCGGCGACGGCAGTGACAGCNCGGCCTGGTCGCGNAAACGGGCGCCCTANGTCGCNCCCGACACCGNNCNTCGCGCNGGGCGNGTGCCCTACGCCGAACTGCACTGCCACTCGAACTTCTCGTTCCTCGACGGGGCGTCACACCCCGAGGAGTTGGCCGAAGAGGCCGCCCGNCTCGGTCTGGANGCCCTTGCCCTCACCGACCACAACGGCTTCTACGGCGTGGTGCGGTTCGCCGAGGCGGCNAGAGCGGTCGATCTGCCCACGATCTTCGGAGCCGAACTCACCNTGGCCGAGCCGGGTCGTGCGCTCNANCGTCCCGGTCCGGCCGACCCTGCNGGGCGNCACCTCGTCATCCTNGCCCGCAATCCCCGNGGCTACGCCCTGCTCGGTCGNGCGATCAGCGAAGGCCAACTGGCNGGGGAGAAGGGGGCGCCCCGGATCCCNTACGAACGNCTTGTCGAACTCGGCGGNCAGGGCACNGGCGATCACTGGGCGGTGCTCACNGCNTGCCGCAAGGGCCCGGTGCCGGCNGCGCTNATGANNGANGGGCCGGNGGCNGCCCGGCATGAACTTGCGCGCNTGGNGAGNGANTTCGGGCNGTCCAACGTGTTCGTCGANCTGTGGGANCACGGNCTGCCNATGGACTCGGTNCGCAACGACGCCATGGCCGANCTGGCGGNACAGGTCGGGGTCGACATCATCGCCACCGGCAACGTCCACCACCACTCGGTCGCCCGGAAGCGGCTGGCGTCGGCGATGGCGGCGGTTCGGGCCCGTCGCAGCCTCGACGAGATCGACGGTTGGCTGCCACCCGCNGGNATGCACTTGCGTTCAGGGGAGGANCAGGCATTTCGGTTCCGGCGCTANCCGGGTGTGGTGCAGCGGGCATACGAGCTTGGGATGGACTGTGCGTTCGACCTCTCCCTGGTCGCTCCGAACCTGCCGCCGTANCCGTGTCCCGACGGCCTCGATGAGATGGGGTACCTCCGTCGGCTGGTCGANGAGGGNGGTACCCNTCGCTATGGGCCCCGNAGCGCTGAACGGGTCGAGGGNNCCTGGGCACAACTCGACCGTGAACTCGACCTCATCNACGAACTCGGTTTCCCCGGGTATTTCCTTGTCGTGTGGGACATCGTCGACTTCTGNCGGCGGGCCGACATCCTCTGTCAGGGCCGGGGTTCNGCAGCGAACTCGGCGGTCTGNTTCGCNCTCGGCATCACCAACGCCGACGCAGTGTCGCTCGGGCTGNTGTTCGAGCGGTTNCTCTCGCCCGAGCGTGATGGNCCCCCCGACATCGACATCGACATCGAGTCCGACCGTCGTGAGGAAGTCATCCAGTACGTCTACGACCGCCACGGCCGTCACCACACCGCCCAGGTCGCCAACGTCATNACCTANCGGTCGAAATCGGCGATTCGCGACATGGCCAAGGCGCTCGGGTACGCCCAAGGNCAACAAGATGCCTTCTCCANGCAGGTNGACCGGTGGCGCGATGTGTTGTCGGGNGCGATCGAGGANGACACCACCATCCCGCTTCCCGTGGTCGAGTTGGCGGCCGAGATCGAACACTTCCCTCGGCATCTCGGTATTCACTCCGGCGGCATGGTCATGTGCGACCGGCCGGTGATCGAGGTGTGCCCGGTCGAGTGGGGACGCATGGAGGACCGCAGCGTCCTGCAGTGGGACAAGGACGACTGCGCGGCTGCCGGTCTGGTGAAGTTCGACCTTCTCGGCCTCGGCATGCTGTCGGTGCTGCACTACGCCACCGATCTCATCGCCGAACATCACGGGGTTGAGGTCGATCTCGCCACACTGCCGCAGGAGTCGTGCGTCTACGACATGCTGCAGAAGGCCGACTCGATTGGTGTTTTCCAGATCGAGTCCCGAGCCCAGATGGCCACCCTTCCCCGGCTCAAACCCCGCACGTTCTACGACCTCGTCGTCGAGGTGGCCTTGATCCGGCCGGGTCCGATCCAGGGCGGCTCGGTGCATCCCTACATCCGCCGTCGAAACGGTCTCGAACCCGTCACCTACCTCCATCCGTTGCTCGAGAACGCACTGGCCAAGACCCTCGGCGTGCCGCTCTTTCAGGAGCAGTTGATGCAGATCGCGATCGATGTCGCGAACTTCACCCCGGCCGACGCCGACATGCTGCGTCAGGCAATGGGTTCCAAGCGCAGCCGCGAGCGCATGGATGATCTCAAGGCCCGGTTCTTCGACGGGATGCGGACCAACGACATCACCGACGACATCGGCGAGCAGATCTGGCTGAAACTCGCTGCCTTCTCCAATTACGGCTTCCCCGAGAGCCACTCGGTGTCGTTCTCCTATCTCGTCTATGCGTCGTCATGGATCAAGTACCACTATCCGGCGGCGTTCTGTGCTGCGCTGTTGAAGGCCCAGCCGATGGGGTTCTGGTCGCCGCACACGCTGGTCGGCGATGCCCGTCGCCACGGGGTGGTGGTACGCACCCCCGACCTCAACCGGTCGGCTGCCACGGCCACGTTGGAGCCGTGTGAGGGCAGCACCGGTTCGGTGAGTGTGCGGCTGGGGTTCGACTATGTGCGCGGTATCGGGCTCGATCTGGCCGAGGAGATCGACGCCGGCCGTCCGTTCGCCTCGGTCGAGGATCTCCGCCGCCGGGTGCCGTCGTTGTCGCTCGCTCATCTCGAGGCGCTCGCCACCGCCGGAGCGTTCGGGTGCTTCGGCATCGACCGTCGCTCGGCGCTGTGGGCAGCCGGGGCGATGTCGCAGACCTCGGCTGACCGTCTTCCGGGCATCGTCACCGGCGTCGAGGCGCCCACGCTGCCGGGCATGTCACCCCAGGAGTTGTCACACGCCGACCTGTGGGCCACCGGCGTCGCCCCCGACGGCCATCCCACCTCGTTCATCCGAGGCGATCTCACCGAGCGGGGTGTGGTCACCGCCACCGACCTGGCCGATGTGGCGTCAGGGGAGCGGGTGTTCGTCGGTGGGGTCGTCACCCATCGTCAGCGGCCGGCCACCGCCCAGGGCACGACCTTCCTCAACCTCGAGGACGAGACCGGTCTGATCAACGTGGTTGTCTCCAAGGGTTGTTGGCAGCGTTACAAACAGATCGCCAAGGGGGCACCGGCACTGTTGATCCGAGGTCGGCTCGAGAAAGAGGAGGGCGTGATCAACATCGTCGCCGACAAGCTCGAACCCCTACCGATTGGCGCTGCACCGGCGTCACGGGACTTCCGCTGAGCACAGCGGCTCATCGCCTCGGCCCTGGCCTCGGCATCATGCAGCGCGGCGACATGCTCGCCGGGCCTGGGTTCGGTGACCTACGGTCGGGCTCCTGCGCTCGAGGAGGCCACGTTGAAGACCCGAATCACCGAGATGCTTGGCATCGAGATCCCGATCGTGCAGGCGCCGATGGGGTGGATCGCCCGAAGTCCGCTCGCGTCGGCTGTCTCCAATGCCGGTGGGCTCGGAATCATCGAGACCTCCTCGGGTGATTTCGACACCATCAAGGGCGAGATCGCCGCGATGCGCACACTCACCGACAAACCGTTCGGTGTGAATCTCGCCCAGATGTTCATTCGCGACCTGCCCGGCATGGTCGACTTCGTCACTCAGAACGAGATCTCGTTCGTGACGACCTCAGCCGGCGATCCGTCGGCACTCGCACCGCAGTTGACGGACCTGGGCATCATGGTGTTCCACGTCGTGCCGACCCTCCGGGGCGCCGAGAAGGCGATCGCCGCAGGGGTCGACGGTCTGGTTGTCGAAGGTGCGGAAGGCGGAGGGTTCAAGAATGCCGACGGTGCATCGACCCTCGTGCTGGTGCCCGAGATCGCCAAGCGCTTCGACGTGCCGATCATCGCCGCGGGCGGCATTGTCGACGGCCCCTCGATGGCGGCAGCTCTGGCCATGGGGGCCGACGGCGTCCAGATGGGCACCCGCATGGTGGCGTCCGCCGAGTCGCCGATCCACGACAACTGGAAACAGTCGATCGTGAACGGGTCCGAGGCCGACACGGTTATGGTCAATCGCCATCACCGACCGGCGATGCGGGTCTTCGCCTCGGACAAGGCCAAGGCGCTCGAGGCGGCGAACGAGCCGGCCACCCTCGACATCGACGCCATGATGGGCACCTACTTCGGTGGTGACATGGAGAGCGGCTTCGCGATGAGCGGCCAGGTCCAGGGCCGGATCGATGCCGTCCGTCCGGTCGCCGATGTGCTCCGAGAAGCGTGGGACGATTGTCAGTCGGTGTTGCGGACGCTCGGCACAGCCGCCGCCGAGGGTTCAATCTCCGCGTAGCGCTGTCGCGCGAACCCGCCGAGGCGCCGTGCCATGGCGCCCAATCGGCGCAGAAACGACCACACTGAAGGCGTGTCCCGGACCCGTGGACGTTCGACGCCATGGCTCGTCACCGCAGTCGGAGGCGACGCCATCGCGTACCGCGACGCGTTCGTCGCCCTGTTCGTTGCGGTCATCGCGAGCCTGGTTGCGGGAATCACGCTCGCCACCACGACCGACACACTCGAGGAACTACCGGGTCTGCTGCTGCTTGTCCCGGCAGCCCTCGCAGTGAAAGGCAACATCTTCGGTGCGCTCGGTAGTCGCCTCGGCACGTCGATCCACACGGGTGTGTTCCAACTCTCGCCGCGCCTTGACTCGGTGGTCGGCCAGAACACGGCGGCGGCGCTGATCCTCAGCCTCGTGGTCTCGGTCGAACTTGCCCTCCTCGCAAAGGGTGTTGCGATCGTGTTCAACGTGTCGCCGACGATGTCGACCGTCGACTTCATCACCGTGAGTGCGGTGGGCGGCGCGATCGCCTCCGTGGTCGTGCTCGGGATCACCCTCGTCATGGCGAGCGGTTCGGTCCGCTTCGGGTGGGATCTCGACAACGTTGTGGCCCCGCTCGTGACCGCAACCGGCGATGTCATCACGTTGCCGGCTCTGGTGTGGGCGGCGGCCCTCACGGGCCGAGGCGGCATCAGCGGATCGATCGCGGTGGTCGTGTCGATCGTGTCCATCATCGGTGTCGGGTGGTCGTTGCGCACCGACCACACCATCCTCCGCACCGTCATGCGGGAGTCACTTCCGATTCTCACCGTCGCCGGCATCCTTGATCTCATCGCCGGTATCACGATCGAGAAGCGGCTCGAGGACTTCATCGAATTCCCCGTGCTCTTGATCCTGCTCCCCGGTTTCCTCGGTACCGCCGGTGCGCTCGGTGGTGTGCTGTCGAGTCGGCTGGCGACAAAGGTGCATCTCGGCCTCGTGCGTCCCGGCGCACTCCCGCGTGGTCAAGCGGGCTCGGACATCGTGATGATCTTCACGCTGTGCATCCCGATTTTCGCGGTTGCCGGCGTCGTTGCCGAATTCGGTGGGCTCATCACCGGCCAGGCGAGTCCTGGTCTCTGGCAGATGACGGCCGTGGCTGTACTCGGCGGGTTGTTGGCCTCGCTGGCGGTCGTGGTCGTCTCGTTCTACTCGACCGTTGTGGCGATCCGGTTCGGTCTCGACCCGGATACCTACGGCATCCCGATGGTGACCTCGTCGCTCGATTGCGTCGGCGCGTTCACCCTGATTCTCGCCCTCGTCGCTGTGGGCGTTGCATGATTGGTACAGGAGACCTCTGATGGATGACAGACCCCGAAATCTCCGGGAGATGCTCGCCGAGGCGAAGGACAGCTCCGAGCTGATGATCGACCTCGCCTACGCGGCGCTCTACTTCGGCGATCCCGACATGGCCGAGGAGGTCGGCGGGCTCGAGGAGACCCTCAGCGAACTGATTCAGGACATGCGGGGCATCTGCATCCTTGCGGTGCGCAACCCCCGTGAAGCCGAGGGCATGTCGTCGGTTCTCCAGGTCATCTCGGCGATCGAACGGATGGCCAACGACGCCGTCGACATCGCCCGGATCGTCACCCACAAGGTCGGTATCCCGGCCGAACTGGTCGCCGACCTGTCCCAAGCCGAGGAGATCTCGCACCGGGTGCTCGTGTCGGAGGGCTCGCACCTCGCTCACCGGCCACTGTCCGCTCACGAACTGCCCGTGCAAACTGGCATGCGGGTGATGGCGGTGCGCCGAGAGCGGCAGTGGATCACCGATGTCGGCGGCGACCTGATCGTCATGCCCGGCGATGCCTTGTTCCTGCGCGGGTCGCCTGACGGCATCACCCGCCTGCGGGAGCTCGCCGCCGCCGACAAATGGATGCCGCCGGTCGTCACCGACGATCCGCTCGTCACTGATCTGGATCGGGCGGTCGACGTCCTCGTCGAGATGAAGGACATCTCCGAGGTCGCCGTCGGGCTCGCTTACTCGGCGCTCGTGCTTGGCGATCCGGGTCTTGCCGCCGAGGTGCGCCAGCTCGAGGGTCGCCTCGACGAGATGAAGGACCGACTCGAGCTCTGGGTGCTGCGGGCCGCCAGCGGTAAGCCCGACCCGTCGCCGCTCCGCGGCTTGCTCCAGCTTGCGCAGGCGGCCGAGGACATCGGCGATCAGGCGCAAGCGATGGTCTGGCTCATCGAGCAGGACGAGGACGTCCATCCGATCCTCGGGCTCGCGCTCGGTGATTCCGACGAGGTCGTCGTGCAGGTGCCGGTCGGCGCCGACAGCGAGGCCGACGGTCGGACACTCGCCGAACTCCAGCTCAACATCGAACCCGGCTTCACCGTGCTCGCCATTCGTCGCGGTGGCGGGTACCGCTACCGTCCGGGCGGCCGGGTGCGGCTGTTGGCCGGCGATGAGGTCATCGCAAGTGGCCCCGATGAGGGCCGCGAATTCCTGACCCGTCGCTTCGGCTGGGTACTCGTCGACCCCGATGGTGACGGCGAGATGGAGCTCGAACCGGTAGCCCCCCGAGGCTGAGTATCGTCCTCTGCATGACTGAGCCGCTCTGCGTCCTCACCGTGCACGCCCATCCCGACGACGAGGCGTCGAAGGGAGCCGGCACCATCGCGAAATACCAGGCCGAGGGGGTTCGCACGGTGCTGGTGTGCTGCACCGGCGGCGAGGAGGGCGACATTCTCAACCCGGCAATGGACCGCCCGGAGGTCGTCGACAACCTTCAAAAGGTCCGTCGAGAGGAACTCGACCGAGCCGCCGCGATCATCGGCTACGACGTCGTTCACATGCTCGGCTACCGAGATTCCGGCATGCCGGACAGCGACGCCAACTTCCACCCCGACTGCTTCGCGGTCGCCCCGCACGACGAGGCGGTGGATCGCCTGGTTGCAATCCTCCGTGCAGAGCATCCCCAGGTGGTCGTCACCTACCCGGAGGATCAGGGCAACTATCAGCATCCCGACCATCTGCGGGTGTGGGACATCACCCTTCCTGCGGTCGAACGGGCTCGTGACGCCAGCTACCGTCCCGAGCTCGGCGCGGCCTGGTCGGTCTCGAAGATCTATTACACGATGTGGTCCCGGGCCCGGATCCTTGCTCGCCATCTGGCCTTTCTCGATCTCGGGCTCGAGTCGCCCTTCGACGACAGCTGGTTCGAGCGTCCCGACAAGGACGACCAGATCACCACCAGGATCCCGATCGATGGCTTCACCCACGTCCGCCGTGATGGGCTGCTCGCTCACGCGACCCAGATCGATCCGGCGTCGGCGTTCTGGTTCGGACTTCCTGAGGAGGTCGACCAGCAGGTCCACCCATTCGACGACTATCTCCTGGCCGTCGGCCCTGAGGATGCCGTCATGCCCGAAGACGATCTGTTCGCCG
>PABW01000072.1 GCA_002699625.1 Acidimicrobiaceae bacterium
ACCGGCGAGCACCACGACGACCACGGACGTCGGGTGCGCCGACCCCCCGGTGTGTTTTTACGCCGTTGGAGAGAACGTCTGCAGTGTCGACGGCAACCCTCCCTGCGCCGACGACCCCCGCAACATCTATGTCAACGAGACGATCGGCTTCTCGTTCGCCTTTGAAGAGAACTGGCGCCGACTCGGCACCGATACCGACGGCCGCATCCAGCTGGTTCACGAGTACTTCGTGCCCGGGGATCCCTTCATTGTCGTGTCGTGGGGACCGACGATGGGCCAGACCCTCGACATGTTCGCCGACGAGTTGATCGCGTCGTCCGATCCCGACGCGATCAGGTTCTGGGACTGGGCGACCGACGAGCTGGGCGGTTTCGAGTGGGAGTCGGCTGAGGGGTCCGTTCCTCAACGCAATGTCCGTGCCGTTCACCCCGACCCGTACTCGGGGCAGGCGATCCTCATCGAGGCCGTCGGATCGTGCATGGTGTTCTGTGAGGAAGCCGACGGAAAGGCCGGCGCAGATCCGCAGTGGAACCAGACCGTCGGGATGATCCGCGAAACCTGGACATGGTGGGAGCCGGCGGAGCGCGAGGTCGACGAGTGCAACGTGCTCGGCGGCGGGCGGTACCGGGTCCGGTTCGCTCCTGGAGCGTTCGGAACCCGGATCGAATGCGCGCTGGTTCGGGGTGAGACCTACCTCTTCCGCGTCGGGGTCGCTGAGGGTCAGACCCTCACCGCACGCGTGTCCTCGGTGGAGAACAACGCCGTCTTGGCCTTGTCGTCTCCATCGGGTGAGCTGCTCGCCGAGGGTGTCGTGGGGGCGCTGTGGTCCGATACCGACGCTGGCAGCTATGAGATCGTCGTGGGGTCGATCCGAGGCAACGCCCCGTTCGCGCTCGAGATCGACGTTCGCTGATGAACGCTCCGCTCCACGGTTCGAGTGTGGGCGACCCGCAGACCGTGCTGATCCGGGTCAGCGGCCCGGACCGACCCGGCATCAACGACGGGCTCATGGCCGTACTCGACACGTGCGATGCCAGCGTGCAGGACATCGAGCAGATCGTGATTCGAGGACAGATTTCGCTCGGGGTCGTCGTCGACGTTCCAGCGGGCCGTGATCTCCTCCGCAATGTGCTGCTGTGGGGTTGGGAAGAACGCATCGAGGTCGATGTAGAGGTCGTACCGCCGACCCCGACCCCCTCTACTCCTGGGCTCGTCGTCACGGTGCTCGGCCCCAACGTGACACCAGGCGAGTTCGGCGCCGTCACCCGAGCCATCGCCGACATCGGAGCCAACATCGACCGCATCGTGCGGCTCTCTCGCTACCCCGTGATGTCCTACGAGCTCCTGGTACGGACCTCCGAGGAGCAGAAGCTGCGTCGTGCGCTCCTCACGGCAGCGGCCGCCGAGCCCGATCTCGATGTCGCCATTCAGCGCGAGGGGCTCGGTCGGCGGGCCAAACGCCTCGTCGTGCTCGACGTCGACTCCACGCTCATCCAGGACGAAGTGATCGAGCTTCTCGCCGCCGAGGCGGGCTGTCTCGCCGAGGTGAAGGCGATGACCGACGCCGCGATGGCCGGCGAGCTCGATTTTGAGGATTCGCTGCGCGAGCGGGTGCGCCTGCTCGCCGGGCTCGATGTCGAGGCCGTCGATCGAGCATGGGCCAAGCTTCGCTACACCCCGGGAGCGGCGACCTTCCTTCGAACCCTTCGCCGCCTCGGCTATGTGGTCGCCGTTGTCTCGGGGGGCTTCACCGTCTTCACCGACCGGCTCCGAGACGACCTCGGCCTCGACGGGGCCTACGCCAACGAGCTCGAAATCGTCGACGGCTCCTTCACCGGTGAAGTCATCGGCGACATCGTCGATCGCGACCGCAAGGCCGAGCTGTTGCGCGATATCGCCGACGAGGTCGGTGTCCCGATCGAACAGACCGTCGCGGTCGGCGACGGCGCCAACGATCTCGCAATGCTCGAGGCCGCCGGGCTCGGTGTTGCGTTCAACGCCAAGCCGGTCGTCACCGCTGCTGCCGACACCAGCGTCACAGTTCCGTACCTCGACGCCGTACTCTTCATGCTCGGCATCCGTCGTGAAGACATCGAAGCCGCCGACGCCTGATTGAGGATCTCTCGAGTCATGAGCCACTTCGACGACGAAACCCGGATCGCCCCGACCGGTGAGGGGACGTGGACTGCCGAGATCTCCGATGAGTGGAGTATCGGACCCAACGCCAACGGTGGCTATCTCCTCACTCCCCTGCTGCGCGCGGCTCGTGAGGTCGCCGGCCAACCCGATCCGTTCACCGTCACCACGCACTTCCTGCGGCCGGGGATCGGCAACGAAACCGCAGAGATCTCCGCCGATGTAATCAAGCCGGGGCGCACGATGAGCACGGTGTCGGCGAGCCTCAGTCAGCAGGGAAAGACCCGCATCCACACGGTTGCCGGCTTCGGTGATCTCGACGCCACGACCGAGCACGAAGCCGAATGGACGATCCCCATGCCGGATCTTCCCGATCCGGACGCGTGCATCGATCGACGGGATCTGAACCAGGGCGTTCAGATCAATCTCATGAACCGCTGCGAGATTCGCGTCGACCCGAAGATCCAGCGAGATCCAAGCGAGGTCGAGACGGCTGAGGTCTTGGGCTGGACCCGTTTCCGCGACGAGACCGACCCCGAAGTCATGGCCCTGCCGTTCTTTGCCGATGCCTTTCCGCCGACCGTTTTCACCCGACTCGGGCCGATCGGCTGGGTGCCGACGCTCGAGTTGACCGTGCACGTCCGGCGACGCCCCGCTCCCGGCTGGCTCGCCTGTCAGGTGTGGACCGACGACGTCCACAACGGCAAGTTGATCGAATCGGTCCGCCTGTGGGATTCGAACGGCGACCTGGTCGCCCAGGGCCGGCAACTTGGTTACCTCATCACGGGCAACATCGGCGGCTGAGCGCAAGACTGCGGGTGCGCCTGGGGCCGCCTGACGCACCCACCACCGCACCGCCCTAGGGTGCTGGACGTGAGTGAACAGACCCTCACCGTCTCCGAACTGGGTGTCATTGTCCGGGCCGCGCTCGAGCAGGCGATGCCCTACGGCGTCTGGGTCGAGGGCGAGATTCAGGGCATCAGCCGAAGCCGCAGCGGTCACGTCTACTTCGATCTGATCGAGTCGGCCGAAACCTCGGGCGCTCCACCGATCGCGTCCATGCCGGTCGTGCTGTTCCGAGATGCCCGTGATCGGGTTAACCGACTGCTCAAGCGTCATGGCGACCCCATCCGGATGACCGACGGGGTGAAGATCCGGATCCAGGGAACCGTCGACTTCTACCCGCCGAATGGGCGGCTCCAGCTGCGCATGTCGGCTATCGATCCGACCTACACGCTCGGCGTGTTGGCGGCCGAGCGGGAAGCGCTGCTGCGCCGGCTTTCCGAGTCGGGGATGCTGCGAGCCAACGCTCGTCATGCCGTTCCCGCCGTGCCTTTGCGGGTCGGTGTCGTCACCTCGATCGGGTCGGCCGCTCACGCCGACATCACCACCGTGTTCGAGCGCAGCGAGCGAGCGTTCACCTTGGTTGAGGTCGACACCGCCGTGCAGGGTGCGGGCGCGGAGCGGTCGATTGCAGCGGCGATCCAAGCCGCCGGCGAGGCGGGCGTCGATGTCGTTCTTGTCGTTCGCGGCGGTGGTTCGAAAACTGATCTCGCGGTCTTCGATCACGCCGATGTGGCGGACGCGATCGTGCATGCACCGACGCCGGTCTTCACCGGGATCGGGCACGACATCGACCACTCGGTGGCCGATGAGGTGGCACACACCGCCCACACCACGCCGACGGCGGCTGCGCAGGCAATCGTCGCGGTCGTCGACGACTGGCTGGCGCGGCTTGCGAGCCGAGAGATCGACATCGCCCACCACACCCGTCGGGCGCTCGCCAGTGCCGACGACAGACTCGAGCACCTCCAGCGCGACGTCGTGCGCACGACCGGCCGCGNNCTCGAACGCNNCGATACCCGTCTGGCCGACGCATCTGCCCGCCTTCGCCGGTCGGCGGTCCGGACGGAAACGAGTGCGCTCGCCCTCCTCGACCGTGCGGTCGTGCGCATCGAACTCGCCACCCGCCACCGGCTTCGTACGGCCGAGCTCACGCTCGAGACGGCGGCAGCTCGCACCAACGCGCTCGACCCGTCGGTCGCCTTGGCTCGCGGCTGGTCGATCACCCGAGGCCCCGATGGTGCTGTCGTGCGATCGGTCGCCGATGTCAGCACCGGCGCCGAGCTGACCACCCAGGTCGCCGACGGCACGATCACCAGTACCATCGCTTCCGATGAGTGACGAGGAACAGATCGGCTACGCCGAGGCGATGCGGGAACTCGAGGAAATTCTCGATGCCCTGGAGGACGACGATCTCGATGTCGATGTCCTCGCTGCGAAGGTCGAGCGGGCTTCGGCGCTGATCCAGCTTTGCCGCGACCGCATCGGGAACGCTCGCATCCAGGTCGAGAAGGTGGTCGCCTCGCTCGATGAGCCGGCCGACGGAGTCGACACGCTCTTCGACGACAGCGACGAATGAGGAACGCCCCTCGCCAACTCACCGAGGTTGCCGACCGCACCACGGCGGCGCTCCAGGCGATCTTTGCGGCGGAGATCGCAACATGGCGCGATCTCGATCCCATGATCGAGCGCCCGCTCACCGATCTCGCCGAGTTCGTCGGCGGCGGCGGCAAGCGGATCCGTCCCGCCTACTGCCACTGGGGTTTCGTCACCGGAGGCGGCGACCCGACCCGTGATGGCGCGCTGGCCGGCTGCTGTGCGGTCGAACTCCTCCAGGCCTTCGCACTCGTTCACGACGATGTGATGGACGGGTCACCGACCCGTCGTGGCACGCCCACCGTCTGGGCCCGCTACATCGAGCGGCATCAAGCTGGCGGATGGAACGGCGAGGACCGACGCTTCGGCGAAGCCGCCGCGATCTTGGTCGGTGATATCGCCATGGTGATGGCCGACCGTCAGATGAGCGGGGTCGATGAAGCGACCCGATCGGTCTGGGACCGGCTTCGCACCGAACTCAACTTTGGCCAGTACCTCGATGTCGTCGGCACGGCGAAGGGCGACGTGACTGCCGACATGGCCCGCACGATCGTGGCCAACAAGACCGCTGGCTACACGATCGTGCGGCCGCTCCAACTCGGCGCGGCGATGGCGGGTTCGCCAGAACTTGCCGATGCGCTCGCTGCCCACGGCATGCCGCTCGGCATCGCCTTCCAATTGCGTGATGACATGCTCGGCGCATTCGGCGACAGCGCGAAGACGGGGAAGCCCGTCGGCGACGATCTTCGCGAGGGCAAGCCCACCGTGATGCTCGCCCTTGCGCGCGAGGCGGCGTCGGCATCGCAATGTTCGGTGCTTGATCGTGTGGGCCCGTCGGCCACCGACGCCGACGTCGATGCCATTCAGCAGGTCATGATCGACACGGGTGCCGTCGGCAAGATCGGAGACGAGATCGAACGACTCCTCGACGAAGCCCTCCAGGCGATCGATGCCCTTCCCGATGCCAACGGAAGCCGGGCGGCGCTGCGGGCCCTGGCCGACTTCGTCGTCGATCGCGACACCTGACCGATCAGCGGTTGACGCTGCTCGCGAGCGGGTCGCCGTAGCCTGAGGGCATGCCCATCCCGTCGGCTGAGGCCGCCCGACGTCGAACGTTCGCGATCATCTCGCACCCCGACGCGGGCAAGACCACGCTCACCGAGAAGTTCCTGCTCTATGGCGGAGTGCTCACCAGCGGTGCCGGGTCGGTGAAGGCGAAGGGCGATCGTCGATCCGCCACCTCCGACTGGATGGAACTTGAGCAGCAGCGCGGCATCTCGATCACCTCGACCGTGCTCCAGTTCCCGTATCGCGAGAAAGTCCTGAACCTGCTCGACACGCCAGGCCACCGTGACTTCTCCGAGGACACCTATCGCGTGCTCGCGGCAACCGATGCCGCGATCATGGTGCTCGACGGTTCGAAGGGCATCGAATCCCAGACTCGCAAACTGTTCGAGGTCTGCCGCGATCGTGAGATCCCGATCGTCACCTTCATCAACAAGTGGGATCGCCCGGGCCGTGACCCGCTCGAACTGCTCGATGAGATCGAGGAACAACTCATCCTCGAGCCGGTGCCGATGAACTGGCCGGTCGGCGAGGCCGATCGGTTCCGCGGTCTCATCGATCGCACCAACGGCGACTTCGTTCGTTACACCCGCACCGCCCGCGGTGCCGACGAGGCGCCCGAGGAGATCGTCGACCCGGCTCGCGCCGAGGAGGAAGAAGGCGATCTTTGGCTCCAGGCGCAGGAGGGCATCGAGCTGCTCGACGTGATGGATCGCAGCTTCGACAGGAAGCGGTTCGAGGCTGGCGAACTGTCGCCGGTGTTCTTCGGCTCGGCGCTCACGAACTTCGGCGTTCGCATGATTCTCGACGCGATGGTCGATCTGGTGCCGTCGCCTTCGCCCCGCTTCGACCGCGAAGGCGATCCACGTGCCCTCGACGCACCGTTCTCCGGCATCGTGTTCAAGGTCCAAGCGAACATGGACAAGGCGCATCGTGATCGCGTTGCGTTCCTGCGGGTCTGCTCGGGCCAGTTCGATCGCGGCATGGTCGTGACGCACGAGCCCACCGGCAAGCCGTTCGCGACCAAGTACGCACACTCCGTCTCCGGTCAAGATCGCGAGACGGTCGAGCAGGCGTTCCCCGGTGATGTCGTCGGCCTCGTGAACGCNAACGACTTCNGGGTCGGCGACTCGGTCTATGTCGANGACAAGGTCCAGTGGCCGCTCGTGCCGTCGTTNGCNCCGGCGCACTTCCGNATCGCTCGCACNCTCGANACGTCGAAGGCGAAACAGTTTCGTTCCGGTATCGGNCAGCTCGACGAGGAGGGTGTGGTGCAGGTGCTGCGCGANCCCGACATCGGCGACCAGGCGCCGATCCTCGCTGCGGTCGGGCCNCTGCAGTTCGAGGTCGTCCANCATCGTCTCGAGAACGAGTTCGGCGCACCGGTGGANNTGGTGCCGTGTGCCTGGAGTACCGCCCGGATCACCGANCAGGNGTCNGCCGAGGCGCTGCGCGGCATGAGTGGTGTCACCGTCGCTGCTCGTTNCGACGGTGAACTGCTCGCCTTGTTCGANTCGCCGTACTGGCTGCANCGNCTCGAGATNGATCANCCNGAACTCACCCTCACCAAACTCATNGCCGAAGGTTCCTGATGCTCGCCACNTTGTTCACNGCNNTCGCNCAATCCACCTCGGACCTGGGCGACGANGTCGCCTCGGACTCGGGTGTGGTCGCGGTCGTCGGTTTCATCATCGCCGGCTTCGCAGCCGTCGTCTTCGCCTACGTCTACCGGCGNCGCAACGGCTGACTNGGAGANGCNGGNCGNCNNGGNTCGTCAGCTTCCGCTTCGTTTGCCNGACTGACCTAAGGTTCTCGGTGTGAAGATCACGTACGACCGCGAAGCCTGCCAGGGCCACAACCGTTGCTACATGCTCGCTCCGGAGCTGTTCGANACCGACGANGAGGGCTACGCAATCCTGCTCGTCGAGGGCGAGGTTCCCGCNGANCTCGAGGAGAAGGCGCGGCTTGCCGCCGACAACTGNCCNGAGTTNGCGATCGAGATCGAGGAGTAAGNGCCGCACCGATGCGGATCCACAAGTTCGAGANCACCGAGGCGTTCATCGCGATCGATCTCGAGGGCGCCGAGGCGTCGTCGGGGCCGGCNCGGTGGGCCAAGAAGATCTTGCAGGGNGGGGCGAAGGATCTCGCCCGGTCGCAGACCTACACCTATGCCGCCCTCGGCATGAAGCGCGGCGGNGCCGCGGCGGGCATCTCTGCGCCGCCGGAAGATCGGGCTGCAGCNNTCGAGGCGTTCCTCACCGANGCCGAACCGCTCGTCGCCGACGGCACCTACCTGCCCGACGCNGCGAAGGGCATCGGGCTCNANGAGCTCGCCCCACTCCACGCCGCTGACCCGCGCGACACCGCCCGCCTGGGNGACTTCGCTGATCNCTGCGACGGCNTNTCCGCTGTGGTCGCTGCTCACCATGCGGTCGGACTCGATGCCAANACCATTGCGATCGAGGGATTCGANAACCTCGGCCCGTGGATCGCCGACGGGGTNANCGGCCATGGCGCTCGCCTCACGGCGATCTCCACCGCCACCGGAACCGTNACCAACGAATCCGGTTTCTCGTTGGCTGAGCTCAACGAGGCGTTCGCNGCCCACGGCGCCGACTGNGTGAACGAACTCGGNGAGGTNGGTCATCCGATGGCCGTCTTCGGTGCGGGGGCCGATGTCGTGTTCGCCGGTTCGAAGGTCGGCATCATCGATCACAAGGTCGCNGAGNGCCTTGAGGGTTGTGCTGCGGTCGTCCCGAACGGCCGACTTCCNCTCACTGCCCGCGGCCTCGCCGTGCTGCGGAANGCCGGAGTGCAGACTCCNGCCGACTTTGTGGCCCTCGCCGGCTCGACGCTTGCGGTGTGGGGCGATGTCAGCCGCTCTGATGACGAGATCGTNGCTGGTGTCCGCGAGGACATCGGCGACCTCTGCGNCGAACTCCANGGTCACGACGATGGCCTGCTCCTNGCGGCGTGCTACTTCGCCGAGGCATTCCTGATGGAGTGGCAGGNCGAGCTCCCGTGGGGCCGTCCACTCGCCCCCTGACCAAACNGGCTCAGGCCGACGCCTCCGCAATGCCNCGCCCNACGAGGACGCGAGCAAGGTGCNTGCGGTANTCGGCNTCGGCGTTGAGATCCTCAGGTGGATCGACATCGTCACCCGCAACCGAGGCCGCNTCGNCCCCTGCGCCNCCGGCAAGCCCCGATTCGACNCCAGCTGTGGCGCATCGGANCNGNCCCCATGTTCACGAGGGCGACCTTCGGGTCCGGGCCGAGCATCACGGCTGCACCGACGATCGCCCAGTCCTGCGCTCGCCGGTTGAACTTCTGGTAGCTCCAGCCGACACCACCGGCCTTCGGGACGCGGATCTCCGTGACCATCTCATCGTCNGCCAGCGCCGTCTCGAGGAAGCCGGTGAAGAAGTCTGGAGCTTCGACAACTCGTTCTCCGCTCGGTCCCGTGATGACGAGCGATCCACCGCAGGCCAGCAGCGCAGCGGGNAGATCNGACGCNGGATCGCCGTGGGCGAGCGAGCCACCGAGCGTGCCGCGGTGGCGCACNGANGGATCNCCGACCTCNCCGGCAACGTGCCGGAGCAGGGGCGCCTCNGCGGCNAGCANGTCGCTCGTCTCGAGGGTTCGGTGCTTGGTCAGNGCACCGATNGCGATGTGATCNCCGGCGTCATTGATGTANGACAGGTCANCGAGACGACCGATGTCGACCAGCATCGCCGGCGCGGCGAGCCGGAACCGCATGAGNGGGATCAGGCTGTGGCCACCAGCGAGAAGTTTCGCCTCGTCGCCGTATTCGGAGAGTGCCGCAATGGCGGCTTCGGCCGAGTCGGCGACCGTGTAGTCGAATGCGGCGGGGATCACGCCGTGCCCCCGACCGACAGCACCGCCTTGACGATGTTGTGATAGCCGGTGCAGCGGCAGAGGTTGCCTTCGAGTCCTTGGCGTACGGCGGCTTCGTCGAGTCCGTCCGGGTTTTCCGCAACGAGCGACGTGGCAGCCATCACCATGCCGGGCGTGCAGTAGCCACACTGGAGGCCGTGGCACTCCATGAACGCCGCCTGCATCGGGTGGAGTTCGCCGTCGTCGCCGGCGAGTCCCTCGATGGTGGTGATTTCGGTGCCGTCGGCCTGGACGGCGAGCATGGTGCAGCTCTTCACCGACCTACCGTTCACGTGGATCGTGCAGGCACCGCACGAAGAGGTGTCGCAGCCGATGTTGGTGCCGGTGAGTCCGAGCGCGCCCCGGATGTAGTGGACCAGCAGGGTTCTCGGTTCGACGTCGGAGGTTCGCGTCTCTCCGTTGACGGACATAGACACTTCCACGACGGTCTCCTCACCCCTCGACAGCGGGAATCCGGAGTCTGTCATCTGACCGGCGCCACCGCCCATTGAGTACGCCGATTTCAGACGGAAATCGTTCGCCCGCGGCGGCCGGGTTCAGTTCCGCACGATCAGGTAGACGATGACGGCGGCAACCACCCCACCCACGGCGGGGATGAGTCGCCTTGCGAGTGCGCCGCCGGCAACGTCCATCAGGTCGAGGACGTCGTCATCATCATCGACGGATACCTCGGGTTCGGGAGCCGGAGCTTCGGCCTCATCGTTCGGAGCCTCGACCGTTTCGGGTTCGGTCACGGCCTTGTCAACGACGTCTACCTGCTGCAGTTTGGCCTCGATGCACTCGGCGAACTGCCCGAGCAGTTTCTTGGAGATATCGGCCATCGCACCGCGACCGAATTGGGCGACCTTGCCGGCAACCTTCAGGTCGGTGGCGATCGAAACGGTCGTGCCGCCGTCGGCCTCGACCATCGAGGCGAAGATGTCGGCCGATGCGTTCCCGGCGCCGCGCTTGTCGCGACCGGAGGCGGTGAGCTTCACCGTGCGGTCGGTCTCGTTCATCTCGACCACAGTCGCCGTTCCGGAATATTCAGCGACGATCGGGCCGACCTTGACCTTCATCGTTCCTTCGTAGGTATCACCGTCCTGGCCGATGAGCTTGGCGCCGGGAAGACAGGGAGCGATCGCCGGGATGTCGGTGAGAAGCGTCCAGGCTTCCTCCATGGAGGCGGAAACGTGCATGTCGTTCTCGATGCGCATCGCCGGAGCGTACCCGACCGGTTCAGCGTCGCTCCGGGGCGCCTAGGGTGAGGCCATGAGTGCCCATCCGTCGCTGTCGTCGGTCGATGCGGTCACCGCCGCGCTCGCCGACCACGACTATCTCGCCGATCGTGGGCTGGCCACGACAATTTTCCTCGCTACCTCGCTCAACCGGCCATTGCTGCTCGAAGGCGAAGCCGGCGTGGGTAAGACCGAGGTTGCCAAGGTGTTGGCGGCGATAACCGGCGGCGAGTTGATCCGCCTTCAGTGCTATGAGGGCATCGATGCGAACCAGGCGCTGTACGAATGGAACTACACGGCGCAGCTGTTGCACCTGCGGACTGCAGAAGCCACGGGCACGGCAACCGCTGCCAGCGCCGACGAACTCGAGGAAGAACTTTTTAGCGAGCGTTTCCTCGTGCGCCGTCCGCTGTTGCGGGCAATCGACCACGGCGGGGACATCCCGCCGGTGCTCCTGATCGATGAGGTCGATCGCGCCGACGACGAGTTCGAAGCCTTCCTGCTCGAGGCGCTGTCAGAGTTCTCGATCACGATTCCCGAGCTGGGAACCTTCACCGCCGACGTGCCGCCGATCGTGATCATCACGTCGAACCGCACGCGCGACGTGCACGACGCGCTCAAGCGGCGGGCGCTGCACCACTGGGTCGACCATCCCGACTTTGAGCGTGAGGTCGCCATCGTTCGGGCCAAGGCACCGGCGGTGCCCGAACGGCTCGCTCGCCAAACGGCGATGGCGACCGGCATCGTCCGTGAGCTCGGCATGTACAAGCCGCCCGGCGTGGCCGAGACCCTCGACTGGGCCAACGCCATGCATCTGCTGGGCGAGACGGAGCTCACCGAGGAGACTGTTGACGCAACGCTGGGCACTCTGCTCAAGTACCGCGAGGATCAGGACAAGGTCCGCCGTGAGAGTCTGAAGCACCTGCTCGCTGCCGTCGCCAGCGCGTGACCAGTTCGTCGATGGCTACCACCACCCCAGCTGATCTCGACGTCGACCGCTTGGTCACCGGCTTTGTTCACGTCCTGCGCAGGGGCGGCATGTCGATCACGATCAGCCAGTCGACCCTCTTTCGGGCTGCGCTCGACGTCGTCGGGCTTCGCGAGGGGCTTGATGTGTACTGGGCCGGCCGGTCCACCCTCGTGCTCAGGCAGGAACACGTTGCAATGTTCGACGCCATGTTCCTTGCGTTCTTTCACCACAACACGTCGGGCTTCTCGATGCGGTTCGACGATGTTGCGGAGTTGATGGATCAGCTCGCGTCCGACGACGGCGACGACTCCGGGGGCGATGGCGGAGGCGACGAGGAGACCGAGGTCCTTCGGTTCAGCCGCACTGAACGTCTCCACGAGAAGGACTTTGGCGACTTCGATGAGGCAGAGCTGCGCGAAGCCGAACGGGCGATGGCGGAGCTCCGGGTGCGTCCGGCAACGCGCCGCTCCCGACGGCGCCGCCGCTCCAACCACGGCGACGCCCACGACCTTCGCCGCACGGTGCGGGCGGCAATGCGGCGCGGTGGCGAGCCGATCGACCTCCTCACCACCGAGACCGGCGATCGCAACCGCCGTCTGGTGCTGCTTCTCGACATCAGTGGTTCGATGGAGACCTACGCCAAAGTGTTGATCCGGTTCGCCCACGCCGCAGTGGTTGGTCGCGGCGACGTCGAGGTGTTCGCGCTCGGCACGCGGCTCACCCGTATTACTCGCCAGCTCGCCACCCGCGACCCTGAGATCGCCGTCGCAGCGGCGGCAGGGCAGGTGGAGGATTGGTCAGGTGGTACTCGCCTCGGTGACTCACTCGATGCATTCGTGCGCGAATGGGGACTGCGGGGCATGGCCCGAGGAGCGATCGTTGTCGTGCTCTCCGACGGATGGGATCGGGGCGAGCCGACGGTCATGCGCGAGGCGATGCAACGTCTCCAGCGGCTCTCGCACAAGCTGATCTGGGTCAACCCGCTGAAGGCCGGGCCTGGCTACGAACCAACCGCACAAGGCATGGCGGCCGCCCTTCCCTACTGTGATGCGTTCATTGAGGGCCACTGCCTGCGGTCGGTCACCGAGTTGGCCGCCGTCATCTCGGCGGCCGATCACACCGACTAGGCCGGGCCGCTGAACTGCCAGCCGCTCTCGTCCTCGGCCCATGCCGCCGTGAGTTCCGGATCGGCGTACGGCGTCTGCTCGAGCGGAACCTCGAGGCCGTCGTACGCAGCGACCTCGGCTCGGCCGACGACCATCCAATGGACCTCATCGGGGCCGTCGGCGAGACGCAGGGTGCGCTGACCGGCGTACATGCCGGCGAGAGGGGTCCATTGCGAGACGCCGGTGGCTCCGTGCATCTGGATCGCCTGGTCGATGATCTGGCAGACGCGTTCGGGGACCATCGCTTTGACCGCCGAGATCCAGACGCGAGCTTCGGCGTTGCCGAGCGTGTCCATTGCCTTGGCGGCGCGCAGCACCATCATCCGCATCGCTTCGATCTCGGTGCGGGCTCGGGCGACGATTTCCATG
>PABW01000073.1 GCA_002699625.1 Acidimicrobiaceae bacterium
CGAGCTCCAGTTCCTCACCGACGGGTGGGATCTCAGCCTGCTGGAGGCGGGGCTCGCCATCGCTGCGATTCCTGCGATCGCGGGCCCGCTCACGGTGGTAGCGGGGCGGATCGCCGATCGACACGGTCATCGGATTGTGATCGTCCCGGGGATGGTGGGCATGATCGCCGCTGGCCTCGGCTTCGCCCTGCTGATCGGTGATGGACAGCAGCTGTGGTCCCGGTGGGTGCCGATCAATGCGCTCTACGCGGTCGGCGTCGGGCTCGCTCATGCGGCCTGCCAGGCGGTCGCCGTCGACGACGTCCCCGCCGAATGCCTCGGCATGGGTGCCGGCATGAGCCGCATCAGCCAGGAGATCGGCAACGCCCTCACTGCGGCCATCGCGATCACCCTGATCGAGCGGGCCAGCACCCCTGCCGACGGGCTCCAGGCGACGATGGTGATGTTGATCGCGCTCACCACGATTGCGCTCCCGGTGGCCTGGCGGCTGCCACGTCGCCGCCGTGTCACTCCCGTGCCGTAGGTTCGACGCCGTGATCAGTTGTGGCCACTGCGGCGGTCGCCACCCGACGGTGGCCGAGGTTCGAGGATGCTCGGGTGCGCCCGCCGACACGTCACCACCACCGGCGCAGTTCCGTCCGGAAGCCGCGCCAGCGCCCATGATGACGAGCGTCGCTCTCGACGTCGACTGGGCCCGGCTCGCCGGGCCGCCGGCACTCGGCCGCAATCTGGTGATCACACCCGGGCAGGCGGTGCCCGAGCCGTGGGCGCTCGCTCCACGGGTCGTCGTCGAGCACGACACTCCCGACACCGTCGCCGAGCTGCGCACCCATCGGCTCGCCCGCCAGTCGATCGTGATCGAGCTCCGTGGCGAGCTCCCGCCCGCCGATCCGACCCTCACGATCGACTATTGGCATCTTGCGCCCGACACCGATCTCGAAGGCGAGGCGTTGCGGCACCTCGTGCTCGCCCATTCGGTCGATGCGCGGGATCCGCAGCGCCCGTCGATCCATGCAATCGACCTTGCGGTCGCTGCCGGNGCCGAGCCCGTCGTCGACGGTCNNGGCGACGTCGTCGGCCCCGACGGTCCGGTCTGGTGCGATGGCGGTCCNCTCGACTGGGTCACCGTCGAATCCGACGGCACACCGATCGTGCCGCTCGCNAANNTGCGCGTCGGGTCGCTGCGACCACTCGGCACTGNCNCCCCCTCGAGCCGACTCGCTCCCGATCAGCTCGCCGCCGTNGTGCACGGTGGTGCGGGCGCCCGCATCATCGCACCGGCCGGTTCNGGNAAGACCACCGTGCTCACCGAACGGGCCCGCCACCTGATCCACGATCGCGGCGTCGATCCGGCAGCCGTCTGCCTGCTTGCGTTCAACGTCCGTGCTCGCGCCGAGATGCAGGANCGCACCCACGACCTTCCCGGTCTCGAGATCCGCACGCTCAATTCGTTGGCGCTCGCGATCATCGCCGGTCGGGCCCCGTTCACCCGGCCCCGATNCGGCCCCGGCACCNAGGTGATCGACGAACCTCACGTCCGCCGNCTGCTCGANGAGCNCGTCTCGACCCGCCGTCAGGCGATGGCCGATCCGATGGCGGTGTATCTCGAAGCGCTCACCTCGACCCGGCTCGGCTTGCGGTCGCCGGAGGTNGTCGAGCNGGAGTTCGGCGGCGATGTCCGNGACTTTCCCGCCGTCGTNGCGGGATACCGCGAGGCGCTGGCCCGCCATGGCCTCCTCGACTTCGACGAGCAGATCCTCGNCGCCATCGAGATCTTGTGCCGNGATCCCGAGGCTCGGGCNGCCGCCCGACGGGCGTGCCAGGTCGTGCTCGTCGACGAGTTCCAGGATCTCACCCCTGCCCATGTGCTGCTGGTGCGGNTGCTGGCNGGGCCCGAGGCCAACGTGTTCGGNGTCGGCGACGANGACCAGACCATCTACGGCTATGCNGGCGCCTCCCCNGCGTGGCTNATCGACTACGCCGATCTCTTNCCCGGCTCCGGCAGCCACGACCTCACGGTCAACTACCGGTGNGCGGCCCCGGTCGTCGANGGCGCTCGCACCCTGCTCGGCCACAACCGACACCGCATCGCCAAGACGATCCATTCGTTCGCCGAACGCGAGCCCGAGGANGGNGCACTCGATCTCGTTTCCGGGCCGGATCCCACCGCCCTCACCTGCNATGCNGTGCAGGCCCTCGTCGACGATGGTGTTCCNCCGAGCGACATCGCCGTGCTCACCCGCGTNAACGCCACACTGCTCGGGCCGGCGCTCAGNCTCGATGCCNCNGGCGTGGCGAGCACCAAGCCGGTCGATCTTCGNTTTCTCGANCGCACCGGNGTCTCGGCCGTCCTTGCNTGGCTGCGACTCGCCACGGNGCCGGNNCAGCGTCTGCCCGGGCGCGATCTCGGCGTCGCCGTCCGTCGACCNCCACGNGGGTTGCGGCCCAACCTGGTCGACTGGATCGTCGAGAAGCCGAGCCTCCGNGAGATCNCTGCGCTNGGGAATCGNCTCAACAGCGANAAGGACCAGGTCCGAGTGGAGGATTTCGTCGCCGACCTNGGGNAGCTTCGTGCCCTCGCCGAGGGTGGCGCAGAGACGGCCGAGTTGATCGTTGCGATCCGCGACATCGTCGGGCTCGGCTCGGCACTCGACAATCGGCTCGACGCCAGCCGACGCTCGGTCGACCGCTCGGCNCACGGCGACGATGTCGCNGCGCTGCTNGCCGTCGCCGCCCTCGAACCCGATGCAGCGCGCTTTCCNTCCTNGCTCGCCGAACGCCTNGAGCACAGCGTCCACGATCCTGCGGGTGTGCAACTCTCCACCACCCATCGGGTCAAGGGCCGGGAGTGGCCTCACGTGATCGTCCACGACGCCACCGCNGGNCTCTTCCCGCANCGCCTGGCGTCCGATGTTGAGGAGGAGCGTCGCGTCTTCCACGTCGCCGTCACCCGCTCGTCGCAACGCACGCTGGTGGTCGCCGGCNTTCCGGCGTCGCCCTTCGTCGAGCAGCTCCACACNGAAGCCGATCCCGAGGCCCCCGAGCCGGAGCCGGTCGCNCCGCNGCGTTCCGATTCGGGCGGTGNGGTGCGCACGAAGAAGGTCGAGCGACCCGAGGGNCCGGTCGCNGACGCCTTGCGCACCTGGCGTTTCGAGAAGGCCCGAGCGGCGAAGATGCCGGCGTACGTGATCTTCANCGACGCNACGCTTGCGCAGCTGGCCGANCGGCTACCGGGNGATGAACGGGCGTTGCTGCGGATCTCGGGTATCGGCCCGGTCAAGGTCGAGCGCTATGGCGAGGAGATCCTGGCGATCATCGCCGAACACCGCGACNCGTAGCCCGNNACGGTTCGGGCATTCGCTCGCCACNNCGGGCTCTCCTACGCTCGGCGNCGNTGTGCGCNACGATCGTGANNNCACGNCGGCTCGCCNGCACCGGAGGTACCTNATGAACGCTCCCGANCTCCACCCNGACCTCGATCCGGNNCTNGCNNNGATCGTGCCGGACTTCACCCCGGANGTNCTGTCGCNNTTGCGCGGCNANGGTCTCGTCGGCGAGCAGCAGCTCAGCGATGCCGTCGAACGCACNGNNCACACGGTGTCGCAGGATCCNCNCGTGGTCGTTCGGGTCCATCGACCNGNGGATGCCGATGGAGCGCTGCCNTGCCTGTTCTCCATCCACGGNGGCGGCTANGTGGCCGGTTCCTNNGCGATGGACGACNCCAGCATGGACGAGCTCTGTCCGAAGCTCNGGATCGTCGGGGTTTCCGTCGAGTACCGCTTGGCNCCCGANCACCCCTACCCNGCCGCGATCGACGACTGCGAGGCGGCCTTGCGGTGGACGATCGCGAACGCCNCTGATCTCGGNATCGACGCCGNCAAGATCGGCATCACCGGNGTGAGCGCCGGCGGTGGCCTGTGTGCCGCGCTNGGCCTTCGNGCCCGTGANGGNGGNATCCCNGTNCGTTTCCAACTNCTCGACTGNCCGATGATCGACGACACGATGACCACGGCCTCCTCACAGCTNGAGGGCCTNGCCATCTGGTCGAAGGCCTCNAANGACTTCGGATGGAACGCGTATCTCGGCAGCCGNCGCGGTGGCGATGTTCCCGCCGATGCGGCGCCGGCNCGGGCCACNGANCTCTCGGGGCTCCCGCCGTCGTACGTNTGNGTCGGCGGCGCCGATGGCTTCCGCGATGAGGACATCACCTACGCCCAACGGCTGATGGCNGCCGGNGTCGACACCGANCTCCACGTNTACCCGGGNGTGCCTCACGGCGTTCGCTTCTGGCAGGGCACCGAGCCGGCCCGCCGCTACTGGGCCGACCAGGTCGATTGGCTGAGCCGCCAGTTCGCAGCGATGGCCGACTGACCNGCCGCCGTCACGGCAGGNCGCGCAGCTCGATCGTGCGGGCACTCACCTCGATCAGTTCGCCGCGCTGCACCTCGTAGGACACGACGCGTTCGGCGTTGAGCACGCCGTTGCGGCCCTTGATGGTGACGAGGTCGAGTGCCATGCCCTCGATGACGGGGACGAGCGCGACCGCCTTGAATCCCTCATTGTTGCCGGGATGCGATTTCTTTTCTTCGACGATCAGGTCCATCGAATCCCAGACCCAGGTGTCGTCGACACTGATGAAACGCGACCGGTGAGAGGTGCGGCTCTTGGCGATCGTGGCGCCGGGGCACACGATGACGTCGCCCTCGACCCAGGGGGCTGCTCCGAGACTGTCGCGCCCGAACGCCTGCTGGAAGGCCTCCTCGATGATGGCGTCGTGGTTGCCGCCTTCGCGGGCCCGTCGACGGATCTCATCGCGTATCGCGGCGGCCAGGTGCGTGAGCGTGTCGTCGGGCAAAGCGGCGGCTAATTCGACTGCCGCCTCGAGCTCGTCGGTGAGGCGTTGCAGGTTGAGTTCGGGAATCTCGTCGGCCACCGGCTCATCATGCCTGCGATGACCGACAGCCCCGCACGCCACTGACACCCTCAGTCTGAAATGTCAGACGGAGCGACCTAGGGTGACGCCAGCGCGCCACGGCGGCGCGGAGAGGACGATGCCCATGACCAAGCTCGGCTACCAGATCCCGAACTTCTCCTACCCCGGAGGCGGGAACATCTTCGACCAGGTCGTCGCCCAGGCGAAGGCGGCCGAAGCGGCCGGCTTCGACCGGCTCTTCGTGATGGATCACTTCTACCAGCTGCCCGGTATCGGTGATCCCGACGCCGAGATGTTCGAGTGCTACACGATGCTGGCTGCGCTTGCGCAGCACACCAGCTCGATCGGGTTGTCGTCGCTTGTCACCGGCAACACCTACCGCAACCCGGCCGTGCTCGCGAAGACCGTCACCACCCTCGACCATGTGTCGGGTGGGCGGGCCACGCTCGGCATCGGCTCGGGCTGGTTCGAGCTGGAGCACAACGCCTTCGGCATCCCGTTCAACACGTTCACCGAGCGGTTCGAGAAGCTCGAGGAGGCGCTGCAGATCATCATCCCGATGCTCGCGGACGACCGTCCGACCTTCTCGGGCGATCACTACACCGTGGTCGAGGCGATCAATCAGCCGGCCCCGTTGAGCAAGATCCCGATCATGATCGGTGGCTCCGGCGAGAAGAAGACGCTTCGCATGGTCGCCCAGTACGCCGACGAGTCGAACCTGACCTGCCAGCCCGACGAGATTCCGCGCAAGCTGGAGGCGCTCAACGCCCACTGTGAGCGTCTCGGTCGCGACCGCTCCGAGATCAAGGTCACGAAGCTGGTGATGGGCGTGATCGGGCGCACCATGGAGGAGGCCCACGCTTCCGTCGATGCGTTCGTTGCGATGAAGGGCTGGCCGGCCGAGATCGCCGACTTCGTTCGCAGCGTTGCGACGATCGGCGATGCCGACACGTTCGGTGAGGAGATGCAGAAGCTGATCGACGCCGGCATCGACGGGGTGACCCTCAACCTGGTCGCGAACGGTCACGATCCCGAGATGGTCATGCTCGCCGGGGAATCCGCAACGAGGGCGATGGGTTGATCGCTTCGTGAGCGACGCTTCGACATCCNGGTACGACATCGAGTTCTTCTGGGATCCGGTGTGCCCGTTCGCCTGGATCACGTCTCGTTGGGTGGAGGANGTGGCCGNNCAGACNGGCATGTCGGTCGATTGGCGGTTCATCTCNCTNCGCCTGCTCAANAANGACAAGGACTACGCCACCGAGTTCCCGCCCGANTACGAGCAGGGTCANACGGCAGGTCTTCGCTTCCTTCGGGTNGCNGCGGCGATCCGAGCCGATCTCGGCCGGGCGCCGATGGGGNCGCTGGTGCGGGCCTACGGGGAGAGTTACTGGGATCTCNCGCGCGANGAGGCGCGCGAGGTCGGGATTCGGGAGCACCTCAGCACCGACGCCCATACCCGGGCTGTGCTCGCCTCGGCCGGCGTCGACCCCTCCTATGCCGGCGCGCTCGACGATCCCTCGTGGGATCAGGAGCTCGACGCGGAGACCGAGCTGGCGTTGAGCCGCACGGGGCGTGATGTCGGCACGCCGATCATCACGTTCCATCGCCCCGACGCGCCGCCGGTGTCGTTCTTCGGCCCGGTGATCTCTCGGGTGCCGCCGAGGGCCGAGTCCGTCGCCCTGTGGGATGCGGTCACCACGCTGGCGTCATTCCCGGGCTTTGCGGAGATCAAGCGCAGCATGCGTGAGGTGCCCCAACTACCTGTGCTCGGCGGGGTCAGTGCCGAACCGGCTGAGGAGGACTGGACCGGCGGCCATCGTCGGGGGCACCTGGCGAGCGACCGGGACGACGAGGCCGCTTCATGAGTTCGTTCACCGTCGAGGCCCATCGCTTCCAGACGCCCACCCCAGATCACCTCGAGGCCGGCCGCGTCGTGATTGCGGTGGTCGACGGCGAGATCACGGCGGTCGAGCGGGCCGGAACCGAGGCGGCGCGGGCACTCGCCGAGGCGTCAGCCGATCACCGGGTGCTCGGCGACAACCAGGTGCTGACTCCGGGGTTCATCGACCTGCACCTCCATGCGCCGCAGTGGCAGCAGAACGGCACGGCGCTCGATCTCCCGCTCGACGAATGGCTGTTCACCTACACGTTCCCGTTGGAGGCGAGCTTCGCTGATCGGGCCGTCGCCGAGGCGGTGTACCCCGANCTGGTGGCGACCCTNCTCGNGCACGGCACGACCACNGCGGCCTACCTCTCGTCGGTTCACGACGAGGCGACCGCNATCCTGGCNGAGACCTGCGTNGCGCAGGGTCAGCGGGCGTTCGTCGGCCGCGTGGCGATGGATCANCCGACCGGCACGCCGGANTTCTACCGAGATCACGANGCNGTCNCGGGGATCGANGCGAGCCGTCGGTCGATCNCCGANATCGCTGCGATCGACGCTGGTCGNGGCCTGGTNCGGCCGATCATCACGCCNCGGTTCGCGCCGGCGTGCACCGACGAGATGCTGGCCGGGCTCGGNCGTCTCGCCGAGGANACCGGGACGCTGGTGCAGACCCATTGCTCCGAGAGCGACTGGGAGCACAACTACGCNTTCGAGCGCTTCGGCACGAGCGACACCGAGGCNCTCGANGCCTTCGGGCTCCTGCGGGAGCACACCNTGNTGGCGCACGCGAACCATGTACGTCCGAGCGACATCGACCTGATCGCCGAGCGGGGTGCGGTGATNGCGCACTGTCCGATCAGCAACGCGTACTTCGCCAACGCCGTGCTGCCGCTTCCCGACGCGCTGGCACGNGGNGCCCGCGTCGGCCTNGCCACCGACATCGGTGCCGGCGTGCGNGTCGGGGTGTTCCAGCAGATCCACGACGCCGTGACCTTCTCCCGGATCCGCCAGGATGGCGTCGACGCTCGNAAGGANNCCGATGNGCGTGGNGTNCCGGATGCNGCNATCGACACGGTNACCGGCTTCTGGCTGGCGACGGCGGGTGCCGCCGANGCGGCCGGCCTGCCCGTCGGTCTGCTGGAGCCGGGACGCCGGTTCGATGCGGTCGTNTTCGACCTCGANGCCCCGGGTGGNGTGATCCGCCATCTTGCGCTCGACGACGAGGCGCGGCGGTTCGAGAAACTCNTGCGCCTCGCNGGNCCCCACGANATNGCCGAGGTGTGGGTCGACGGNNTGTCGGTTCATCGTCGCTGAAGTGCGGGGGATTCTTCGCTGAGGGGCGCATAGCCCCGTAAGGTTGCGTAGGGTCAGGGCCGGAATTCGCCCACAGCCCCCATTGGGCGAGACAGGAAAATCCNACTGTGCTTGGGAATGCCACCTTCANTTTCGACGACGTCGCNATCGTGTCNGTCGAGGCGTGCGATGCCCCCGAGGTCGTGACCTCGGCCGAGATTGACGAGCGTCTGGCGCCGTTCTACGAGCGCACGGGAGCGACCAAGGGCCTGCTCGANTCNCTCGCCGGNATCAGCCAGCGCCGCCAGTGGCCNGAGGGNGTCTCGTTCATGGAGGCGGCGGCGATGGCNGGNGAGAANGCGCTNGCNTCGTCGGGNATCGATCGAAGCCGCATNGGGCTGGTCGTNGATTCGAGCGTGTGNCGTGAGCGGCTCGANCCGTCGAGCGCGGTCACCGTGCACAACCTGTTGCGGCTCCCNTCGACCTGCATGAACTTCGACNTCTCNAACGCGTGCCTNGGCTTNCTNAACGGCATNCAGATCGCCGGCTCGATGATCGAGACCGGNCAGATCGATTACGCCCTTGTCNTCGATGGTGAAGGCACCCGCCAGATCCATGAGACGACCATCCAGAAGCTGCTGGCCGACGACGCNACGATCGAGGATCTGTTCGAGAACTTCGCGACCCTCACCCTGGGTTCGGGTTCGGCGGCGATGGTGATCGGTCGCCATTCGGAGAACCCGGGNAGCCACCGGGTGAAGGGTGGCTTCTTCCGGGCTGCGTCGCAGCATCACGANCTGTGCGTCGGTTCGCTNGAGGGCATGCGCACCGACACCCGCGGGCTGCTCGAAGCCGGNACCGAGGTCGCCAAGCTCGGGTGGGAGGACGCNGGCGACAAGGAGGGGTGGTTCGACATGCGCTACTACATCCTCCATCAGGTCTCGTCGGTGCACACGCAGGCCGTGATCGACACGCTCGGGATCGATGGTGACCGGGCCGTCCGGAGCTTCCCGGAGTACGGCAACATGGGTCCGGCCGCCATCCCGGTCACGCTCGCCGGTGTGCAGCACACGCTCGAGCCGGGCGACGGCGTAATGTTCCAGGGCATGGGGTCGGGCATCAACGCGGCGATTGTCGAGATCGAGTGGTGAATCCCGAGTCGCAGGCATCGCGCCTGCGACCGGCTGCAGACCTCGACGGCTGGGACGCTTCCTGGTCGCGTTTCGTCGACGCTCCCGATCACCGGGGGGTGACCCGCTGCTGGCATCTGCTCGATACCGGCGCGACCTCCGCTACCCGGCTCACCGTTCTGGCGGTGCACGGCAACCCGACCTGGTCCTACACGTGGCGCCATCTGGCTGCCGCGGCGCCCGACGATGTGCGGGTGATTGCCCCGGATCAGCTCGAGATGGGTTTCTCGGAGCGCTCCGGTGAGCTGCGTCGGCTGGGCGATCGCATCGCCGATCTGGTGGCGCTCACCGACGTGCTCGAGCTCAGCGGCGACGTGGTCGTGGTCGCTCACGACTGGGGCGGGCCGGTCTCCTTGGGCTGGTTGCAACACGTCCACGCGAATCACGACAGCCTCGACATCGTCGGTCTGGTACTCACGAACACGGCGGTGCACCAGCCAGCGGAGTCGGCGGCGCCAACCCTGATCCGAAACGCCCGCCGGCCGCTGTGGTTGGGGCAGGTCACGGTCGAGACCTCGGCGTTCTTGCGGGGCATGTTCGAGTTGTCGAACCCGCGGACCCCCGCCGAGGTCCGTCGCGGCTATCTGGCGCCGTACGACAAGCCGAATCGCCGAAAGGCCATCGGCGAGTTCGTTGCGGACATCCCGCTCGAAGCCGACCATCCATCGGCGTCGATGCTCGATGCCGTGGCCGCTGGGCTCGCCGACCTCGGTGATGTGCCGACCCTGCTGGTCTGGGGTGCCGGTGATCGGGTGTTCTCCGACATCTATCTGCGCGATCTCGAGGCTCGGCTCCCCCACGCCGACGTGCACCGCCACCCGAAGGCAGGGCATCTCGTCTCCGAGGACACCGACGTCGCCTCGATCGTCGTCGACTGGCTNNAGACGCTGGNNGCCGATGGCGAGACGTCACCGCCGCCTTCGGCNCCGGTCGANNTGAGNNCNGCGTTGCGGGANCCGGCGATCGCNGATCGGGTNGCGGTCCGNGAGATGGGNNCCGACGGNCGCACGGTCACNTTCGGCGAGCTCGACGATGTGGTGCAGCGCACCGCCGAGGGCCTCTTCNGCACGGGNGGNGTGNAGGTCGGCGACCGGGTGGCCCTNATGATCCCGCCGGGCGTCGATCTCGCCATCGCCCTGTATGCCTGTTGGCGGATGGGCGCNGTGCCCGTNCTNATCGATGGTGGGCTCGGCCCGGCCCAGATGAGCGCGGCNATNAANGTGGCCGACCCCGACCACCTGATCGGGATTCGNCGGGCNCTTGCGGCGGCGAGGACGCTTCGCTGGCCGGGGCGCCGCATCGCCGTNGAGCCGACCAATCGTGTGGCCCGCCGNCTGCTNGGCGTGGAGCATGACCTGGCGTCGCTGCAGGANGCGCCGNGNGTGACCTTGCCGGNGGTCGATCCCGACGCNGAGGCGGCGGTGGTGTTCACGTCAGGNGCGACCGGCCCGTCGAAGGGGGTGCGGTACAGCGCGGCCCGNATCGATGCGCAGATCCGCACCCTGGTNGAGCAGTACGACATTTCCGCCGACGATTCNCTCGTCGCNGCGTTCGCTCCGTTNGCGCTGTACGGCCCNGCGATGGGNCTTCCCTCGACCGTGCCCGACATGGACGTGAGCTCCCCTGGCACCCTCACGGCAGCGACCCTCCTCGACGCCGTCGAGGCNNTCGACGCNNCGCTCGTGTTCGCCTCGCCGGCGGCGATCNTGAGCGTGCTCGAAACGCTCGACGAACTCGGTNNCCGGGACCGCACGTCGCTCGANCANGTNCGNCTTCTCCTTTCGGCCGGNGCACCGGTGCCCGGCCANGTGCTGCGGGCCGCNGTCGATCGATTCGTNCCGAACGCGGCGGCGCACACGCCCTACGGCATGACCGAATGTCTGCCGGTCGCCGACATCGACCTGGTCTCGTTGGAGTCGCTCGGTCCCGACGCGCTCCANCACCTCGGGGTGTGTGTCGGNNCGCCGGTCGANGGTGTNGANCTCCTGATCGATCCGCTCGACGANCTCGGTNTGCCGACCGGTCNTCCCACCNCCNANCCGGGCGTGCTCGGCGAGGTCCGGGTGCGGGCCNCCCATCAGCGGNTCGGCTNCGACCGNCTGTGGCACACGACCCACCNCGCCTCNCCCGCCGACGGCTGGCACGCCACCGGCGATATCGGGGCGGTCGACNCCGATGGCCGCCTCTGGATCGGTGGCCGTACCGGCCACGTGATCCGCACGGCGNNCGGTCCGGTTGCGCCGACCNCGATCGAACGGGCGGTCGACATGNTCGACGGCATCCGTCGGTCGGCTGCCGTCGGTGTNGGGCCCGCCGGNGCNCAGGTGGTGGTCGTGATNGCNGAGACGAGCGATGTNGGTCGNCGCCCTCGTCAGAGNTCGCTCGANCGCATCGACCGGATCCGTGCNGCGGTCACCGAGGCGACCGGCCTCGACGTGGCGGCGTGTCTCGAGGTCGCCTCGCTTCCGGTCGATCGTCGCCACAACTCCAAGATCGACCGCNCCCACCTCGCCGACTGGGCGACNGGTGTGCTCGAGGGCGGATCGGTTCGCAACCCATGAGGGTGCTCGTCACCGGCGCCACCAGCCTGCTCGGNCGCCANACGGNNGCNCGGCTGCTCGACGCCNGCCACGACGTCGTCGTGTTNCANCGCACGCCNTGCNGTCTNGACGNGGTGGTCGAGCACCTCGGCTCGGTCACCGATGCCGANGNCGTCGACACCGCNGTGGCAGGGGTCGANGGNGTGATCCACCTNGCNGCGAAGGTCGANCCGGTCGGCGACTGGGCNGATTTCGAGGCGATCAACGTCGACGGCACCGCCACGGTGCACGCGGCCGCTCGTGCTGCGGGCGTGTCGCGGTTCGTGTACGTCTCGAGCCCNTCGGTCGCCCATGACGGNTCGTCGATCAGTGGCGANGGTGCTGCNCCGGCCGACCCGGAGCGGGCCCATGGCCACTACTCGGTGTCCAANGCNATGGCGGAGCGGGCCGTCCTCNNGGCCTCNGACGACACGATGCNGGTCGTCGCCGTTCGNCCCCANCTCGTCATCGGGCCGGGCGACACCCAGTTGNTCGGCCGCATCGTCGACCGNGCCCGCANGGGCCGCATGCCGTTGATCGGCTCGGGNCTGGCGCTCGTCGACACGACCTGGGTCGACAATGCCGCCGNCTCGCTGNTNGCTGCGCTCGATGCCCTCCCCGGNGTCGGNGGTCGGGCGTTCGTCGTGTCGAATGGCGAGCCTCGTACCGTCCACGAGCTNATCGCCCGGATCACTGCCGCTGCGGGNGTCGACTGGTCGCCTCGTGCGGTGCCCGCCCGGGCNGCNATCGCCGGNGGTGCCGCAGCGGAGGCCGTGTGGGANCGCAGCGGACGCGACNGCGAACCNCCGATGACNGCGTTCGGGGCCGAGCAGCTCTCCACCGCCCACTGGTTNGATCAGCGAGAGACNCGCNCTGCGTTGGGNTGGGCNCCCGAGGTCAGNCTCGCTGACGGCTGGGTCCGACTCGCCGCCTCGTTCGCCGAGGGCTGAGCCGNCGGATCAGCTGCGTCGTTCGCCNCGCAGCTTGTCGATCGCCCGGCGGTCCTTCTTCGTCGGGCGCCCGCTGCCCCGGTCGCGNTGGGCGAACACGGGGAGATCGAGATGATCCTGCTTCTTCGGCGGTGGTGGCGAACGGTCCTCGACGGCAGCGGCCGCCAGNGGGGCCGACACCCGCTTCTCGAGCAGTTCGTGGGCGACATAGATGATCGTGCGGTCGCGCCGAGCGGCTTGCACGACGTCGCCGACCTTCACCTTCGACGCNGGCTTGGCGACCTCNCCGTTGATGCGGATTCGCCCGGNCGTGCAGGCGTCGGTGGCCTGACGNCGGGTCTTGAAGACCCGAACCGCCCATAACCATTTATCGACNCGCNCAGCCATGGCCTCAGTGTGGCAGGCTGCCNNTTCACTTGTTCCNTTCGGACCGAACGGNCAAGCTGAGCACGGCGTTGATGACCTCCGNGGGGACGTATGCAGACACCGATGACCATCCGTGATCACCTCGAGCGGGCCCGGATCGTGTACGGCGACCGGGTNGGNATCTATGACGAGCCGGACCAGCCGGCGCCCAGCCTGGGCGACCTCACCTANGGGCAGTTCTACGACCTGGCCCAGGGCATGGCGGCCGGCCTCGACGACCTCGGTCTNGAGCAGGGTGCTCGTGTCGGCATCGTGTCGCAGAACTCCGCCCGTCTGCTCACCACGCTCTTCGGCGCCAGCGCGTGGGGGCGNGTGGCGGTGCCGATCAATTTCCGACTCGGACCCGACGAGGTGGAGTACATCGTCGANCATTCGGGCTGNGANGTCTTGATCCTCGATCCCGANCTCGAGGACACGCTCGGCGACATCAAGGTCAANCACCGCTTCATNTCGGGNGAGGAGTCCGACTCGCTGTTCAAGGTCGGCGCCGAGGCCCGCCCGTGGNCCCCCGACGAGAACGCCACGGCCACCATCAACTACACNTCCGGCACCACCGCCCGCCCCAAGGGGGTGGAGATGACCCACCGCAATCTGTGGAGNAACGCCGCCATCTTCGGCTGGCACACGGGGGTCAANGANCGCGACGTCTATCTCCACACGCTTCCGCAGTTCCATTGCAACGGCTGGGGCATGCCGTACGCCACGACGGCGATGGGGGTGCCGCAGGTCAACCTTCGCAAGGTCGATGGTCCGGAGATCCTGCGCCGCATCGAGACGTACGGTGTGACGCTGTTGTGTGGCGCGCCGGCGGTGGTCGCCGCCATTCTCGACGCTGCCGCCGAGTGGGATGGTGAGATTCCCGGCAAGGACAGGGTCCGGATGGTCGTGGCCGGTGCTCCGCCGCCCACCCGCACGATCGAGCGGGTCGAGACCGAGCTCGGGTGGGAGTTCATCCAGATCTATGGCCTCACCGAGACGGCGCCGCTGCTGACGATCAACCGCTCGCGTCAGGAGTGGGACGACGACACCCCGGCTGAACGGGCGTCGAAGTTGAGCCGTCAGGGTGTGCCGGCGGTGGGGATCACCATGGCCACCGATCCCGAGGGTGAGGTGCTGGCCCGGGGCAACCACATCCTGAAGTCGTATTGGAACAACCCGGAGGCATCGGCCGAGGCCCTCGCCGACGACTGGTTCCACACGGGCGACGGCGGCGTGATCGACGATGACGGCTATCTCACCCTGCAGGATCGCAAGAAGGACGTGATCATCTCCGGCGGCGAGAACGTCTCGTCGATCGAGGTCGAGGACTGCCTGTTCTCGCATCCTGCCGTCGAGGAGGTGGCGGTGATCGGTGTGCCCGACGAGAAGTGGGGCGAGACGGTCAAGGCGCTCGTGGTGGTCGGCGGCGATGCCGACGTGAGGGAGCAGGATCTCATCGACTACTGCCGAGAGACGATCGCCCATTACAAGTGTCCGACCTCGGTCGAGTTCCGTCAGGAACTCGCTCGCACGGCCACGGGCAAGCTGCAGAAGTTCAAACTGCGCACTCCCTATTGGGAGGGCGTCGAGAAGGGCATCAACTAGCGCAACGTCAGGGCCGGGGCGGCGGGCCCGGGACGACGTAACCGACGCCGTCGACGTAGCGGGCGTTGGCCGGGACCGGACGTTCGTCGTCGGGGTCGAGCACCCAGCCGTGTCCGTCCGCCCATGTCGGGGGGCGGGCTTTCGGCACGCCACCGGACGGGGTGGGGTCAGGCGGTGGTTCGGGGTCGCCGGTCCAGGACGGCAGCGTCACCCGTTCGTTCGGCGCGGCTCGGGTCGGCAAGGTGGGGCGGAACGGTGGTGGTTCGATCGTCGGCACCATGCCGGAGTCCGGTCCGGATGTGAGCGGGATGTCGACCGGTGGAGCGAACGGGTCGGTCGGCGGCGCGGCGTCGGCCGGGACAACGGGGTTGGACGGTGGTGTGGCCGGCACGACCGGTGTCGACGGTGGGGTGACCGGCTGCTGGGGCGGCGCACTCGCCTGGGGGCGGACCGGTGCGATGTGGGTGGTCGGGACCGGGGTTGTGGGCACGGACGGGGCCGGGGCTCGTATGGGCTGGGGCCGTTCGTCGGGCCAGAGCCACGAGGCGAGAAGCAGTGCGGCGCCCACCCCGGCGAGCACGATCGAGGGGACGAGCGTCGNGCGCAGCAGGGCNGTGATGAGCGCGGCGAAGATCTCCGCNTGNTCACCNATCGCNAGGCGCAGCAANGCGGGTACGCCGTAGCCGACGATCAGGTAGACCGCNGTGGTGCCGGTCGCCCAGAAGGCGGCCTTGCGGAGCACNGATGGCCGGTCGCTGGTGGNGAGGAAGGCNATCAGCACCATGACGAGCGAGATGCCGGCGAGGAAGGGCACNGAGGTTTNGAGGAAGGTCTTGANCGGGCTNGAGTTCGGGATGTTCTNGGTGGGGAGATCGATGGACCAGTCGGTGTCGGCGGGGATCGCGGCGGCGGCCTCGGGTGAGATCGATGCGATCTGTTCGCGGGCGACCTCGGCGACCGGGTTGAGNTCGACGGTCTGGGGGACGTCGTTGAGTCCGAGGAAGGAGCGGTGGGTTTCGCNGAGGGAGTTGATNACGAGNCCGGTGANGCGNCCGTCGTTGAGCACGGCGAGNGCTGCGGCGTCGACCTGTTCTTCGGTGACGGGCGTGCCGTCGGGCAGCGCCGACGAGATCGCNCNNGCGATGTTGGCNGCGACCTGTGCCTTCACCTTCTCGTTGTCGAGGAGCTCTTGGGCCACCGTGNCCGANCGGTTCTCGTCGAAGATCGTGCCGAGGGCGAGGTAGCCCGACCACGCGAAAGAGCCGATCAGCAGAGCCGGGCCGAGGATGAGCCCGGCGATNACTCGCCTGAACATGGACGGCATGTTCTCACATCGGGCNGCNGTGCCGGTGTCGCCTGNCGTNGGACGGTTATGNGCCGAGCANNGCCAGGATCTGGTCCTCGGTGGTCCAGTCGTAGGNCGTGTCGGCTCGGTNGCTGTNGNGCCACCAGNTGTGGGCCCGGTCGAGCATCGAGGCGGTGGNGTGTTCGGGNGTCCACCCGACGTCGGTNTGCAGCCGATCGATGCTGAACGAGGTGTCCTGGTNCCACCAGTGGATGTTGGGAGCCAGGTGNTGCACGAGGTTGATGCAGAGCATGAAGCGGGTGCGCAGCATGGCNCGCGGGCCNTGCGCNTCCTGCTTCTTGGCGTTGCCGCTCGAGCGGATGTCGAGGGCNCCGGACTGCTGGACGATGTCGATCGACCGCTCCCCTGTCCAGAGGTCTTCCATGACGTCGGCGGGNATGTGNTGGACGTCGGCGTCGACGCCGACGGCTGCNGCGCACAGNGCGATGTANTCGNTGCGGGTGACGGACTCGGCGCCGGTGAGGTTGTAGCGACGTCCGAAGGTGGCNGNNCTTCCCATGAGCTGTTCGAGCGCTCGGGCTTGNTCGTCGACGTCGCCGACCTGCAGTCGGGTCGAGCCGTCGCCGGGCACCAGGATCGGTCGGCCTGCCTGGAGTCGGGCGAACATGCGCTGTTCGCGGTCGGTCATTGCGTTGTGGGGGCCGAGCACCATGGAGAACGGCACGGTCGTGGCGGGGAATCCCCAGTCGGCGTGCGCCGCGAAGAGTCGGTCTTCGCAGAGCAGCTTGTGAAGGCCGTATTCGATCTGGGTCTCGCCTCGGTCGTCGGGGTCGTCTTCGGTGATGGGCTGGTTCTGCGACTGGTAGGTGACGGTGGAGCTGGCGAACACATAGTGGCCGACTGCGTCGCGGAAGAGCTCCATCATGATGTCGACATCTTCGGGGTGGTACGCCGACACGTCGTGCACACAGTCCCATTCGGTGCCGCCGAGCACCGTGCGGAGTTGCTCGTGATCGGTGCGGTCGGCGACCAGTCGGCCGACCGAGTCGGGGATGTCGGATTCGGTGCGGCCTCGATTGCACACCGTGACCTCGTGGCCTTGGCGGACCAGTTCGTGCACGAGCGCCAGGCCGTTGAACTGGGTGCCACCCATCACCAGGACTCGCATGACATCTCCTTCGTCCCCGATCGTCGGTGGAGACTCTTGCACACGTCGTCTGCTGGGGGCATGGTCACATCCCGCCGAGGGGGTGTGACACGCTTTCGGGGATGGGTACCTGGTGGATCAACGGCGAACTCGTTCCCGGCGACGAGGCGAGTCTGTCGATCACGGACCATGGCCTCACCGTGGGCGACGGCTGTTTCGAGACGACGACGATCGTGCGCGGCGTGCCGTTCGCCATGCGGCGCCATCTCGCTCGGCTTCGCCACAGCCTGAACGGGCTCGGCATTGACTTGGCGATGACCGACGAGGCGCTTCGGGATGCGGCCCAGATGGTGGCCGATGCCAATCCGGAGCATCACGTGCTGCGTTTCACCGTCACGGCGGGACCGGGCCCGTTGGGTTCGGGCCGTGGTGACTCCGCTGCGTCGGTGTTCATCGGGTCGAGTCCGTCGCGTGGCTGGCCGCCGTCGGCTGCGGTCGTGACGGTGCCGTGGCCCCGCAACGAACGTGGCGCGCTGGCGGGGATCAAGTCGACGAGTTACGCCGAGAATGTGGTTGCGCTCGCCCATGCAACGGCGCGGGGGGCATCGGAGGCGATCTTCGCCAACACGATCGGCAACCTGTGCGAGGGCACCGGGACGAACATCTTCGTTGAGTACGAGGGCCGGCTCGTCACGCCGCCGCTCAGCAGCGGGTGTCTTGCGGGCGTCACCCGAGCGCTCGTGGTGGAGTCGATCGCGGTGGAGGAGCTCGATGTCCCGGTCGAGATCCTGCGGACGACCACCGAGGCGTTTCTCACGTCGTCGACCCGCGACGTGATGCCGATCGATCGCATCGACGATCGCTCGATGGTGTCCGGCCCGCTCACTGCGGCGGCGATGACGGCGTTCGCCGATCTCGTCGCCGACTCCGTCGATCCGTAGCGCCGACGCTCCACCCGACAGCCATCCTTATGTGTCGCACGCTTGTGAGACGCCGGCGGGGTGGTGTCTCACGAGTGTGCGACAACACCGTTTGGATGCGTGAGGGGTGTCAGGCCGGATCTTCGCGGCGGCCGTCGGCGTGGATCGCGAAGCGGCCGGCATCGGGGCCGTGGTTCGGGTCGGGGCTCGGCCAGGGCCAGCCGCCGAACTCGGTGCGCCGGTAGTCCTCGAAGGCTTGCACGATCTCGGCGCGGGTGTTCATGACGAACGGACCGTGCTGGGCGACGGGTTCGCCGATCGGGCGGCCTTGCAGGAGCATCATCTCGATGCCGCCGTCGCCGGCGACGAGCTCGAGATCACGGTCGGCCACGATCGCGGCGCCGGTGTGGGCGGCGATCGGGTCGGCGGTGCCGATCTGCACGCTGGAGCCCTCGAATGCGTAGAGCACTCGGAGCGTCTCGGCGTTCGTGGCCTGCGGCAGCGTCCAGCGGCCACCGGCTTCGATGCGGATGTGCCACACGGCGAGGTCGGCTTCGGGCTTCGAGGCCCACGAGTTAGGGGGTGGTGTCGAGGCGGCGGTCTCGCCGAGGCTTCCGGCGATGACGGTGATCTCGGTGGTGACCCCGGCGGCGTCGACGACGCGAACCTTCGGTGTCCGCTCGTTCCAGAGCATCGTGAAGTAGGGGTCGACCATCTTGTCGGCGGCCGGCAGGTTCAACCAGATCTGGAAGAGTTCGCCGAGGTTGCCAGAGTCCTTGTTGACGAGCGGAAACATCTCGCAGTGCTGCACGCCCTTGCCGGCGGTCATCCACTGGGTGTCGCCGTGGCCGAAGCGGGCGGTGGCCCCCATCGAGTCGGCGTGATCGATCAGGCCGTGGCGCACATGGGTGATGGTCTCGAAGCCTCGGTGCGGATGCTGGGGGAAGCCCGGCACCCGGCTGCCGTGGTACATCGACCAGCCGTCCTGTTCGGAGAAGTCGTGACCCAGGGGGCGACCGGCGAGCTGCTCCGGGGCCGGACCGAGGTCGTCCATGCCTTCGGGGTAGTCGTCTCGGTGATGGGCGACGAACAGGAAGGGGTCGATCGTGGGCCACTGGGCACCCAACGGAAACGTCTGGAGTACGGGGGACACGGTCTCGGTGCTCATGCACTCGCCAACGTATCCGCAGGCTGCAGTATTTCAATATTGAATGACTCGGCGGCACGGGGCGGCGTCCGCCGAAATCCCGTGCCCGACGAGTCGTAGCATGAGGCAATGACCTCCCCCACCGAATCTCGCCCTTCGTTGGGGCGACTCGTGTGGACGCCCGTCGGGCTGCTGGTCAGCTGGGTCCTGCTGATGTGGGTGATCGAGCTTGTCGACACCGTCGCCCTCGACGATCGCCTCCAGCGCCATGGCCTGCGACCGCGCGAGGTCGACGAGCTCGACGGGATCATGTGGGCGCCGTTCCTGCACACCGATTTCGGCCACCTTGCGTCGAACACGGTTCCCTTCCTCGCGCTCGGTGGGCTCGTCGCCGTGCGTGGCATGCGGTACTGGGCGTGGATCACCGCTATCACGATCGTGATCGGTGGCGGCACAACCTGGCTGCTCGGCGGGTCTGGCCTGCATGTCGGCGCCAGCGGGGTCGTCTTCGGGTACTTCGGCGCGATCCTCGGCGCAGCGGTGTTCGAAAGGCGGGTGCGGACGCTCGGCGCTGCGCTCATCGCGCTCGGGTTCTACTCGAGCCTGATCGCCGGGGTGATCCCGCAGCCGCAGATCTCCTGGGAGGGCCACCTGTTCGGACTGCTCGCCGGCGTGCTCGCATCGAAGTGGCTGGCCGAACCTCGGGTACCGAAGGGCGAGGAGCCCTACACGCCGGAGCCCTGGGAGCTCGACGAACCCTGGAACATCGCCTGAGTCGTCGCTCAGCTGAGGCGGGGCTCGATTCGTAGTTCGACGCCGTGCGTTTCGCCGCCGGGGGTGATCGGTCGACGAACGGACGTGTGGGCGTCCCATACCCAGACCTCGACCTCGTCGAGCCACTCGTCCATGCGCAGCGCGTCATTGATGCGTTTCAGGCAGTAGCGGGCCGCTTCGAGGGTGGTCACCTCGGTCGAGAGGCCGAGTTCACCGTCGTCGGCGACCCGAGCGACGACCTCGAGCGCTTCGTCGACGGCGGCGTCGGCGAGCACGTCGAGGGCGCGGGCGCCGGCACGTTCGGATGCGGCTCGCTGCTTGCGACGGGCGTTCTTGCGTTCGGCCTTGGAAGGCTCACGTTCGGGCACGTCCGTGACGCTACGCCACCGGACCGCTACCGACGTGGTGGCGTGATCAGCGGGGTGCGAACTCCGGATGGAAGTCGGGGTCGGCGTCGGAGCGGGACTCGGCGGGGATCGCGATCGCTCGCCGCTGGGTGAGGTTGAGGCACAGGTCGACGGCTTCGGACGCGATGAGCGGTTCGCCGGTGTCGGTGTCGTAGCACCAGGCGATCGATCGTCCGACCTTCTCTCTCAGCTCGAGCGATGCCCGGAAGCTCTGGATGTTGGTGCCGAGTGCGACCGGCCCGGGGCGGATCCAGGTTCGCTGTTCCATGACGGCGTAGGCGTACCGGTCGCCGTTGGGCAGGGTGCGCACCCATTCGTGTTCTTCGAATGGCACACCACCCCAGAGGAGGGTGGCGAAGTTTGCGGGCGGCACGGTGTCGGCGCCTTGGGTGTCGTCGGTGTCAACCGATCGGGGCTTGCGCATTGCGAGGCCGAGGTCGTGGAGTTGTTCGATGGCGGGAGCGGACGAAAGGGCGTCGGAGGTGAGGCTGAGGCTGCGGGGGGCGCCGTGGGCGGGCAGTTCGAATGCCGGTGCGTCGATGGCGGGATGGTCGAGTTCGTGGACAAAGGTGGCGGCGAGGTCGTCGTCGGCATCGTTGCGGAGTTCGTGGTAGATCCGGAGCCGTTCTCCGCCGGGGATGACGGCGCTGCGGACGACGAGGTCGGCGCCTTCCATTTGTTCGTGGTGGTGGCGGGTGTAGCTGCTGCGCATCGGGGGTCGGGTGATGCCGAGGCGTTCGCAGAGGGCCGTCGTGCCGGCTGACGCGTTGATGCCGTAGTAGCGGACGTTCATGTGGCCGAGATCGTCGATCTGGTCGGGCGTGACGGTGCTGCGATGGCTGACCTCGAGGGAAGGCACGTGGCAGTTTGCCGGAATCCGGTCAGATCGGTTCGCCGAAGGTGGAGCAGTTCGGGTTTTCGCACATCGACGGCTCCCCCATCGCTTCGGGTGGCAGGGCGCTCACGCCGCATTCTGGGCAGATCGGCGACGTGTCGTCCGGGTCGATGTCGTCCCACAGTTCGCTCATGGCGGCAGTCTTGCCGGAGGGGCGGGGTGATGCTCAGGCGGCCGGGTCGGCGGCGAGTGAATACCGCCGCCGATCATGCGCTCGACCCGTCCGAGGCATCATGATCTGCGTATGCGGCTGCTCGGGGTCGACCTCGCTTCCCAACCGAAGAACACGTCGGTTGCCGTGCTCGACGGAACGACGCTCGTTCACCTCGCAAGCGAGGCGGACGACGACGCGATCTGCGAGCTCGCCGCCGACTGCGTGGTCGTTGGTATCGACGCTCCGCTCGGCTGGCCTGATGCATTCATCGACGTCGTTACCGCTCACCACCGAGGCGAATCACCGCCGCTGGCGGACCCGAAGGAACTCCAGCTCCGCCGTACCGACCACATCGTCGCTGAGCACAGCGGGAAGCGGCCGCTCAGTGTCTCGACCGATCGCATCGGCGTGGTCGCGCTCCGCGCGATCCGTCTGCTCGAACGTCTTGCCGGGGCAGGCGCCGATCGATCCGGCAGCGCCGGCGTGTACGAGACGTATCCGGGCGGTGCCGTCGCAGCGTGGGCTCTCGTCGACCGCAGCTACAAACGCACCGACAGCGGGCCGGAACGAGCAGCGATCGTCGCCGCACTCGGTCGCTATCTCGATCTCGGCGGGTTCACCGAGCAGATGGTCGCGAGCGACGATGATCTCGACGCCGTGCTGTGTGCAGCGATCGTGGGGCTCGCCGCCGCAGGCCACACCCACGCCCCCGACGAAAGCGACACGGCACAGGCCGCCCGCGAAGGCTGGATCCACATCCCGAGCGGCCCAATCGAAGATCTCGCCGTACTCGCCACGCTCGACGGCTGAACCCGAGCAGAGATCGATCAGCCGGCGTGACCGACGATGTCGCGGGCCGCGGCTCGGGAGATCTCCGGGCAGACGTTCGGGATCGCCTCGACGGCGTGCATGGTGCCCATGACGGTGTCGCAGCGTGCAGGCACACCGGCGGCGAGCAGTGTCCGGAAGAATGCGATGCCCTCATCGCGCAGCGGATCACACTCGTTGACGCGGATGACGGTCGGTGGCAGTCCTGCGACATCGTCGGTGCCGGCGAAGATCGGCCACGCCAGCGGATCCTTCGCGTCGGCCGCCGCAACGCCATAGGAGTAGCGGCCCCACTCCCCCAACACCCGCAGGAAGTACCCGTCGAACTCGACCGCTGANGGNAACGTNTCGCCATCTCGATCGAGCGCGATGTACGGGCACAGCGCGTAGAGCCCNGCGACCAGATCGATGTCGCCCTNGCGNAGCANCCGCATNCCNGTGGCCAANGTGAGATTGCCGCCACCGCTCTCACCGGCGATCACGATGCGCGCCGGATCGATGCCGAGCGACTCGGCGTTGGCGTGGACCCACCGAACCGCCGAAACGCAATCGTTCAGACCGGCCGGGAACTCGCCGACCTCCCCCGACGCCGACGCCACGATCGAATTGCGGAAGTCGACGGCGACGACGACTGCGCCCTCACGGGCCATCATCCGGTTGAAGGCTCGGTAGTTGCCGTCGAACGCGGACAAATTCGCCATCCCGCCACCATGGAGATAGATCACGCCCGGCGCTGCCGTCGCCCCGTCGGGCCGGGTCACGTGGCACGGGATGACGTTGCCGTCAGGCGACGACTCGAACGTGAGCGTCTCGGTCGACGTGCCGGCGAACGGCACGACCTTGTCGGAATCGATCGCCTCAGTAGCGGCCTTCACGAGCTTCCGACGGGCGATCGCCTCTGGCGTGTGCGACAGGGCCAGCGCCTGCTCACGGCTCGTGATCGGCGCAACGGCCTCCTCAGAGCTCAGCAGCGGGAGAACTTCCGCGATCCTCGGGATGAGCCGGCGGTCGGCAGCGAAATCAGGCATCGGCATGCCGCGGACTGTAGCCCTGGGCCCAGAACAACGGTCAGTCGATCACGGCCTGTAGTTCGTGCACGTCGACCACGAACGTGGTCTGGCGGGTCACCCGTGTGATGAGTCGTTCGGTTGGGCGGCTTGAGGTCGATGCCCAGATGTCCCACGTCATCGTCGCCGTGATCGTCATCGGCACGACAGCACCCACCCCGTTGGCCTTGTAGACGTGAAAGCACCCCGGTGACTGTTCGTCGGCGGGAACGTCGGGATCGAACACGACGGCCACCTCCTCGCCTTCACACACGATCGGCGGGGAGCCATCCCCTATGTCCCAGCGAACATTGCGGAACTCCGGCCGCACCGTCGCCCAGAGCGGGCCGGCATTCGCCGTGATCGGTGCGTACTCACGCTCGCTCGTCACCGCGCGCCAGGTCGGCACCCCCACGAACTGGTCGACCGGCGGGGACAGCTCGGCGACGGCCTGCTCGAACTGGAGTGCCCGGTGGGCGTAGATCTCGAGGCGAGGTTCCTCGACGACGTCGGGCACCGGCGGGAACGGCGGCTGCGGCGGATCGAAGAACCGAGGGAAGCCCGGAATCAGGGTGGGTGACCCGGCGACCCAGCACCGGATCTGTACGGAGTACCACTCGCCCAGCCCGAGCAACTCGGCATGCTCGATTGCGTCGGCCCACCCGAACGACAGCGACTCGCCGAGCAACGGACCCAGGTCGGAGAAGAACTCGCAGCCCACCTGCGGGCCTGGTGACGGCAACGGATCCGACGTGTAGGTGATCGTGGGCCGGTACGCCGCCGTCACTCACGCGATCCGTCCATCGGATTCCGCCCACTCGCCGAGGCCGGCCGCCGGTTCGAGCTTGCCGATGCTCGAGGGGGAGACACCACCCACAACGGCACCGACCACCACGCCGAAGCCGACCATCAACTCGAGCATCCTTCGTGCGGTCAGCCCGCTCACGGGGCAGGACGGTAACGAACCGCCCGGTGCGCAAACAGGGCCGATGGTCCCCTTCTGGCCTGCAACACCTAACGCTTCGAGAACCCAAGACCGTACGCTCCCGACGATGCGCTCACGCTCCGCCGCTCTCTGGGTCTTCGCCGGCCTATCGGCGGCGCTTGCCTCCGGCTACGGCGTCCTCTTCACGATCGTCGCCGACTACCGCGAAACCTACGGCATCAGCGAAACCGCGATCGGATGGCTGATCGGTGTCGGCTTCATCGCCGCCTTCTTCTCCCAGACCCTCGTCGCACCGATCGCCGATCGTGGCTATGCCCGGCGCGTCATCGTCGCCGGCGTTGCGATCAACATCGCCGGGCTCCTGCTGATGGCCTTCGGCGAAAGCCTCTCGATCCTGATGCTCGGCCGCATCATCTCCGGCATCGGCATCGGCGGATCGCTGCCCGCAATCCGCCGCGTCGTGATTCTCGCCGACAACGAGAACCTCGGCGCCAACCTCGGCCGCCTCCTGAGCGCCGACGTCTTCGGATTCGCAATGGGCCCTGCGATCTCCGCCGTGCTCGTCGGCCCGTTCGGACTCGCCGCGCCGTTCCTGGTCGTCTCAGCCGCGACCGCGATCCTGCTGGCGATCAGCCGAACGGTGCCCGTCGAGGAAACGGCGGCCACCACCGACACACCCCAACGCCTCGCCGTCGATCTGCTCACCAACCGAGTCGTCGCCGGCGCCGTCGTCCTCGCCGCCGGTGTGTTCTTGATGATCGGTGCCTTCGACGCCCAGTGGGATGTTGTGCACGACGACCTCGGCACCGCCGACTGGATCGCCAACCTCGGCATCACCCTGTTCGCGATCCCGCTGATCATCCTCGGCCCGACCAGCGGACGCCTCGCCCAAAACTACGGGCCGTTCCGGATCGGCGGCGCCGGCCTGCTCGCCGGCGCCTTCTTCATGTTCATGTACGGCCAGCTGCCCGACGGCAACTGGATCTTCGCCTTCACCATGGGCCACGCCCTGACCGACGCCCTCTCCATCTCCGCATCAGGTGTCGCCGTCGCTATGGCCGTGCCCGAAGAACGCCAGGCCGGCGCTCAAGGGCTCATTGGCGCAGCACAGGCCCTCGCCGCCGGCCTCACGGCCGGTGCCATCGGCGCCATCTACGAAGGCTCGGGACGCACCACCTCCTACACGGTCGCCGCCATCGTCATGATCGTGTTCGTCGTCGCCGGCATGTGGCTGGCAAAGGATTTCTGGCGATCCAACCGCCACCGCGACCACGCCCCCGAACCCCAACGCGTCACCGCCCGGCGAAGGGACCGGTAGCAGCGGTGACCTTGCCGGGCGGCGGGGTGGGGGGTTCTGTTGTATGCGCAGCCCGCTTGGTGTCGACCTGCATGAGTGAACATAACGAGGCCTCGTTCCGTCTCGATGGCCTCGAGGAGACGATCGGGTGAACGCTGCCTGACGGCTAGGAACAGCCCCGGTCCAAGTGCTAGACCCGCACCATCGGGCAGGCCCCGATCACCACGCCCCCACCGCCCATCCGGCAGAAAGCGAGCAGGCACTGTGAAGGTCGACGGAGGTCTCGGACTCAGTCCCGACATCGACAAGATCGTCGCTAACGCCAAGGCCCAGGAAGTAGCCGGCTACGACGGCGTCTGGACAGCCGAGACGAGTCACGACCCGTTTCTGCCCTTGGTGCTCGCCGCCGAACACACCGAAACGCTCGAACTCGGCACCTCGATCGCCGTCGCCTTCGCCCGAAACCCGATGCTGCTCGCGAACCTCGGCTGGGATCTCCAGGCGCTCAGCAAGGGCCGGTTCAACCTCGGACTCGGCACCCAGATCAAGCCGCACATCACCAAGCGGTTCTCCATGGAGTGGAGCAAGCCCGCAGCCCGGGCGAAAGAGATGATCTCGGCCATCAGCGCCATCTGGGACACCTGGGAGCACGGCGAACCGCTGCAGTTCCGCGGTGAGTTCTACACCCACACCCTGATGACCCCGTTCTTCACGCCCGACAAGAGCGACCTCGGTGACTTCGGCCGCCCGAACATCTGGCTCGCCGGCGTCGGCGAACTCATGACTCGCACCGCCGGTGAGGTCTGCGACGGCTTCATCTGCCACGGCTTCACCACCGAGAAGTACCTGCGTGAAGTCACNCTGCCGAANCTCGCCGAAGGCCGNGAACGAGCNGGNAAGTCGATGGACGACTTCATGATCTCCGGCCCGTTCTTCGTCGTGTCCGGCAACANCGAGCAGGAGTTCGANGCNGCGATGGCNGCCACCAAGCAACAGATCGCCTTCTACGGCTCGACNCCNGCNTACGCNAAGGTCTTCGANTGCCACGGCTGGGAAGATCTNCANCCCCGNCTCAACACCTTGTCGAAGCAGGGCGACTGGGTCGGCATGGGCGACCTGATCAACGACGAAGTGCTCGACGCCTTCGCCGTGGTCGGCGAACCGCACGAGATCGCGCCNGGNCTCAAGGCCCGGTACGGCGATGTCGTCGACCGNATCTCGTTCTANGCNCCCGGCCAGGGCGACATCACNGCGTACCGCTCCGTGATGGACGAACTCAAAGCCGGCTGAGCAACAGCGNCNCGGNCGCNGGCCCGCTCAGCGCTCCTCGAGGCGGTAGAACGCAGCGGCGTTNCCGGCGAGCAGTGCNGCCTGCTGGNTGGCGTCGAGACCGGCGTTGGCGATGATCTGCAGGAACGCATCCCAGAGCACCTCGTAGTCGACGGACACCTTGTCCATCGGGAAGTTGCTGGCGAACATGCAGCGTTCGACACCGAACGTCTCGATCCCGAANAGCACATGNGGGCCGAGCGCGTCGACGACCTCACCGACCGANGGCTTGGNGTCNCGTTCGTGGAACCCGAAACCGCAGATCGGCATCAGCAGCCCCGACAGCTTGCAGTGCACGTTCCGATGCTCGGCGACCGCAACGAGGCCGGCGTGCCAGTCATCGAGGATNCGCGCCCGATCGGCCTCCGTCTCACCCTGTCCCCCGTGCGGGCCGGCAAGGCCGACCGGTGTGCCCATGTGGTCGAGCACCATGGTGGTCATCGGCACATCGTCGGCAAGGCGGGCGAGTTCACCGAGCTGGTTCGAGTAGCACCACGCCTCGAAGGTGAGCCCCCGCTCGGCGAGCGTGCCGAGCCCGACACGAAGCGCATCGCTGCCGATCCGGCTCGGATCGGTCCAGGTGTGCACTCGCTTGTCGGGATGGGCAGAAAGAATGTCGCGCACGCCACGCAGGCGGCCGCTGGCGATCGAATGGCCATCGAGCTGCGCCTCGAGCGCTGCCGGATCGTCGACGACCGCATGGGCGACGATCCCGAGCGGCGGCTCGTCGAGACGGTCGAGCCACTGGGTCTCACCGACCGGGCCGAGCGTGCCTCGGGCCGTCCAACCGGCCTCGACATGCACGATCCCCTCCACCTGATGATGACCGAGATCAGCCCGGAAATCCGTCGGCAGGTGCGCGTTCATGACGTACTGGGTGTCGCCGACGAACTCGACGAGCGGGGTCGGAGTCAACGCCCGGCCGACCCGTTCGAGCACGTTCGGGAACCGGCCGAGCAGCTTCACCAGCGGGGTGATCTGCCGCGGCGTGGTCCGCGGATCCCAGAGATGGACATGAGGATCGATGATGCGCTGCCCGGTCACGCTCAGCGACCGTACTGCCGCCGCGTCGGTCAGGAAAGTGGCGACGCAAGACCGAGGACGCGTCGGGCATTGCCAGCCAGGAACGGCTCCCACACATGGTCGCGCAACGGCAGGTCGGCAAGCTCGGCGACGATGCGTTCGAGGCTCAACGCCATCGGGAAATACCCGCCGTACAGGATCTTCTCGACCCCACGAGTGTTCGCATAGTCGACGATGGCCGACGGGTAGTGCCGAGGTGCGAAGGCCGAGGTCGAGTAATGGAGCCCCGGCCACTTCAGCATGAGCTTCACCGCCAGATCGGTCCACGGCTCGGCGCCGTGCCGCATGACGATGACGAGTTCGGGGAAGTCGTAACAGACACGATCGAAACCCTCGACCCGCTGCGCCGCCATCGGCACCCGCGGGCCCGGCACCCCGGCGTTGACGAAGACGGGAAGGCCGAGCTCCACGCAGGTCGCATAGATCGGGTACCACGTCGCTGCGTCGACCGGCACCTGCGGCACCGGACCGACCGGAAAGAACGACACCGCACAAGTACCGAACTCGGCATGCTCGGCCCGGATCCGCCGGACCTCGCCCACGATGTCGACGGGACGCCCCATCTGACCGACGTGCGTCTCGAGCACGAACCGGTCCGGGTGGCGGCGGGCCGCTTCGATCGCCTCCGGCCGGCCCGTGTTGACCAGACCGACACCGACACCGTGGCGATCCATCTCCGTCAGCGTCGCCGTGATCGGATCGTCGGGATCGTCGTCGGGCACGTCGGTGAACATGTAATCGGCCGTGTGGGCCGAGCCGCGATGCGCCGCCTTGACCTGCGGGATCTCCCGATCGACCCCCGACGGCGCCGCGAATCCGATCATCGTGTCGACGATCGAGATTCCCTCCAGCCCGGCCATGTGCGTGACACTACGTGGATGAGCAATCCCGACGTCCATTCCCAGACCAACGAGGCCGGCGAACCGGTCGTNCTCGTNGAGCGCCCCCGCCCCGGCACGGCGGTCATCCGGATGAACCGACCCGAACGGATGAACTCGATGGCGTTCGAGCTGATGGTGCCGCTCNCCGCCGTGTTCGACGAGATCGACNCCGACAANGACATCACCTGCGTCGTGCTCACCGGGACCGGCAGCGGCTTCTGCTCCGGCGCCGACACNCGCGACACCATGCCGCCACCCAANATCGACGGNCTCGGCCTGAGCGGCATCGCCACCAAGGCNATGGCGACCCTCGCCGATCTCGTGCCTCGCATGCGGCGNATGAACAAACCGATCATCGCCGCGATCAACGGCGCCGCCATCGGTGGCGGCATGTGCCTCACGCTCGGGGCCGACATNCGTCTCGCCGNCGAATCCGCCTACTTCCGGGCCGCCGGCATCAACAACGGNCTCACCGCAACCGAACTCGGCCTGTCGTTCCTTCTCCCCCGAGCCGTCGGCTCGACGCACGCCTTCGAGTTCATGCTGTCGGGCCGCGANCTCGACGCCGAGGAAGCCGCCCGCATCGGNCTGGTNTCCCGNGTCGTGCCNGACGANGAACTCCTCGACGCGGCGCTCGATCTCGCCGATCAGATCAACGGCTGGAGCACCCAAGGNGTGGCGCTCACCAANAAGATGATGTGGTCCGGACTCGAGACGGCCAGCCTCGCCGCCGCGATCGAACTCGAAAGCCACACCCAGCTCTATGTGCGGCTCACCACCCAGAACTTCCAGGAAGCGACCCGGGCCCGCGCCGAAGGCCGGGCNCCCGACTTCACNGACTGACCCGCNACNANCNCGACGNTCNGGCGAGCANGNTGNNGGCTCTCAGCCCTCGTTCACCAACGGCACGACGANCTCGCTGAACGCNGCNAGGCTGTCGGCGTACTCCTGCGCGTCGCGGGCCCGGAACTTGAGGTGNACCACATTGCAGCCGAGCTCGCGAGCGGCCCGGATGTCCTCGGCAAGCCCTTCGGGGCCGCCCTGCAGCCAGTGCATCCCGATGCCCTCGGGCGGGTCGCCGAGGATGTACCCCCACGGGGTCATGTAGCCGACATCGAGCGGAACATCCTCGGGGCGCCCGGCGGCGACCGCCGCCTCTCGCATGATCCCGATGGCCTCGGGGTACTGCTCCTTCGGCAGACCCATCGGGATGTAGCCGTCGCCGAGACGACCCGTGCGCTTCCACGCCGCCTTGCCCGCCCCACCGATCCAGATCGGCAGCTCGCTCTGTGGCTGCGGCGACACACCGACATCGGCGTACGAGAAGAACTCGCCCTCATGGCTGACATAGGTGTCGGCGAACGCCCCCCGAACGGCCTCGAGCGTCTCGTCAAGCCGCTTCCCTCGGGTGCGGAAGTCGACACCGAGGGCATCGAACTCCGCCTCCACGTGCCCGGCACCGACCCCCAGGATCGCCCGCCCACCCGAGAGATGATCGAGGGTGCCGAACGCCTTCGCCGTTTGCAGCGGATGGCGGTACGCCGCGATCCACACGACGGACAACAGATGCGTGTGCTGCGTGTGAGCAGCCAGGTACGACAGGGTCGAGATCGTGTCGTACCACGTCGTGGTCATCTTCGACGCGTAGTCGTTGTCGGGGATGGCGACGTGATCGCACACGCCGACGAAGTCATAGCCGTGCTGGTCGGCGGCCTTGGTGATCGCGACGAGATCGTCGACGGTCGCTGCGTCCTCCCACTCGTCGACGAGGGTTCGGGTCAAGGTCTGGATCGGGAGCTGGATTCCATAGGTCCACTCCCCCGGCTTCGTCAACGCACTCACATCGACCTCCTCGGCGGCCTGCTCGACATGGCCCGAACCTAGATCAGGAGCCGGTTCCGGGAAGAAAATGCAGGGGCAGAGCGGTGGTGCGCTTGATCTCCTCCATGACGAAGACCGAACGCACGTCGTACAGTTCGACCTTGCCGATCAGGCGCCGGTAGAAGTCGTCGTAGGCATCGATCGACGGCACCACGACCTTGAGCGTGTAGTCGATCTCGCCGGAGATCCGGTACGCCTCGATGATCTCGGGTAGGTCCTCGATCGCTGCGGCGAAACGGTCGAGCCACGCCGCACTGTGATCGTTCGTGCGCACATGCACCATCACGGTCACACCCAGCCCGAGCGCCTCCGGATCGACCAGCGCGACCCGGCCAGTGATCACGCCGGCGTTCTCGAGGATCTGCACCCGCCGCCAGACAGGCGTGGCCGTGAGACCAACATGCTCGGCAAGCTCACGGGCCGTCAGCGACGCATCCGCCTGCAGAAGACGCACGATTTCCCGATCGATCTCATCCAGATTCAATGAATTTCTCCCTGAACTTTCTTCTAGTAAATGATTCTTTCACACCACAGCGCGATACTGCGAAAATCTGCATAGAACGTGCAGGCGGCATCTCGTAGGGTGGCGATATGGCTGTCACGAACCCGTTCACCCACCACCCCCACAGCACCGGCGAGAGCTACTTCCAGCACATGCGGGTCGCGATCGGGTTCGCACGGCAGACCATCGGTGCCGGCATGTGCGCCCTCGTGCACGCCATCTTCCCGATGTTCCACCAGACGACCGCAAGCGAGCGGATCCAGTGCCTCGCCGCCTGCATCGAGAGCGGCGACCGTGACGCGATCACCATCGTGAAGGCCGCCCGACTCGCCCCCACCGACGACGCCACAGCCGCTCCCACCGCAGGCGAACTCGACCAACGCGACTCCACGGTTTTGACCGCGCCCTGAAGATCCGGGGACCATGCCGGGGTGACGAATCCCGTGCTTCCCGAAACCGATCACCACATCGTCGTCTCCGCCGACGCCCACTGCGGCGCCGGCGTGCGCGACTACAAGCAGTACCTCGAGGCGAAATACCACGCCGACTTCGACGCCTGGGCCGATGACATCGAAGCCGGTGTCGCCCGCCAAAAGGCGATGTACAAGGACATGGAACGCTCGCCGCTCGAGGTCGGCGTCGATGGCGACCCCGACGAGTTCGGTGACCGCAACTGGTCCAGCGAACGCCGCCTCCGCGAACAGGAACAAGACGGCGTCGTCGCTACCGTGCTGTTCCCGAACACCCAGCCGCCGTTCGCCCCGCCACCCGCCAGCAGCTTCGAGGCACCGGCCTACGCCGACAACTTCGAGTACCGCTGGGCCGGGCTCCGGGCCCACAACCGCTGGCTCGCCGACTTCGTCAGCGAGGCCCCCACCCGCCGCGCCGGGGTCTTCCAGATCTTCCTGGGCGACGTCGAAGGCTCGGTCGCCGAAATCGAATGGGCCGCCGAACAGGGCCTCACCGGCGGCCTACTGGTGCCGGGTGCGCCACCCGACTCGCCGTTCGAACCGCTCTACTCGAACAGCTACGAGCCCATCTGGGCCGCAGCCGCCGCCCACGATATGCCGCTCAACCACCACGCCGGCGGTGCGTCACCGAACTTCGGCAACCACTTCCCCGCATCGCTCGCCATGTTCATGCTCGAGGTCCAGTGGTGGACCCAGCGGGCGCTGTGGCACCTGATGTTCTCCGGCGTGTTCGAACGCCACCCCGAACTCGACTACGTCATCACCGAAACCGGCACCGCCTGGGTGCCCGACACGCTCGCAAAGCTCGACAGCTTCCACCACCGCATGAAGTACAGCCGGTACGGCTCGGAGTCGATCTTCGGCGGCCAGGCCGTCGCCCAGATGTCGCTGACACCGAGCGAATACTTCGACCGCCAGTGCCACATCGGCGCTTCGTTCCTGCGGCCGTCCGAGACCGACGTCGCCAGATCGGTCGGCACCCACAAGGTGATGTGGGGCAGCGACTACCCCCACATCGAAGGCAGCCACCCCCACACGAAGGAACACCTGCGCCTCACCTTCGCCAACTACACGGTGGAGGAAGCCACACAGATGCTCACCACCAACGCAGCGAAGGTCTACGGCTTCGATCTCGACGCGCTGCTCCCACTCGCCGAACAGTTCTGCCCCACCAAGGCGCAAGTCGCCAACCCGATCGACTACTCGGAGATCCCGGAGCGGGCCAAGGGTTGCCCGGGCATGAACCCACTCAACCAACGTGAGGAGGTCGTCGCATGAGCGAACAGACCCAGGACCAAACCACCGTCCTCCAGGACATCGTCATCAGCGACTCGGTCGCCGTCGTCACCGGCGGGGCGTCGGGCATCGGCAAGGGCATCGTCGGTGCACTGCTGCGCCACGGCGCAAAAGTCGTCATCGCCGACGTCGAACAGTCGGCGATCAACGAGACCGTCGCCGAGATGAGCGCCCACGGCGACGTCACCGGCATCCGCACCGACATCACCGACGAAGCCTCGGTCAAGGCCCTCGCCGACGCCGTCTACGAACGCCACGGCAAGGTCAACCTCCTCTACAACAACGCCGGCGTCACCTCCGGCGGTGGCGGCAAGCCCTGGCAGCAAGAACCCAACGACTGGCGCTGGTGCTTTGGCGTGAACGTCTTCGGCACGGCCATCTGCACCTCGGAATTCGTGCCCCGCATGATCGAGGGCGGTCATCCCGGCCAGGTCGTCAACACGTCATCAGGCGACGGCGGCTTCGCCCCGGTGCCCACGGCATCGGTCTACGCCGCATCCAAAGCGGCCGTCAGCTGCTTCACCGAGGCACTGCACCACAACCTCGAATCCGAGGGCACCCAGCTGCGAGCATCGGTCTTCTACCCCGCCGGCGGCCTCCAGCGCACCGGCCTCTTCACCGCCCAACGCAACCGCCCCGAACACCTTCAGCGGGTCGGTGAGGGCACCGGACGCAAGAGCATGTCGTTCGACGAGATGAAGGCGCTCCTTGAGCGGTCGGGTCGCGACGTGAAGGAAGCCGACCTCGACGCCCAGGGCGACATGGTCGTCAACAACACCGTCGCCCGCACCTACATCATCACCAACGACCTGCGCGACACCGTCGATCTGCTGCACCGCCGAGCCGACGCCATCGGCCAGCTCGAGGTGCCGCCGCACCACGGCATGCCCAAGATGACCTGAGGTCGGATTGGGCTACCAGGAGTGGGTGAGCCCGGCCGCAACGCGAGGCAACCACAGATCGGCCATCTCCGAGCCGGTGTTGTCGCCCTGCCCCTCGAAGACCGTAAGGGTCAGCAACTGGAGCACGGCGTTGATCTCGTACGCCGCGTCGACCCCACGCCGGAGTTCGGCCGGATCGAAATCGACCCCGAGGCCGGTGAGCGTGCCGTGGTAGTGCTCGACGAGCGGGCCGAGCGAGCCGATGCGATCGGCATCAAGGCAGCTGCTGAGCAGGTAACCGACATCGAAGCCCGGATGGCCACGCGACACCATCGCCCAGTCGAGGATGATCGCCTCACCGCCGGGCGAGAACATGAAGTTGTCGCTTCGACCGTCGCCGTGCACGAGCGCCCAGCGTTCGTTGGCGCACGTGATGTTCTCGGGGAAACGATGCGTGGCGGTCTTGAGCGCCTCACGCTCGGCCGGACCGCACCAGTCGTAACGCGCCTCCGCGACCGACAACGCCGACGTGCGGGCGACATCGCTCAGCAGGGTCGGGGTGGAGGTGACCAACTGGACGAAGGTCTCGTCGTCCTGATCGAGCTCCGGTGACTTCCAGAACGAGGCGTGCACACCGGCAAGTGCCGTGAGCGCTGCGCGCAACTCGTCGTCGCCGGGTGGTTCGCCGAGCCCATAGACCGCCCCGGCATCGCCCATGTCCTCGATGAGGAGGGCATAGCGGCGCTTGGTCGGGCGCAGGTACTTGACCGTGTTACGCGAGATCCACCGCTTCACCCTGACCGGCAGCGACTCGATAATCCGCACGACAACCGGGCCAGGCTGGCCGTGCGTGCCGGGGTCGTAATCGGCGCCGAGGTACTTCGGGGTACGAACCGGAACCCGCTCGGCATACCGCTCGTAGAAGCGGATCTCGCGGGCNTAGGAGTCNTACGACTCCGTGATGCCNCGGGTCTGGGCCTGCGACGCNGCGAACTTGGCGACGGCCGTGGCCGGNGCACCATCGCCCTCGATCCGCACCCGNACGGTCTGGCCGGTCATNCCCACGCCACCGCCNAGCGGCTCGACGCGGATGTCGTCGACCGTGCACGTCTCCCCNGCCCCGCGAAGCGCCTCACCCACCCAGGCGGCAGTGAGTTCGTCNGNGGTGTTCGGGATGAACGTGTCCTTCGGCTTCGGCATCGATGCGGACANTAGCCCTCGATCGCCGAGCGCTCCGAAATTCNTGNCGGGCACGGCGCCCCCTAGGGTCGNGGNATGGCGACCCCCGACAGCCTCGACCAGATNCCGACCCCCGACGATTCGATCGGCCTCCTCGAGGGNATCGCGACCACGCGATCGATCCGGCGCTACGCCGACGAACCCGTGCCGGAATCCGTGCTGCGCGACATCTGCTTCGCCGCATCACGCGCCCCGACGGGCAGCAACCGCCANCAGTTCCGCATGATCGTGTTGACCGACGGNGACATCGCNCAGCAGGCGAAACACCTGATCGCCGAGGGNGCCCAACGCCTNTGGTCGGCCAAGCGNCGCAACGACGGNTACGACGAAGGCAGCGGCATCACCGACGACTCGCCCAAGGCGCGCATGGCCCGNAGCATGGAGACCTACGTNGACNGCCTCNGCGACGTNCCCGCCCTCATCCTTCCCACGCTCATCCGCCACCGNGANCCGACCTCGACCGAAGGCGCCTCGGTCTACCCCGCNATGCAGAATCTGCTGCTCGCCGCCCGCGGNCTCGGCTACGGCGGGGTCGTGACGATGTGGCACGCCGCCGTCGANNCCCAACTGCGGGCCCTGNTGCAGATCCCCGACGANGTCTTCCTCGCNGCNACCGTCACCCTCGGCAAACCCGCNGGCAACCACGGACCCGTCCGTCGCCGCCCNCTCGACCACTTCGTNTACGACGGNGTGTGGGGCCAGANCCCGNCATGGGCGGTCGACCCNCCCGGCACCCGCCACACCAGCGCCGGNCCACCCCGTCGCTGACCCCGCACNGCCATCNCGGCCGGTGNCCTGACGGNTCGTCAGGTTTGTCTGGTNCCGCTTCGAGCGGTCGCCTAGGGTCCTGCGGGACCAGGCCGCTGCANACACCGTTGGGGGACGCGTGAGCGANATCGAGGACTCGACANGCGCGTCGTCGCTCACCGCCGCAGTGCTCGANGAAGAGGCCGCCCGCCAGGCGAGTCAGGCCGAACGGTCNGCCGACGTCATCTTCGCCGACGACCTCCTGCCCGGNGTCGGNAGCGAAGAGATGCCGCTCAAGGAAGGGCTCCGCAAAGGCGGCTTCTTCACCTTCGTCGTGTTGTTGCTGCTCAACTCCCTCGACGAACTCGAGCAGGCCGCGATCAACATCCTCGGCCCCGACATCGCCGAGACCTTCGGCGTCTCCGACGGCACGATCACCTTCATCTCGACNGCATCGGTGGCGTTCTTCGTGCTCGGCGCNGGNCCCATGGGGTGGCTCGCCGACCGGATCCGTCGAGGCCCGATCGTCGGCGTCGCCAGCCTCGCCTTCGGNTTCTTCGTGTTCNTGTCCGGCGCNGCCGTCAACGCCTTCATGTTGTTCGTCGCCCGNTTCTTCGCCGGCATCTCCAAGGCCAACACGATCACCGTCCACTCGACCCTGCTGGCCGACACCTATCCGATCGCCACCCGCGGCCGCATGTACGCCACCAACGCCGGCGTNGGCCGCATCTTCGGCGCCGCCTCACCGATCCTCGTCGGCGGCATNGCCGCCATCGCNGGCGGCGTCGCNGGCTGGCGCTGGGCCTACTTCATCCTCGGCATCCCCGTCGCCATCCTCGGCATCCTCGCCTTCTTCATCCCCGAACCCGAACGCGGCCAATGGGAGAAGCAGGACGTNCTCGGNACCGGNCTCGAACGCAAGGAAGANGCCCCNATCTCCGTCGAGGCCGCCTTCGCCCGCATCTGGCGAATCGACACGATCCGCTACATGACCCTCGCAATGGCGGCGATCGGNTTCGCGCTCTTCCCCGCCCAATCGATTCAGAGCTTCTTNCTCGAAGAAGAATTCGGTCTCGACGCACTCGAACGCGGCCTCGCCGTCGCACCGGCCGGCGTGCTGCTGATCCTCTTCTTGCCNTGGGTCGGCCGNAAGTTCGACCAGACCTTCCGCAAGAACCCCGACGGCGCACTCCGCATCCTCGGCCTGCTGCTGCTCCCCGCCACCNTGCTGGTNCCCATCCAGTACTTCATGCCCAACGTGTGGCTGTTCGCCGCCGTCGGNGCCCTCAACACGACCTTCCTCGGCGCTGCGTTCGCGATGATCCAGCCNTCGATCCAGAGCGTGGTGCCNTANCGCCTGCGNGGCATGGGCACGGCGATCATCACCTTCTTCATGTTCGCCATCGGCGGCATCGGTGGCGGCATGCTCTCCGCCTTCCTGCAGGACGCGATCGGCGAACGACCGACGATCATCATCCTCACGATGCTGTTCATGCCGGTGGGCGGCNTCTTCGTCATCCGNGGTTCNGGCCGTCTGCGTCGCGACCTCAGCCTCGTCGTCGCCGAACTCCAGGAGGAGCAGGAAGAAGAGCGTCGCCAAGCCGCCGANCCCGACGAGATCCCNGCAATCCAGGTCAACCAGATCGACTTCAGCTACGGCCAGGTCCAAGTGCTCTTCGACGTNTCGTTCGAGGTGAANAAGGGCGAGTCGCTCGCCCTGCTCGGCACCAACGGCGCCGGCAAATCGACCATCCTCAAGNTCATCACCGGGCTCGGCACGCCCGANCGGGGCGTCGTTCGGCTCAACGGNCAGACCATCACGTTCGCCACCCCGGAGATCCGCGGTGGGCTCGGCATCGAGATGCTCCCCGGCGGACAGGGCACCTGGCAGGCCATGACCGTCGCCGACAANCTCGAGATGGGCGCCTTCCGGTANCGNCGCGACCCNGCCGACGTGAAGCGTCGCATCGCCCGGGTCAAGGAGCTGTACCCGTCGCTCAACGACCACCTCACCAANCGGGCCGGTGATCTGTCGGGCGGTCAGCAGCAGATGCTCGCCCTCGCCCGGGTGATGCTGCACGAACCCGACNTGNTGATCATCGACGAACTCAGCCTCGGNCTCGCNCCGACCGTCGTNCAGGATCTGCTGAGCCACATCGACACCCTGCGCGCCGCNGGACAAACGATGATCATCGTCGAGCAGTCACTCAANGTCGCNCTCGCNATCGCCGACCGGGCCGTCTTCCTCGAGAAGGGCCAGGTCCGGTTCGAGGGCGACGCCCAGGAACTCGCCGANCGAGACGACCTCGCCCGAGCCGTGTTCCTCGGAAAGGAGGGCGGCTGATGTCGAACCAGCTGCTCGCCGTCCTCGGNCTCTTCGAAGGGCCNGCCCCGACCCGCAATGTCTGGTTCGACGGTGTCGTCTTCGGCCTCGTCATCGGCCTGCTGGCGATGGGGGTCATCCTCATCTACCGGTCGACCAAGGTCATCAACTTCGCCGTCGGCAACATGGGNCTNCCCGGCGCCACCCTCTTCGCNCTGCTCGTCATCAACTGGGGNTGGCCGTTCTGGCTCGCCCTNATCACCTGCCTGCTCATGGGGGCACTGATCGGCGCNGTCATNGACCTGACGGTCATCTGGCGACTCTTCGACCGCCCGCGCGTCATGTTGCTGGTCGCCACCGTCGGCCTCAGCCGGCTCATGCTGGGCGCCAACCTCGCCCTGCCCGACGTCGACACCGACGCCGCCCAGATCCGCTTCCCCGCGGCGATCGGGCGGTCGTGGGACGACATCGTCGGCCTCACCCCCACCGGCCCCCAGGTCCAGATCCTGATCGCCGTGCCAGCGGTCGCCCTCGCCCTCGCCTACTGGCTCAACCGCACGACCTTCGGCAAGGCCGTCACCGCATCAGCCGACAACCCGAGCCTGTCCCGCCTCGCCGGCATCAGCCCTCGCACCGTCTCGACCATCGTGTGGACGGTCGGCGGATTCCTCGCCACGTTCTCGATGATCCTGCTGAGCAGCGGCGGACCCAGCACCGGCGTCAGCAACCTCGGCATCACCACCCTCAACCTGGCGCTCGTCGCCGCCGTGCTCGGCGGGATGCGCTCGTTCACCCGGGCGATGGTCGGCGGTGTCGTGATCGGCATCCTCACCAACATCTTGCAGTGGTACTACTCCCGTGAGGTCGGCCTCAACAGCTTCATCTTCTTCGTCGCCGTCCTGATCGCCATCTATTGGCAGCGCCGACCGGGCGGCAATGAAAGTTCGGCCTTCACCCCGAAGGTCCGGCCGATCCCTGCCCACCTGCGCGAGATCTGGTGGATCCGCAACATGGCGAAACTCACGGTCGGCGCCCTGTTGCTGATTGCGTTCGTCCTGACCTGGTACCACGAGCGGCTGCTGTACGTGGACTTCCCACCGTCACGCTTCTTCCTCTACTCGACGATCATCGTCTTCGCCCTCGTCGCGTCGTCGGTCACCGTAATCACCGGATGGTCGGGCCAGTTGTCGCTCGCCCAGATGGCGTACGCCGGCATCGGCGGCCTGTTGGCCGTCCACCTCCACAACGGCTTCTCGATGGACCTCGGGTTCGGCTCGACCCGGCTGCTGAAATTCGAACTGGTCGGCGTCACCCAGGGCTGGGCGATCATCGTCGCCGCCTTTGTCACCGCCGGCATCGCCGTGCTCACCGGCCTCACTGCGCTTCGGGTTCGGGGTCTGATGCTGGCCGTCGTCACGTTCGCGTTCGCGAACGCCGCCCTCGGTTACCTCTACAACCGTCCGTTCTTCAACGGCGGCCTGCGCGCGCCGTCGGTCGAACGCGGCACCTTCGTCGGGGTCGACATGTTCGACCAGCGCAACTTCTTCTACTTCACGGCAGGCAGCGCGCTCATCGTGCTGCTGATCCTCAACCATCTGCGCGGCTCGGCGATCGGCCGTCGGATCTACGCCGTTCGCGACAACCCCGATACCGCCGCCGCCTACACGGTCAGCCCCACCCGCACGAAGCTGCTGGCGTTCGGTCTCGCCGGATGGGTCGCCGGCCTCGCCGGTGGCCTCTTCGCCAACCTGCTGCCCGCCGTCCGCTACGGCGACGCCCATTTCCTGATCGGCGAATCGCTCGAGGTCGTCGGCATCGCCGTGATCGGCGGACTCGGTTCGATCACCGGCGCCATCCTCGGTGCCCTGTGGGTGATCGGCCTGCCAGCCTTCTTCCCCAACAACGAACTCGTCCCGCAGTTCACCTCGTCGGTCGGCCTGCTCATCATGTTGATGTACTTCCCGGGCGGGTTCATCCAGATCGCCAACAGCGCTCGCAACGGCATCGTGTCGTTCGCCGAACGCCGCATGGGCCTCGAGGCGGCCCCGGCATCGAGCACGGTCGCACCAGCGTCGATCAGCCGCCGCAGCAGCGACGAACCACTCCCCGACGTCGCCCTCAAGGTCACGGACGTCAAGGTCGCGTTCGGTGGCAACGTGGCGGTCGCCAGCGTGAACCTTGAAGTGCGCCGAGACGAGATCGTCGGCCTGATCGGCACCAACGGCGCCGGAAAGTCGACCTTGATGAACGCCATCGGCGGCTACGTCTCGTCGACCGGCACGGTCGAACTCCTCGGCAGGGACATCAGTTCCATGAGCCCCTCGCAGCGCGCTCCACTCGGGCTCGGCCGCACCTTCCAGGCGGCCACCCTCTTCCCGGAGCTGACCGTGCGTGAGACGATCCAGGTCGCCCTGGAGGCTCGCAAACGGTCATCGTTCGTGCTGTCGGCACTCTTCCTCGACGGCCGGGCCGAACGGCGTCAACGATCCGAGGCCGACGAGTTGATCTCGTTCCTCGGCTTGGGCCGCTACGCCGACTCGTTCATCAGTGATCTGTCGACCGGTACTCGCCGCATCGTCGAACTCGCCGGCCTGTTGGCGGTCGACGCCAAGGTCCTGTGTCTCGACGAACCAACGGCAGGCGTCGCCCAGCGAGAAACCGAGGCGTTCGGCCCGTTGATCCAGGAGATTCGACGCGAACTCGGAGCGTCGATGTTGATCATCGAGCACGACATGCCACTGATCATGAGCATCTCGGACCGGGTGTACTGCCTCGAGTCGGGCGCGGTGATCGCGTCAGGCGAACCGGTCGAGGTTCGCAACAACCCGGCCGTGGTGGCCAGCTACCTGGGCACCGACGTTCGGGCGATCGAGCGCAGCGACAGCGGCACGACCTCCTAGATCGGCGGCAGTCGCCTCGCAGCAGGCGGTCAGTCGCTCGCTTGGTCGTCGGTGACCGGTGCCGGTTCGTGGGTCTCGATGGCGGCCGGCGCGGGCGGCGGCTCGAGCGGATGATCGCCCTGATGGCGGAACCACACGGTCTGCTGGGGGAACGGGATCTCGATGCCCGCCTCATCCAGCGCTTCCTTGACCCGCAAACGAATCTCACGCTCAACCGACCACTGCATCGAAGGCTCGGTTTTCACTGCGAGCCGGATCGCGATGCCGCTGGCGCCGAGGTTCTGGATGCCCCACACCTCGGGGCGCTCCATCAGCTCGTCGCCACCCCATTCGGGGTCTTCCCACAAGCCGTCGGCGACCCGTTGGATGATGCCCTGGGCGTAGCGGAGATCGACGTCGTAGGCGACCTCCACATCGATCACG
>PABW01000074.1 GCA_002699625.1 Acidimicrobiaceae bacterium
GAGCCCACCTCGCCCCGACCCTCGCCGGGTTGACCGGACGCTCGATCACCACTGTTGCGCCGTCGACCACCAGTGCAGCGCTCACCTCGATTACCACCGGGCTTCCTCCCGGTGAACATGGCGTGGTCGGCTACCGCGTTGCCGTCGACAACGACGTGATGAATGTTCTGTCGTGGAGGACCAAGCACGGCGATGCACGAGAGCGCATCGTTCCTGAGGAGTTTCAACCGCACCCGGCGTTTTGCGGTCAGCGCCCGGTCGTCGTGCAGAACGCCCCGTTTGCGGCCACCGGCTTCACCCGGGCCCATCAGGCCGGCGGCCGTCAGCAGGGATGGCGGACCCTGCCGACGTTGCCGGTCGAGATTCGGCGAGCGGTCGCTGCAGGCGAACCGTTCGTGTACGCCTACTACGACGGCATCGACAAGATCGCCCACGAGTTCGGCTTCGGCGAGCACTACGACGCCGAGCTGGCTGCCGTCGACCGGATGGTTGCCGACCTGTTGCCGATGCTGCCGCGCCGCACCGCCCTGGTGGTCACCGCCGATCACGGTCTGGTGTCGTGCCCCGACGGCGAACTCGATTTGGCCCTGTCGGCGACATCGTTGTGCCGTCAGGTGTCGGGTGAGGGCCGTTTCCGCTGGCTGCACGCCGAGCCGGGTCGTCACCGGGACGTCTTCGCTGCGGCTGCCGACGCCCACGGCCAACAGGCCTGGGTGCTGACCTGCGAACAGATCCTCGACGAGGGTTGGTTCGGGCCCACCGTGAATGACCAGGCTCGTCGTCGCCTCGGCGATGTTGCCGTCGTGGCACGTGATCACTGGAGCTTTGCGGATCCGGCTGACCGGACGCCGTCGTGGTTGGTCGCCCGTCATGGTTCACTCAGTCCGGAGGAGATGCACGTGCCGCTCCTCACCTTCACCTCGTGACCAATCATCTCCTGACTACCCCTGACCGAGAGGAGTTCTCGTGACCGAGCAGCATTCCGAATCTAGTGACCGCAGCGATCTGGTCGAACGAGCCGAAGTTGAGCTTGTCGATCCCGAACATCTCGATGAACAGGCGGTCGACGAGACGGTGGACCACCCGGCCAAGGTCATGCGCATCGGGGCGATGATGAAGCAGCTACTCGAAGAACTGCGCACGATGGAGCTCGACGAGCCCAGTCGACATCGCCTCCGCGACATCTACGAGACGTCGGTGAACGAACTAGGCGGTGCGCTGAGCCCTGATCTGCAAGAGGAACTCGATCGTCTCGCCCTACCCTTCAGCGCGGAGGAGACCCCGACCGCCGCCGAGCTTCAGATCGCCAAAGCGCAGCTCGTCGGCTGGCTCGAGGGGTTGGTGCANGGCATGCAGGCGATGCTCTTCGCACAGCAGATGGCTGCGCAGCAGCAACTCCAGGGNTTGCGGGGCCAGATCGGTCGCGGNGGGGGAGAGGAGTCGGTNGGNGAGCCGNCCGAGACCCGTCCTGGCACCTATCTCTGAGTTCTCCAAACCCCCTCTTGTGGCTCGGGGATTCGCCGGTTAGGTTCGAAATCACACCGGTGTAACTCGTCCACAGGGCGTCCACATCGGTGTCCACAGGCAGCGTCACCGGNCGGCCGGGAGGAGAGCCGAGATGGCGGATTCGTTCGCTCATCTGCATGTCCACACCGAGTATTCGATGCTCGACGGCGCGTCGCGNCTCGACGAGGCCATNGCNGCTGCGGCCGCNGACGGCCAGCCCGCCATGGCGATCACCGACCACGGCAACATGTACGGCGTCCTCGACTTCTACCGGGGNTGCAAGGATCAGGGCATCAAGCCGATCATCGGCACCGAGATCTACCTTGCGCACGAAAGCCGCCACGAGCGTCCNAGTCGNCGAGGCAGNGCCGACGACTCCGGCGGCGATACCGGNGGCGGCAAGAAGCTCTACTACCACGCCATCCTCATGGCGGAGAACAANGTCGGNTACCAGAACCTGATCCAGNTGTCCTCCAAGGCCTATNTGGAGGGCTACCACTACAAGCCCCGGGCCGACTGGGAACTGATGGAGCAGTACGCCGAGGGCATCATCGCCACNTCGGGCTGTCTCGGNGGCCACNTCCTCCAGTCACTGATGCAGGGNCAACACGANGCNGCGCTCGAGCACGCCGNTCGTTTCCAGGACATCTTCGGGCGCGACAACTTCTTCATCGAGCTGCAGGATCAGGGCATCCCCGANCAGCGCACCACNAACCCNCAGCTGCTCGAGATCGCTCGCAAGATCAANGCGCCGATCCTCGCCACGAACGACTCNCACTACACCCATCAGCACGACGCCGAGGCCCACGACGCCCTGNTGTGCGTNCAGACCGGATCNCTGCTCAGCGANACNGATCGNTTCAAGTTCCACGGCGACGGCCACTACATCAAGACCGCCGGCGAGATGCGCCGACTNTTCGGCGAGGTCCCCGANGCGTGCGANAACACGCTGTGGATCGCCGANCGCTGNGATGTNGAGATCGAGTTNGGNAAACCNCAGCTTCCCGAGTTCCCGCTGCCCGAAGGCTTCGCGACCGACACCGAGTACCTCCGNCACCTCACNTACGAAGGCGCCCACAAACGTTGGGGNGCCAACCTCAGCGANGAGGTCGTCGANCGTCTTGACTACGANCTCGGCGTNATCGACAACATGGGGTTCTCGGCGTACTTCCTCATCACCTGGGATCTCATCCGNTACGCCCGNGACAACGACATCCGAGTCGGGCCCGGNCGNGGCTCCGCCGCCGGCTGTGCGGTGGCCTACACGCTCTGGATCACCGATCTCGACCCGATCGAGTACGACCTCCTCTTCGANCGTTTTCTCAACCCGTCGCGCGTGTCGATGCCCGACATCGACATGGACTTCGACACNCGNTACCGCGACAACATGATCCGCTACGCCGCNGACATGTACGGCCGNGACTGTGTCGCCCAGATCGTNACNTTCAGCCAGATCAAGGCCCGNGCNGCCGTGCGCGACGCNGCCCGCGTGCTCGGCTACCCNTACTCCGTTGGCGACAAGGTCGCGAAGGCGATGCCNCCGCTGATCATGGGNCGGGACACCCCGCTGAAGTACTGCTTCGAAGAGCACCCGAAGTANNTCGACGGCTACAAGTCCGCNGGCGAGCTTCGCGACATGGTCAACACCGACGCCGATNTCGCCCGGGTCGTCGATGTCGCCAAGGGCCTCGAGGGTCTGCGCCGTCAGGACGGCATCCACGCNGCCGCCGTGGTGATCACNAACGATCCNCTCACCGAGTANCTNCCGATCCAGCGCAAGCCCGAGTCCGGCAAGCCCATCGAGGAGGCGCCGGTCGTCACCCAGTACGAGATGCACGGCGTCGAGGATCTCGGGCTGCTCAAGATGGANTTCCTGGGCCTGCGAAACCTCGACGTCATCTCCGANTGTCTCGAGNTGATCANGGACACGAAGGGCGTNGAGNTCGANATCGACGCCATCGNGCTCGACGATCNNCCNACCTTCGAACTGCTCAAGCGAGGCGACACCATCGGGGTGTTCCAGCTNGAGTCCTCGCCCATGCGGGCCCTGATCCGCTCGCTCGCCCCNGACTCGTTCGACGATGTCGCCGCCCTCGTCGCCCTCTATCGGCCCGGCCCGATGGCGGCGAACATGCACAACGACTACGCCGACCGCAAGAACGGGCGAAAGCCGGTNGAGTTCATCCACCCCGACGCCGAGGAGCTGCTCGGCGACACCTACGGCCTGATGATCTATCAGGAGAGCGTCATGCGAATGGCGCAGAANTTCGCGGGCTACTCACTCGCNGAGGCGGANTCCCTCCGCAAGGCGATGGGCAAGAAGATCCGCGANGCGATGGAGAAGGAGCGGGAGAAGTTCACCACCGGNGTNGTNGANCAGGGCTACGACCANTNGCTCGCCGTCGAGNTGTTCGACATCATNGCNCAGTTCGCCGACTANGCCTTCAANAAGTCGCACTCNTACGGCTACGGCTATGTGGCGTACCAGATCGCCTANCTNAAGGCGAACCATCCGGTNGAGTACCTGTCGGCNCTGCTNACGTCGGTGAAGAGCAAGCTCGAGTCNGCAGCGGTGTATCTCAACGAGTGCCGCCTCATGGGCATCGANGTCGNGGTGCCNGACATCAACCGGTCGGAGATGGACTTCACACCAGTGCCNAACCCCGACTGGGACGGTGGNCCCTACGCCGAGGGGAGTGACCAGCGGGGCGCCACCCCGGGCAGCATCATCTTCGGAATGTCGGCGATCCGGAACGTCGGTGAGGGCATCGTCGAGAAGATTCTCGCGGCTCGGAACGAGGGTGGTTCCTTCGAGTCGTTCATCGATTTCGTCGAGCGGGTCGAGATCGAGGCGCTCAACAAGCGCACGATCGAGTCGCTGATCAAGGGCGGCGCGTTCGACTGCCTCGGCCATCCCCGGAAGGGCCTGCTGCATGTGTATGAGCAGATCATCGACCTGACGGTGCAGCGCCGGAAGGAACATGACATGGGTGTCATGTCGCTGTTCGGCGAGCTCGACGATGGCCCTTCCTTCGACGAACGACCGTCGATTCCTGATGTCGAATTCGACAAGATGCCTCGCCTCGCGAACGAAAAAGAGATGCTCGGCCTCTACATCTCCGACCATCCACTGCTTGGTTTCGAGGCGCAGGTTCGGCGCAAGGCCGACACCGGGGTGGCCGGACTCGCTGATACCCCCGACGGAGCGATCGTCAAGGTCGGCGGGGTCATCACGAACCTCCAGCGCAAGTGGACCCGCAAGGGCGATCTGATGGCGGTGTTCGAGCTCGAGGACCTCGAGGGTTCGGTTGAGGTCATGGTCTTCCCCCGCACGATGCAGGAGCACGGCCCGAAGCTCCAGGACGATGCGATCGTCCTGGTCCGGGGACGCACCGAGAACGACGGTGATCTGCCGAAGATGTTCGCCCAGGACATCGAGATCGTCGAAAATCTGAGCGACAACGCCCCCGTCCGGCTGCGGCTGTCAGCTGAGAACCAGAAGCCTGAGCGCATCGATGAGCTGAAGCTGATCCTGAGCGCGCATCCGGGGGATGCCCCGGTCGAGTTGCATCTCTCCGATCGTCAGGTGCTGCGTCTTCCGGACGATTTCGCAGTCAATAGCGCAAACGGGGTGGTGGCCGAACTTCGAGTCGCATTCGGTCCGGATTCGATCCTCATCTGAGGTCGAGAACTCGCAGTGCGTCGCCTGGTGGGCTCTCTGGCGCCGGTGACGATACGTAGAACCGGCGTCGGTGAGTTCGAAGCGCCGTGTTCATTCGCAACGAAGCGCGGCGCCCAGGTTGCGAATCGCGCGTTCCCCCTGAAAACTGATTGGACTGTATCGAGGCGAGTGAGTGGGGTTCATCGCATGGCAATCGAGGTCGACACCAAGGACTGCACAGCGTTGAGCGACGCAGAGCTCGCCGAGATGGCGGATCTTTGCGCTGACTCCACCAATGCGTTCGAGGTCGGCATGCTGTCGAAGCAGGCCGAAGCATGGGTCCTGTGCACCGTCGCGAGCGAGGGTGGCAAGGTTCGGGGCTTCTCGTTCTGCACCCTGGAGCGCATCGGCGGCACGCCGAGTTTGCTCGTCGGTGCCGCCCACATCTGTCGCAACACCAAGCGCGACACGGTCCTGCGGGCGATCGTCACCGATCAGCTGCGCCGCTCCGTCCTCGCCTTCCCTGACGAGGACGTCCTGGTCGGCGCCCAGATGAACGACGCCGGTGCGTTCGAGGCCTACAAGAGCCTGACCGACATCGTGCCGCGGCCTGATCACAAGGCTTCGGGCGAAGAACGGGCCTGGGGGCGTCGCCTCGCCAAGCGCTTCGGTATCGGTGCCTCCAAGTACGAGGACCGCGCCTTCACTGTCCGCGGCGACGGCAACCAGGCGGTCGTGCTCGACCATGAGAGCTCGAAGCCCGAGAAGGTCGATCCCGCCGTCATCGCCCAGTTCGCGGATCTCGACATCGACGCCGGCGACACGCTGATCGCCTTCGGTTGGGCGATGACCGAGGATCTCGAGAAGCTCCTCTGATCCCTGTCCCGGGATCACGATCGTGAGCGAATTCGGTCGCCTCGTTCGAGGGCGTCGGATGACCCGTGCCTACACGGCCGAGCCAGTCGACTCCGTCGTCGTCGATGAGATCCTCGACCTCGCCCGTCGCGGCCCCTCTGCGGGCAAGACCGACTCGCTGCAGTTTCTCGTGCTCGATGGCGCCGACGTCGCCCGCTACTGGGACACGACCCTCCCCGTCGACAAGCGGTCGTCGTTCCCGTGGCCCCAGCTCCTCGACGCTCCGGTCTTGGTCATCCCCTGGGTGGAGCCAGGTGCCTATGTTCGTCGCTACCGCGAGGCCGACAAGGCGCGAACCGGGCTGGGCGACGGCCAGGACGCCTGGTCGGTGCCGTACTGGTGGGTCGACGGGGGCGCAGCGGCCATGACCATCTTGCTCGCCGCCGCCGATGCCGACCTCGGGGCCTTGCTCTTCGGCCTGTTCGAGCATGAGGACGATGTACGGAGCGAGTTCGGCGTCCCCGATGGGCTTCGCGCGATCGGAACCATCTCGCTTGGTCACCCTGCTCCGGACCGGCCGTCGATGTCCGCAGGCCGGAAGCGGCCGCCGTTCGACACGGTCGTGCACCGCGGGGATTGGTGATCACCCCACCGGCAGGAACTACCGTTGGGGCCTTCCGACCCACGGAGTGAGATGACGGTCAAGCAGGTCCCCCTCGTCGACTATCTGCATATCGGTGCCCGGCCCTATCTCAAGGCCAAGGCGTGCGCCTCGTGTGGCGCCCGGTTCTTCGACCGACGCATCGCATGCGGTAACTGCGGCGCCCAGGAGTTCCAGAACGTGCGCGTCCGCAACCAGGGCGTGGTCACGTCGTTCACCATCGTCCACCGCGCGGCGCCGGGCATCCCGGCTCCGTACGTGTCGGCGATCATCGAGACCGACGACGGCACGAGCGTGCGATCCAACGTCGTCAACTGCGAGCCGGACCCCGAGCGGGTGAAGCTCGGTATGAAGGTCAAGCTCACCACGTACTCGATTGGCACCGACGACGAAGGCACCGAAGCCATCGCGTTCGGCTACGAGCCCGCCTGAGGAGGCAGCACCATGGCGAAGTCCGACCAGGGCAAGAAGAAGCCGAAGACGTCCGGCCCGATGATCGATGACGATTCGGTCTGGGTCCTCGGCACCCACATGACGAAGTTCGGTCGCTACCCGGATCACGACGCGGTGGATCTCGCGTCCACGAGCGCGATCGCCGCCCTCCAGGACGGCGGCGTCACGATCCACGACATGGATGTGTTCGCTGCGGGCACGCTGTTCCAGGCGTCGTCGGGCATGGCCCAGCAGGTGCAGAAGCAGATCGGGCAGACGGGTATTCCCGCCTACAATGTCTCGAACGCCTGTGCGACCGGTGCGACGGCGCTGCGCACCGTGATGCTGTCGATCAAGGCAGGCGAAGCCGACATGGGTCTCGCCGTCGGTGTCGAGCAGATGGGGAAGATGGGGCTACTCGGTGGAGCGGGCTCGAAGAAGGAGGCCAAGGTCTTTGCGCCGTCAGGCCGCTATGGCGCCGTCACCGGAACCGACGGGTACATCGGTACGGCCGGCATGCCCGGTGTGTTCGCCCAGGCGGGCATGGGGTACGCCTACGAGAACGATGGCGTCGGCTTCGAGCAATTCGCCAAGGTCGCGTACAAGAACCATCTGCATTCGACGCTCAACCCGCTGGCCCAGTACCAGAAGGAGTTCAGCCTCGACGAGATCATGGGCGCGCCCGTGATGAGTTACCCGAACACCCTGCTCATGTGTTGCCCGACCGGCGACGGGGCGGCGGCCGCCGTGCTCGTTTCCGGCGAGCGGCTCAAGTCGATGCCGAAGAAGGTCCAGAAGCGGGCCGTGAAGATTTCCGCTTCCGTCTTGACGTCGGACCCGTGGACGTCGTCGGCGCAGGTCCAGCCCGACGTCAACACGCTCACCCGCAACGCCGCATCGCAGGCCTATGAGCAGGCGGGTGTTGGGCCCGACGATCTCGACCTCGTCGAACTCCACGACTGCTTCGCCACCGCCGAGTTGATCCACTACGACAATCTCGGCCTGTGCGAACCCGGAGGGGCGGGTGACTTCATCGACTCCGGTGCGCCGTTCCGCGACGGCCGCACGCCGGTCAATGTGTCGGGCGGCCTGATCTCCAAGGGCCATCCGATCGGCGCGACCGGCATCGCCAACATCTACGAAGTCGCCACTCACCTTCGTGGCGAGGCGGGCGATCGCCAGGTGAAGGACGCCAAGGTCGGCCTCGCCCACGTGATCGGTCTCGGCTCGGCGTGTGGCGTGCACATCCTCGAGAAGGCCGCCTGAGCCTCGACGACCCCGCCGTCCGTCTGGCGTACCGGCAGCTCGTCGAGCCGGTCGATCCGGCGCGCTCGTGGCTCGACGCCGGCGCGGTCGATGCTCGTTTTGGTGGTGACCCCGTACCGTTTGGAGCGGTGGTTCGTGGCGCCGGGGACCTCGCTGAGCTCCACGCGATCATCGATGATCTCTTCGGTGTGGGCTGTTTCGTCCGACCCGGCCCGACCGAAGGCGAAGTGGTTCGAGCCGAGCTCCCCGTGAGGCGCCCGGCCGCAGTGATGCCGTTCCTGGAGGCGCTGCGGCCACAGCTCGAACACCGAGGTCCGGCGTTCTGGACCTGGAAGACGGCACGAGAGGCCATCGCCGTGCGGCTTCAGGGCCTTGATTCGCTCACCCTCGAGGCAGCCAGGTAGCGCTCGTCGCAGCCGGCTGCGGGGTCCTCAACGGCTGAAGGTCACGGCTCGAAGACCGCGAAGCTCGCCGTCGCGCTGGCGACCAAACGGTCGTCGTCATCGCGGGTCTCGGCCCGCAGGTGCACGACCCGGCGTCCGGCGGTGATCACTTCCGCAGTTGCTGTCAGCGTGCCAGTGGCGACGGGACGGTGATAGCGGGTCTGCATCTCGATGGTGGCGCACCGACGACCATCGTCGATCGTGTTCATCACTGCGCCACCCATCGCGGTGTCCATCATCGTGAACGGCACGGCGCCGTGGACCACGCCATTGGGGTTGAGATGGACACCCGAGATTTCGAGCACCGCAATCGATCGGTCGTCTCGGTTCTCGAGCGCAAAGCCGAACGCCGCCTTGAGGCCGAACTCGGGAGCAGTCCATTCGTCGGTCATGGTCGAGACGCTAGGCGCTCGCTCCTGGGGCGGCTCAACTCCGTCGGATCGCCTCAAGGGCGCTGCGGATCCGCTTCACGCTGACCTGCCGCCGCACGCCAACCGACTGGGCGAACAGACTGACCCGCAGTTCCTGGAGATCCCACGCGAGTTCCTCGAGGTCGACGGTGGGTCCCCACTCGTCCATGAGCGCGGCATGCTCGGCCTCGAGGGCCTGCACCGAACGCATACGATCACGATCCTTGGCGGCCGTATCTGCAAGGCGCTCGAGTCGGAAGTGTGACGCCTGCAGGTAGCGGGCGATATCGGCGAGCCGATCGGCACCGACTGCGGCGATGAAGCCGTCGTAGACGAGTTGATCTCGCTGCGCAGTGAGGTCGGCGACTGCGGGCAGCAGAGCTTCGGCTTCAACGTCATCGAGTCGACGGGCAAGGTCGGCCGACGTGTCGAGTACCTCGGTGGCGGTCCAGGCGATCGCACGGATCTGGCCCGGAAGTTCGTCGTGCATTCTGGTGACCAGGGCGGCGTGGTCGCGTTCGTTCCACGCGGGCCCGCCGGCATCGACAATGATCTGGTCGAGGGCCGCCGAGACACAATCCTCGAACCACGCCTGTGGGCCGTCGTAGGGGCTGCGGATGATGGCGAACTTGACGTCGTCGGAAAGAAGCGGCCGCAGCACGTTGCTGAGTGGTGGGCGTTGGAGCGACAAGAGACGTCGGGTGCCGAGCCACATCTCGTCGACTTGCTCTTCCGCCGAGGCGAAGAGCCGTACGCCGACCGTTGCCCCCTCGTCGACGACGGCGGGATAGCTGGCGACGGTCTGTCCGAGACCCTCGGCGGTGTCGCGGGTCGGCAGGGTGCCGAAGGTCCACGCTGAGGCGCCGGTGCGTTCCAACGGGTGGCCGCCCTCGTCAACGATGGCCCGAGTCTGCTCAGAGACGTGGCGTTTGAGCACGCCGAGGTCGTCGTCCTCAGCGAGGACATCGCCCCGGTCTACGATGCGGAAGTGCGGTCTTAGGTGGGTGGCGAGGCTGTCGGGCCGGAAGGCACGGGCCGTCGTCTCGCTGCCGCGCTGGTTGGCGGCCGTTGCCAACTGGTCGAGGAGGGGAGCGCCAGTTGGATCGAGCGTCGGCAGGATCTCCTCGGCGGTCTCGGGGATGGGTACGAGAGGGCGCCGGGCGGTCTTCGGGAGCGTCCGGAAGAGCTCGACGACGAGCTCCTTTCGCAGGGCCGGTACCAGCCAGCGGAACGGTGCCTCCTCGACGCGGGCCACGACGTCGAGCGGCACCTCGATCGTGATGCCGTCGTCGGGTGCGGCTGGATCGAACGTGTAGTCGATGCGGAACGTGCGGTCGCCCCACGGCCACTCGTCGGGATAGGCATCGAGACCGTCGACGTCACCACCGAAGTCGCTGCCGCGGAGGAGTTCCTCGACGCTCAGATTGAGGGCATCGGGGTGGTCTCGGGAATGGCTCTTCCACCAGGTGGTGAAGTGGCGAACCGAGACGACGTGTTCGGGAATGCGGTGGTCGAACGCGTTTTCGAGCGTGTGCTCGTCGACGGAGATGTCACGCCGAAGACGATCGCCGAGCGCCTCGATCTGGGCGAGCACCGTCTGATTATGGGCGACGAAGGCGTGCCGGCTGCCGTCCCAACGGTTCTCGACCAGCGCATGCCGGATGAAGAGCTCTCGGGCGAGGATCGGATCGACGCGCTGCAGGTTGACCTGGCGGTTCGGGATCGCTGGCAGGCCGTAGAGCGAGGCCCGTTCATTACACATTGCCGCGCCACGGTCCTCGTTCCACCACGGATCGGAGTGCTCCCAACGCAGGAGGTGTGACGCGCTCTGCTCAAGCCACTGCGGATTGATCGGGGCCACCATGCGGGCGCGGAGCTGGTTCGTCTCGACCAGCTCCGCCGCCATGATCCAGGTCGGTGTGCGCTTCTTGAGCGCCGAACCGCCAGCCAGGACGAAACGGGCATTGCGGGTGCCCCGATAGACCTGCTTGTCGCTGTCGTAGAACCCGACCTGGGCAAGCAGGCCCGACAGCAGCGCCTGGTGGATGGCGTCAGGCGCTGCCGGCTCCTGGTTGAAGCGGAGACCGAGGCCGGTGGCGATGTCGCGAAGTTGGCGATGGACGTCCTCCCACTCCCGAATCCGCAGGAAGTGCAGGTACTCGTTGCGACACATCGTGCGGAAGCCGTTGCCGCTGCGTTCGTTGCGTTCGGACTTGATGTGGCCCCACAGCTGCAGCCACGACATGAAATCGGAGTTCTGATCGGTGTAGCGAGCGTGCAGTTGTGCGGCGCGCTCGGCGGCGGCGCCGCTGCCGACTCCGGTGGGCCGAATGCGCGGATCCTGCACCGACAGACCGGCGACGATGATTGCAACTTCGGTGACACAACCATGGTCCTGCGCCTCGAGCAGCATGCGAGCCAGCTTCGGGTCGACCGGGATCGCCGCTAGCTCAGCGCCGAGCTCGGTGAGCCACTGGTCGGTGCCGACGTGGCGCGGATCGATCGCGTCGAGTTCTTCGAGCAGTGTCACACCGTCCCGGATCGCACGAGCTTCGGGTGGGTCGACAAACGGAAACGACTCGGCATCGCCGAGGCCGAGTGACGCCATGCGCAGCACGACTGAGGCGAGGTTCGTGCGCTGCACCTCGGGTTCGGTGAACTCGGGGCGGTGGAGGAAGCCGGCTTCGTCGTAGAGGCGAATCGCCACACCCGGCCCAAGCCGGCCGCAGCGGCCCGAACGCTGATCGGCGGAGGCCTGGGAGATGGGCTCGATCGGTATGCGTTGCACCTTGGTGCGTCGGTTGAAACGCGAGATCCGGGCTGTGCCGGTGTCGATGACGGCGTGGATGCCGGGGACGGTGAGCGACGTCTCGGCGACGTTGGTCGAGAGGACGATGCGGCGCCCCCTGTGCGATTGGAAGATGCGCTGTTGTTCGGCGGGGGAGAGACGGGCGTAGAGCGGGAGGATCTCGACCTCCCCCAGGTTCTTGGCGAGGTGCTCCTGTGCTTCGCGGATCTCCCGCTCGCCTGGGAGGAAGCAGAGAATGTCGCCCGGTGTTTCTCGGAGCAAGGTGCGGGCCGCCCGCTCGATTCCCTCCGGAATATCGAGGACCGGCGCGTCAGGGTCGTCGGGGTTGCCGAGCGGCTGATACCGAACCTCGACGGGGTGAGTACGGCCTGACACCTCGATGATGGGCGCGGGCGTCCCGGTGGTGTCGGCGAAGTGAGCGGCGAACTTCTCGGTGTCGATCGTGGCCGAGGTGATGATCACATGAAGGTCGTCGCGCCGTTCGACGAGTCGCCGTAGGTAGCCGAGCAGGAAGTCGATGTTGAGCGTCCGCTCGTGGGCTTCGTCGATGATGATCGTGTCGTAACGACGGAGATCAGGGTCGCGCTGGAGTTCGGCGAGGAGGATGCCGTCGGTCATCGCCTTCACCAGCGTGCGATCGCTGACTTCGTCGGTGAAACGCACCGAGTAGCCGACGAGGTCACCGACTTCGGTACCGAGTTCGTCCGCCACCCGGGCGGCGATTGAGCGGGCCGCAAGGCGCCGCGGTTGGGTATGGCCGATTATGGCGCCGACGCCGCGTCCGAGTTCGAGACAGAACTTCGGTATCTGGGTCGACTTGCCCGAGCCCGTCTCTCCGGCGATCACGACGACCTGATTGTCCCGGATCGTGTCAAGGAGTTCCTGGCGCCGCGCGACGATCGGTAGCTGGTCCGGGTAGGTGATCTCGGGCACGCTGGCGCGGCGCTGCTCCACGAGATCTCGACGCATGGGGTCAACCGTAGGCAGGAATGAGGCGCGCCGGACGAGCCGGTGTCCGCAGCCCGAAAACGGCTCCTGACCTCTCGGGTGATTCCAGCCTGTGGAAAGCGTCGGAATGCCAACCGCGCGGGAGGTGACCCGTCTAGGTTCCAAGCCTATGACCGTGCGCATCGACGTCACCGCCCCCGACGATCCACGAGGCGCCTCGGTCGTCGCGAACGCCCGGTTGGTCGGCGTGGATGGCCTGACCACGTGCCGGGTCACGCGGGTGCATCACATCGACGGAGCGCTGAGCGCCGAAGAGCTCGATCGGCTCTGTCGAGAAGTGTTGATCGACCCCGTCGTCGACGAGGCCGTGATCGACGGCGTCACGCCGGCACAGGGGCGTGTGGTCGAGGTCGCACTGATGCCGGGTGCGACCGACCCCGACGCCCGCGAACTCGAACGAGCGGCGGCCAATCTCGGCCTGCCGGAGATCCGGGTGGTCACGGCTCGCCGCTACGACCTCATCGGCGACCTGTCCGACACCGACGTCGCCACCCTCACCCGTCGGCTGCTCGCAAACGACACCATCGAGATCTCGACCGAGGGTGAGCTGCCCGCTGAGTTCGCCGGGGCGGCATCCGCCGATGTGCGTGTCGACGACGTGCCGCTTGCCGAGTTGAGCGACGATGATCTGCTCCGCCTGTCGAAGGATCGGGTGCTCTCGCTTGACCTCACCGAGATGCAGGCGATCCAGGCGCACTTCGCCGGCGAGGGACGTGCGCCGACCGACGCCGAACTCGAGACCCTCGCCCAGACCTGGTCCGAGCACTGTGTGCACAAGACCTTCCGGGCTCGCATCAACCTCACCCACACCTCGTCCGACGGCGAGGTCACCGTCAGCTTTCACGATGGCCTGCTTCCGGCACTGCGTGAGGTCACGGAAGCGCTCGATCCACCGTGGCTGCGTTCGGCATTCGTCGACGACGCCGGGATCGTCGCCTTCGACGACCACCACGACGTTGCGTTCAAGGTCGAGACCCACAACCACCCGTCCGCGCTCGAGCCGTTCGGTGGCGCGAACACCGGTGTCGGTGGTGTGGTCCGCGACGTCATCGGTGTGTCGGCCCGTCCGATCGCCTGCACCGATGTTCTGTGCTTCGGCCCGGCCGATCTGCCCGACGACGAGTTGCCTACCGGAGTGCTGCATCCCCGCCGTATCCGCGACGGTGTCGTGGCCGGCATCGGCGACTACGGAAACAAACTCGGGCTGCCCACCGTCAACGGCGCGGTGCTCTACGACCCCGGTTATGTCGGCAACCCGCTGGTCTATTGCGGTGCCCTCGGCATCCTTCCGCACGGCTCGCACCCGACCGAACCGCAGGTCGGCGACCGCATCATCAGCCTCGGTGGGCGAGTCGGTCGCGATGGCATCCACGGCGCCACGTTCTCGTCTGCCGGTATGGACGCCTCGACGGTCGACCATGTCGGCTCCGCCGTGCAGATCGGCGACCCGATCACCGAAAAGGGCCTGATCGAGGTCATCGAGCGGGCCCGTGACGCCAAGCTCTACAACGCCATCACCGACTGTGGCGCCGGCGGGTTCTCGTCGTCGGTCGGCGAGATGGGTGAGGATCTCGGCGTCGAGGTCGACCTGTCGGTGGTGCCGCTCAAGTACCCCGGTCTGCAGCCGTGGGAGATCTGGAGCAGTGACGCCCAGGAGCGCACCGTCATCGCGGTGCCGCCCGCCAACCTCGAAGCGCTCCAGGCGCTCTGCGACGCATGGGACGTCGAGGTGACCGACCTCGGTCGCTTCACCGGCGATCAACGCTTGGTGGTTCGCCATGGCGACACGGGCGTGGTCGACATGCCGATGGCGTTCCTGCACGACGGCATCCCACGTCAGGAACTCGTTGGCGCATGGACCGACCCGGCTCCGGTCGAGGTCACCACCCCCGTGCCCACCGCCGCCCTGGTGCTGCAGCTGCTCGCGCATCCGAACGTGGCATCCAAGGAGGACATCATCCGCCGCTACGACCATGAGGTCCGCGGCGGCACCGTGGTACGCCCCTATGTCGGCCCCGAGGCCGATGGTCCCGCCGACGCGGCGGTACTCAAGCCGCTCGGCACCGAAGGCCACAAAGCCGTCGTGCTCTCCAACGGCATCTGCCCCTCCGTCGGCCGCCACGACCCGCACGCGATGGCACTCCTCGCGATGGACGAAGCGGTGCGCAACCTCGTGGCCGTCGGCGGCGACCCCGATCAGGTCGCCGTGCTCGACAACTTCTGTTGGGGTGACCCGACCAAGGCCGACCGACTCGGTTCGCTCGTTCGCGCCGTGCAGGGCTGCACCGACGGCGCTCGCACCTATCGGATGCCGTTCATCTCCGGCAAGGACTCGCTGTTCAACGAGTTCGACGGTGAAGCAATCCCCGGCACCTTGCTGATCTCGGCACTCGGCCTCGTGCCCGACCTGCGCCGAGCGGTCGATTCGGCCGGCATGCAGACCGGTGACGACCTCTGGTTAGTCGGCGCGAACGAGGGCGCGCTTGGTGGCTCGCTCGCTTCTGATCTTTTCGATCTCGGCGCCACCCGGGTGCCTACCTCGCTCGATGATCCACTGCCGCGTTACCGGGCGATCCACGCCGCGATCTGCGACGGGAAGGTCACGGCGGCCCACGACTGCAGTGAGGGCGGCCTTGCGGTTGCCGTCAGCGAGATGGCGATCGCAGCGCGACTCGGCGTATCGGTCGTGGTGCCGCTCGACGGACTCGACCCGTTCACCGCGCTTGTCAACGAAGCACCGGGTCGCCTCGTGCTCAGTGCGGCCCCGGAGCACCGGGACGCCGTCGGGGCGTTCCTCGGCGATCATGGCCGCCGCCTCGGTGAGGTCACCGCCGGCGACGACATCGTCTTCCATCTGCTCGACCCTGCGCAGGGTGCGGGCTCGAATCTCGAACCCATCCGGATCCCACTCGCCGATGCGGTATCGGCCTCGACGCCCGGCCCGTCCGGACCGACCAAGGGAGCGACCCCATGAGCGTTCCGATCCTGATACCGCATGCGTCCGGCACCAATCGCGATCTGGAGGCCGCCCAGGCGATCGAACTCGCAGGCGGAACCCCCACCATTGCTCACGTCAACGAGCTGCGCAGCGGCGCAGTGCGGATCGCCGACCACGCCGCGATCCTCCTGCCCGGAGGTTTCAGCTACGGCGACGCTCTCGGTGCCGGTGGTCGTCTGGCGCTCGAGTTGCGCACCTGGTTCGCCGACGAGCTGGCGGCTGCCGCCCAGGCATCTCGACCGATGCTCGGCATCTGCAACGGCTTCCAGGTCCTGGTGAAGGCCGGGCTTTTGCCGGGCCCCATGGGCGAACCCCGCTCGGTGACGCTCACGGAAAACGCCGAGGGTCGTTTCGAGTGTCGCTGGGTCACCTTGCAGGTCGAACCCTCGTGTCGGTCGGGATGGCTCGGTGCGGTGGGCGGCACGACGATCCGCTGTCCGATCGCGCACGGCGAAGGTCGGGTGGCCGTCAGCGGTGACTCCACGGCTGCTCGCCTCGAGGATGGCCTCGTCGCCTTCCGGTATCTGGCCGATGGTGCCCGCCCTACGAGCGATGATCCCGTCGCTGCCGGCGGGGCGTACCCGGCCAATCCCAACGGCTCGGTCAACGACATCGCCGGCATCTGCGACGATACCGGCAACATCGTCGGCTTGATGCCGCATCCCGAGGATCATGTCCTCGACTGGCAGCGCCCGTCTGGACCCGAGGGTGGCTCCGGTCTGCCGTTGTTCGAGGCCTTTGTGGCCGCTGCCCGATGAGCGGTGGCTCGAGCGCGACGGATTTCGGTCCCGGCCTCGCTCATCCGTTCACGGGCATCGAGGCCGATGCCGTCGCAAGTCTCGGCCCGCTCATCGTCGGCAAGGTGCGCGACATCGTCGATCTCGGCGACACCCTCGCCCTGATCGCCACCGATCGCATCTCGGCGTTCGACTATGTCCTGGGCACCGTTCCGTATCGCGGTCAGGTGCTGAACGAGCTCGCTGCCTGGTGGTTCGATCAGATCGCCGACCTTGTGCCGTCGCACGTCGTTTCGGTTCCAGATGCCAATGTCACGATCGGAAAGAAGTGCGACACCCTGCCGGTCGAGGTCGTCGTGCGAGGCCGACTGTCGGGCTCGACCTCGACCGCGCTGTGGACGCAGTACGACGCTGGTGCCCGCACGATCTATGGGCTCGACTTCCCTGACGGGATGCAGAAGAACGACCCACTGCCCGAGGCGATCATCACCCCCACAACCAAAGCCGAACAGGGCGGCCACGACGAACCGATCACGGAACTCGAGATCGTCGAACGGGGCATCGTCGACGCCGAGCTGTGGGATCAGACGCGCACCGTTGCGCTTGAGATCTTCGAACGCGGACAACAGATCGCCGCCGAGGCGGGTCTGGTGCTCGTCGACACCAAGTACGAGTTCGGTCTCGACGCCGACGGGATGCTCACGATCATCGACGAGGTCCACACCCCGGACTCGTCTCGTTACTGGCGGGCGTCCACGGTCGAGGAGCGTCGAGCGGCAGGAGACGAGCCGGAGAACCTCGACAAGGAATACGTTCGGCTCGCGTACGTGCGCGACGGCTACGACAAGGTCTCCGAACCATGGCCGCTGCCCGAGCAACTGGCATTGGAAGCCGCTGGCGTCTACCAGGAGACCTACGCCGCCCTCACCCGGCGAGCGTTCGAGCCGGCGGGATATCCCGCCGCCGAGCGGGTCACGGCAGCGCTGTTCGCCAACCACGGCTGAGTCAACGATTTTCCGTATTTACCGTCCCCCGCGAAGTGCAGCGGGCGCGCGAATATGCAGACTGGAGACGGGCTTCCAGGGAAGGAACGGGTTCCGTGCAGGACGGTGCGCGTGTCGGCGTGATCATGGGCAGCGACTCCGATTGGGAGACGATGTCGCGGGCCGCCGACATCCTCGAACAGTTCGGTGTGCCGTTCGAGGCGAAGGTCGTCAGCGCGCATCGCACGCCCGACTGGATGGTCGAATACGCCGAGACCGCCGAGCAGCGCGGCATCGAGATCATCATCGCCGGCGCCGGTGGAGCCGCCCATCTTCCGGGCATGGTGGCCGGTCACACGATCGTTCCGGTGATCGGCGTGCCGATCAAGAGTCGGGCGCTCAACGGCATTGACTCCTTGCTGTCGATCGTGCAGATGCCCGGTGGCGTCCCCGTCGCCACCATGGCGATCGGAGACGCAGGCGCCACCAACGCCGGGCTCTTCGCCGTGGCGATGTTGGCCCGTCACGACGAAGCCATGGCGGCAACGCTCACCGCCTTCCGGGCCGAACGAGCCGCCCAGGTCCGGTCGATCGAACTCGAGCACTGAGGCCGTGACCACCCCACTCGCTCCCGGAAGCACGATCGGCATCGTCGGCGGGGGCCAGTTGGGCCGCATGCTCGCGCAGAGTGCCCGGCAGCACGGGTACGGCGTCGTCGTGCTCACCGGTGGCGCCGAGAAGACGCCCGCCGGCGTGCTTGCCGACCGGGAGATCACGGGCGCGTTCGACGATCCAGCAACGGTCGCCGCCTTCCTCCAGCTGATCGACGCAATGACCTGGGAATTCGAGAATGTCGACCCCGCCATCGCCGATGCAGCCGAAGCCGCCAGCGTGCCTGCTCGTCCTGCAGGTTCGATTATCGCCGCTGCCCAAGACCGGAAGCTCGAAAAGGAAGCACTTACGGCAGCCGGTGTCGCAGTCGCCCCGTGGCGCTCGGCCGAGACCGAGGCGGAGCTTGCGTCTGCCGTTGCCGAGCTTGGCGTGCCGGTGATCGCCAAGACAGCCCGATTCGGTTACGACGGGAAGGGGCAGGCGCGGATCACTGATCCGGCCGATGTCGCTGCGGTTTGGGAGGCGCTCGGTGGCGAGCGGCTGGTCGTCGAGTCGGTCATCGTGTTCGAGCGTGAACTCAGCGTCGTCGTTGCTCGCGGGGTCGATGGCGACGTCGTCGACCACGGCGTGATGGAGAACACCCACGCCAACCACATCCTCGACACGACGACCGTCCCCGCCCGAGTGCCCGACGCCACCGCCGAAGCAGCCCGTGCGACCGCTCACCTCGTTGCGACGGGGCTCGGGCTCGTCGGCGTGTTGTGCGTCGAACTCTTCGACACAGCGGAGGGGATCCTCGTCAACGAGATCGCCCCTCGTCCCCACAACTCCGGCCACTGCACGATCGAGGCAGCGGCCGCAAGCCAGTTCGAGCAGCAGTTGCGGGCGGTCACCGGCCAGCCCCTCGGTGACGGCAGCTGTGCCCCGGCTGCGATGGCCCAGCTGCTGGGCGACCTGTGGGACGACGGCGAACCCGACTGGACTGCTGCGCTCGCCCGACCCGGGGTGCACCTGCANCTGTACGGAAAGCGCGAGGCCCGCACGGGCCGAAAGATGGGGCATCTCACGGTGGTCGGCGACGACGCCACNGATGCACTACAACGAGTACTCGACGCCCGAGNGGCACTCAACGAACGGTGAACCATGTTTCCCAACGATTCTGAGATTTGGGGCGGCGACGCCGACGGCGACGAACTGAAGGAGGAGTGCGGTGTCATCGGTATCCACGCCCCCGATCAGGANGCTGCCCGCCTTGCGTTCTTCGCNCTCTACACCCTCCAGCATCGGGGTCAAGAGGCGGCCGGNATGGCGTCGGTCGACCATGGCGTCGCGCATGTNCACAAGGGTCAAGGTCTCGTCCCCGCCGTGTTCAACGAGGACAACCTCTCCACGCTGAAGGGGGAGTTCGCGATCGGTCACACTCGATACAGCACCACCGGCGGCAGCGGCCTGCGCAACGCCCAGCCGCACGTCATCGAGACGATCGATGGCCCGCTGGGCATTGCCCACAACGGCAACCTCGTGAACGCGCACATCCTTCGTCGCCAACTCCTGGAGCGGGGCGTGGGACTGCAGACCTCGTCCGACACCGAGGTGATGATTCATCTGCTCACCGGAGGTTCCGGCGATTGGATGAACCGGATCAAGATGCTCATGGCCCAGGGCGAAGGAGCCTTCGCCCTGACGATCATCACCCGCGACGCGGTCTACGGCGTCCGGGATCCGTGGGGTTTCCGCCCGCTGGTCCTCGGCAAGTTTGAGGGCGGTTACCTGCTCGCCTCGGAAACCTGTGCGTTCTCCGCCATCGGTGCCGAACTGGTCCACGAACTCGCACCGGGCGAAATCTGCCGGTTGGACGCTGACGGCTACCGCATCGAGCAAGGTGCGGTGCCCAAGCAACACGCGTTCTGCACGTTCGAGCAGATCTACTTCTCCCGGCCCGACTCGATCTATGAGGGCAAGCTGGTGCACAGCACCCGTCAGCGCCTCGGTCGGGAGTTGGCTGGCGAGGCGCCGGTCGAAGCCGACGTCGTCGTCGCCGTGCCCGACTCGGGCACCCCACACGCCGTCGGGTACGCCCAGGAAGCGGGTATCCCCTACACCGAGGGATTCACCAAGAACCGCTATGTCGGGCGCACGTTCATCGAGCCCACCCAGGAGCTTCGCGAGTCGAAGGTCCGGATGAAGTTCAACCCGCTCGCCGACAATCTCGCCGGCAAGCGCGTGGTCATGGTCGACGATTCGATCGTGCGGGGCACGACGTCCGGCCCGCTCGTGCAGATGTTGCGGGATGCCGGCGCCAGCGAGGTCCATGTCCGAGTGGCCTGCCCGGCGATCACCGACCCCTGCTACATGGGTGTCGACATGGCGGCTCGTGAGGATCTCATCGCCGCCAACATGGATGTCGAGTCCATCGCTGAACACATCGGCGCCGACTCGCTCGCCTTCCTGTCGATCGAGGCGCTCATGCGGGGACTCGAGACGCAGGAGGGGTACTGCAACGCCTGTTTCACCGGTGTCTACCCGTTCGAGGAAGAGCGCTTCGTCCAGCTGACGCTGAAGACGAAGGAACAGTTCGCCTCGGTCTGGGGCGACTGATGGGTGACACCGTTCTGGTCGTCGGCGGTGGCGGCCGAGAACACGCCCTCGCCTGGGCGCTTGCACAATCGCCGCAGGTCGACGAGGTCCTGCTCGCACCGGGCAACGCCGGTACTGCGGTCGAGCCGGGTTGTCGCAACCTGAACGTGAAGGCTACCGACATCGGGGGCGTCGTCGTCGCCGCACAGGAGCACGAGGTGCGCCTGGTGGTCGTCGGTCCCGAGGATCCGCTCGTCGACGGACTCGTCGACGCCTGCGAGGCCTCCGGCATCCCGGCGTTCGGCCCGTCGGCTGCTGCGGCTCAACTGGAGGGTTCGAAGTCGCACTGCAAGGCGTTTCTGCTCGAACACGGCATCCCGACCGGCGCGGCCGAAACCTTCACCGACGCCGAGGCCGCGCTCGAGCATCTCGACACACTCGATGCTGTGCCCGTCATCAAAGCGAGCGGCCTTGCCGCAGGCAAGGGCGTGATCGTCGCCGAGTCGAAGCAGGAAGCCGCCGACGCCATCCACGACATCATCGTGGATGGCCGGTTCGGCGCCGCCGGCGCCGAGGTGTTGCTCGAGGAACGGTTGTTCGGCACCGAGGTCAGCGTGCTCGCCTTTTGCGACGGCACCGACTTTTCGGTCATGCCCGCCGCTCAAGATCACAAACGTCTGCTCGACGGTGACGAGGGTCCTAACACGGGGGGCATGGGGGCGTTCCACCCGTCACCGATCGCCGACGATGCCTTGCTCGGCGACGTCGGTCGTGACGTGATCGCGCCGACCCTTGCTGCGCTCGCTGCCGAGGGTCGGCCGTACAAGGGTGTGCTGTACGCCGGGATGATGCTCACCGACGCCGGTCCCAAGGTCATCGAGTTCAACTGTCGATTCGGCGACCCTGAAACGCAGGTCGTGTTGCCGTTGCTCACGTCGGATCTCCTCGATGCCTTCGA
>PABW01000075.1 GCA_002699625.1 Acidimicrobiaceae bacterium
GATCAGCGAGGCGCAACTCACCGAACTCGGCTGGACGCTCAAACCAGAGGGGCTCTGTCAGGACGACACGTGTGTGCTCATCCCCGACCGTGGCGCCCTCGTCTCCGACGTCGGCCTCGACCTAACCGTCCTCGGCGATCTGCTCGACCGCCCCGTCGCCATCGATACCGAGGCGGGTCTCGCAGCGATCGGCGCGCCCCGGGCGGCTCGCCGACGGGCACTTGACGAGCTTGTCGCCCCCGACTTCACCCTGCCCAACCTTGCGGGCGGCGGGGTCACCTCGCTTAGCGACCACCGCAGCAAAAAACGGCTGCTGATCGCCTTCTCCAGTTGGTGAGGCTGCGGCTACGAGCTGCCCGGGTGGCAGACACTGCAACAGGAAATCCATGCCGAGGGGTGCACGGACTTCGAGATCATCGCCGTCGCCATCGACGAGAACATCGAGAAGCTCCGCGAATTGGCCGAGGGCATCACCTACCCGGTGGTGGTCGACGCCGACCATGTCGTCACCGAGCTCTACGCGATCTCGAACGTTCCGACCGTCGTGTTGATCAACGAGGACGATACGATTGCCATGCCGAACTGGAGCGCCTACGGCAGCGACCTGTTCAGCGAGTTCACCGGTGTCGAATCCGGCAAGCAGCACGATCGGATCCGTCGCTGGGTCCGCGAGGGCGATGCAGGGATGTCGACGGCTGAGGCGATCGGTGTGGTGGGTGATCTCTCCAGCGAGGAAGAAGCCGCCCGTCTCCACTTCCGTCTCGCACTTGCGTTGCGCGATCGAGGCGATCAAGCGGGCTGCGACCGGAACTTCGACCGGGCCGCAGAACTTGCCCCTGAGGACTGGACCATCCGGCGGGCGATGATGCCGCTCCGAGGACAGGACCCGTTCGGAGAAAATTTCATGGCGTTGTACGCCGACTGGAAGGCCAACGGCAGCCCCTACCACGGGGTACGTGGCTACTGAGGAGGCCTCTCCGGTCGGTCAGTGAGCTTCGCTGCTGGCGCCGGATCCGTCGTATTCGGGGACGAGGACGACGACGAGTGTGGTGTCGGACCCGTCGAGCACCCGCTGGATCGTGGCACTCACTGCGGGAACACCGGCGTTGTCGCGGCTGCTCCCCGACATCACGATCAGATCGGCGCCGAGTTCGGTTGCCGTCGACAAGATGCCGGCAGCCGGACTCGGATCGTGGGCCAGGATCGACGACGCCCGAGCGCCGCTTGCGTCGGCGACCGAGGCGGCCTCGTCGAGGATGGCGCGGTGGCGGGCCCGGTCGGGACCGCGCTCGCCGATCAGAGATTCCATGCGAGTCGGCGGTGTGGGCGAGACGTGGAGCTGGAGCAGCTGCGTGCCCAGATTAGAACTCAGTTGGGTGGCCAGCTCCAGTGCCGGTTTGGCCGACTTCGAACCGTTGACCGGAACAAGCGCACGGGCGAACGCCCACGGCAGACGGCCGTTGAGTGATGCTGCTCCTCGCACGATCACCACCGGGATCGGTGAGCGACGCATGATCTCCGACACGTACTCGGAGGTCTCACCGCTGGTCGGTGCACCGATCACGATGGCGTCGTAGCCGAGTACCGCCTCGGCGATGACGGCGTCGGCGACCGGCGCATCGACGATGTCGTGTTCGACGGCCCGGCCGAACAGGACATCTCGATGGGCCTGCACGTCGACCGTCGAGGCATCGCCGGCGGTGAGGAGCGTGACGGCCGTCTCGGCCGGCCAGGTCAGTCCGGCGACCTGGGCGGCGAGCAGCGACGGGACGTCGCCCTTGGTCGGGATCAGGATGCGGTTGCCCCGCACGACGATGTTGCTCGCGAGTTGGGCTTCCATGTCGAGCCGCTGCCGTTCCTCGGGGGTGCCTTCCCATCCGGAGAGGGCTCGACGTAACAGCGGGGGAGCGGCCATCGAGGTGGCCATCGCCATCAACACGATGACGGTGTAGGAGCGGTCGTTCAGGACGCCGAGTGAGAGGCCGACCGTGGCGATCACGATCTCGAGCGCGCCGCGGGCGTTGAGCCCGACGCCTAGGGCAGCGCCTTCTCGCAGCGGGAGGAACGACAACTGCGCTCCGAGGATCGAACCGAGGAACTTCGACAACGACGCGATCGCCAGCACGATCAGGGCCCACATGATCGTCTCGCCGTCGGCCAGTAGGCCGAGGTCGACTCGCAGGCCGGCGGTGGCGAAGAAGATCGGCGCAAAGACCGCTGCGGTCATCGTCTCGAGCGGTCGGATGAGTTCGTGTTCGGCGAAACGAGAGCGGGCGAGGATGACCCCGGCGATGAAGGCCCCCAACACCGCTTCAACGTGGAGCCACTGGGTGACCACGCCGAAGGAGAGCGTGGTGACGAGTACCACGGTCATCCCGGAGAGTTGGTCACCCCCGTTGGCTCGAACCCGTTTGAGCGCTGTGTCGACGACTCGCTGCCCGACCGTGAAGGCAACGACGAAGAACACGATGAGCCCCACGACGGTGAAGGCGAGCTTGTCGAGCTTGAGGCCACCGGCTTGCGCAAGGCCGGCGATGAGGCCCAGGGCGACCCAGCCGATGACATCGTTGGCCATACCGGCCGCAAGGGTGAGTTGGCCGAAGTTGCGGCGCATGAGGCCCATCTCGCCGAGGATCTTGGCGATCACCGGGAGCGACGAGATCGACAGGGCGGCAGCGACGAAGAGGGCGAAGATGTAACGCTCGGTGTCACTGCCGACGAAGGCCATCGGGAGAAACCACCCGACGGCGAAGCCGGCGATCGCCGGAACCAGCAACGACCCGGCCGACACGATCACGGCGGCGCGGCCGAGCCGGCCGATCAGACCGAGGTCGGTCTCGAAGCCGGTGCTGACGAGCAGGAACAACACGCCGAGCCAGCCGATGGTGAAGAGCATGCCGGTCTGGACGTCGTCGGCGGGGAACAGCCAGTCGGTGATGTCGGGGGCGAGTTTGCCGAGTACCGACGGGCCGAGGATGAGACCGGCGGCGAGTTCGCCGATCACGGCCGGCTGGCCGATGCGTTGCATCACCGCGCCGAGTAGCCGGGCGGCCACCAGGATCACGAGCAGGCCGACCCAGAAGACGAGGAGCTGGTGCTCGGTCGGGGGGTTGAGGCTCATGGCAAACTCCGTACTCGGCGGGGGATCACGATGACACACCTATCGCGCGATGTGTCGACATGCCGACCTGTGATCGGGTTCGACGAGGTGGCGGTTGCCACGTTCGGGTGAACTCGGACGCGGGACGGCCGCCCCGTTGGTGAGCGAGGCGGCCGTCTGAGGGGTGCGCCCGCTTGGTGTCGGGCGACGTTGTTGGTGGTGACTCTGGGAGGCGAGAGCGTGGGGCTCAGAAGTCCTCGTCGAAGGCGACATCGCCCTCGACGCCGACCTGGTAGGCCGAGACGGTGCGCTCGAAGAAGTTCGAGAGCTCCTGGACGTCCTGCAGTTCCATGAAGGCGAACGGGTTCGAGGCGTTGAAGCGCTTGGGCAGGCCGAGCTGACTCAGACGCTGATCGGCGACGAACTCGAGGTAGGTGCGGGTGTCCGCTGTGGACATGCCGGGCACACCTTCGCCGAGGAGATCCTCGGCGAACTGGAACTCGGCCTCGACGGCCTCTTCGAGCATCGCCGTGATGCGTTCGTCGAGGTCGTTGTCGAACAGCTGGGGCTCCTCGGCCCGAACCGTGTTGATGACCTCAAGGGCGAAGTTCATGTGCATCGACTCGTCGCGGAACACCCAGTTGGTGCCGGCGGCGAGACCGTTGAGCAGACCCTTGCTGCGCAGGAAGTACACGTAGGCGAACGCTGCGAAGAAGAACAGGCCCTCGATGCAGGTGGCGAAGCAGATGAGGTTCATGAGGAACCGCTTGCGGTCCTCCTCGGTCTGCAGGGCCCCGTCCGGCACGTCGCCCATCCACTTGAAGCAGAAGTCGGCCTTGGCCTTGATCGAGGGGATGTTCTCGATGGCGGCGAACGCCTCGGCCCGCTCGTCGTGATCCGGGATGTAGTTGTCGAGCAGGTTCAAATAGAACTGGACGTGCAGCGCCTCTTCATAGAGCTGACGGCTCAGGTACATCCGGGCCTCGGGGGCGTTGATGTGCTGGTAGAGGTTGAGCACCAGATTGTTGGCCACGATCGAGTCGCCGGTGGCGAAGAACGCCACGAGGCGGCTGATCAGGTGCTTCTCGGCCGGCATCAGCTTGCGATCAAGGTCGGTGAGATCGTCGGAGAAATCGATCTCCTCGACGGTCCACGTGTTCTTGATCGCGTCCTTGTACATCTCGAAGAACAGCGGGTACCGCATCGGCCGCAACGTGAGGTCGAAGCCGGGATCGAGAATGTTGGTGTGGGCGCCTCGGTTCGCGGAGTGGCCGAGGTTGTCGGTCTGGGCGGGCTCCGCCGCAAGTGCGTAGTTGTGATCTTCTGCCAGTGCCATCAGTCGCACGCCTCACATGCTTCGGGGTTCTCCAGCGAGCAGGCGATGGCCTCCTCGTCGGTGAACATCTTCTTTTCGGGAGCGGGCTGCCCACCGCCGGTGGGACCACCCGAGCCACCGGTGGTGGTCTTGTTGATCTTGGTCGCCGGGCGCGAACGCAGGTAGTAGGTGGTCTTGAGACCGGCCTTCCAGGCGTACATGTACATCGACGAGAGCTTGCCGATGGTGGGTGACTCCATGAAAAGGTTGAGCGACTGGCTCTGGTCGATGAAGGCGCCGCGGTCGGCGGCCATCTCGATCAGGCTCTTCATCGGGATCTCCCACGCCGTGCGGTAGATCGCCTTGAGATCATCGGGGATCCGGTCGATGTCTTGGATCGAACCCTCGGACTTCTTGACCTCGGCGATCATCTCGGCGTCCCACAGGCCTCGGCTCTGGAGCTCCTTGACCAGGTGGCGGTTGATCTGCATGAACTCACCCGAGAGGGTCTCACGCTTGAAGAGGTTGGAGACCTGGGGCTCGATGCACTCGTAGCAGCCGGCGATCGAGGCGATCGTTGCGGTCGGGGCGATGGCGATCATGAGCGAGTTGCGCAGACCGTGGGCCGTGATGCGCTCACGCAGCGGTTCCCAACGCTCGGTGTCGGAGGGCTCGATACCCCACAGGTCGAACTGCAGGTCGCCGTTGGCGGCTCGAGTCTCGGGGAAGGCAGAGTGGGCACCGTTGGCCTCGGCCAGTTCGGTGGAGGCCCACAGGGCGTTGAAGTAGATCTCCTCGGAGATCCGACGGCTGACGTCGCGGGCGACGGGGCTGTCGAACGGGACGCCGAGCTTGAAGAAGACGTCCTGGAGGCCCATCAGCCCCAGGCCGACCGGGCGCCAGCGGGCGTTGGACACGCCGGCCTCGTCGGTCGGGTAGTAGTTGATGTCGATGACCCGATCGAGGAAGGGCACGACCTGGCGAACGACCTCGCCGAGGCGCTCGTAGTCCACGCCGGCGACACCGTCGGTTTCGACGACGAACTCACCGAGGTTGACCGAACCGAGGTTGCACACCGCCGTCTCGGATTGCGACGTGACCTCGAGGATTTCGGTGCAGAGGTTCGACAGGTGCACGACCCGGTCGCGGGCGTTGCCCTCGGCGGCGGCACCGGGACCGGTCTGGTTGCACTTTTCGTTGCTGGGATCCTTGAAGGTCATCCAGCCGTTGCCCGTCTCGGCCAGCGTCTTCATCATGCGCTGGTAGAGCTGGCGGGCCGGAACCTGCTTCTCGAAGCGGCCGTCGGCCTCGGCCTGCTCGTAGATGGCGCGGAACTCCTCGCCGAAGGTGTCGATGAGCTCGGGGACCCGCTTGGGATCGAAGAGGCTCCACTGCCAGTCCTTTTCGACCCGCTCCATGAAGAGGTCGGGGATCCAGTTGGCGAGGTTGATGTTGTGGGTGCGGCGGGCATGGTCGCCGGTGTTGTCGCGCAGCTCGAGGAACTGGTCGATGTCGGCGTGCCAGCTTTCGAGGTAGACGCAGGCGGCGCCCTTGCGGCGGCCGCCCTGGTTGACGGCGGCGACCGAGGCGTCGAGGGTCTTGAGCCACGGGACGATGCCGTTGCTGAGGCCGTTGGTGCCGACGATCAGGCTGTTCTTGGAGCGGATGCGGTGCCAGGCGACGCCGATACCGCCGGCGAACTTAGAGAGGCGGGCGATGTCGGTGTAGCGCTTGTAGATGCCCTCGAGGGAGTCCTCGGGCGAGTCGAGCAGGTAGCAGCTCGACATCTGCGGGTGGGTCGTGCCCGAGTTGAACAGGGTGGGCGACGACGGAAGGTAGGCCAACGACGACATGAGGTCGTAGAACTTGATGGCCTCGTTGGCGTCGGTGGACAGGCCGCAGGCGACCCGCAGGAAGAAGTACTGCGGGGTCTCGATGACCTTGCGGGTCTCGGGGTGGCGGAGGAGGTAGCGGTCATAGACCGTGCGCAGGCCGAAGAACTCGAAGTTCTTGTCGCGCTGGGAGTTGATGGCGGCGTTGAGTTCGGGGGCGTGGGTGGTGACGAACTCGAGGACGTCGTCGCCGATCAGGCCGAGGGTGTGGCCGAGGGTGACCGACTCCGAGAACCAGGGGACGTTCTGGTTGCGGACTTCTTTGTCGACATAGGTCGCGAGCATGCGAGCGGCGAGCTTGGAGTAGTTGGGCTCTTCGACGATGAGGCCGGCTGCGGTGCGGATCGACAGCTCATCGAGCTCTTGGGTGGTGGAGCCGTCGGCGAGCGCGGAGATCGTGCGGGTGGAGACGACCATCGGGTCGACGCCCATCAGGCCCTCGGAGGCGCGGGCGATGGCGTTGACGATCTTGTTGAGATCGACGGGTTCGAGCGAGCCGTTGCGCTTCTTCACGCGCATGGTGGTGGTCGTTTCGACCGTCGTGCCGTTGTCGCCGACTGCGGACAGTCGGTCCTCCGTGATCGCCATGAGTGCCCCTCTGCATTTCTCGCCGAGATCACCAAGTCGGTCTGCAGAAGGCTCTCAGCATCACCTTCGTCCCGCCCCGGACAGGTGATGACCGGGTGAAACATTACACCCCCGTAATTACGTCTCCGTCAAGGGGGGCGCCCAGGTTTTCCAGAAATCCCCATGTTTCCAGCCAAAATCGGGGTTATCCCCAAATTACGCACAGTGACAAAACCCGTCGTGGGGGTGATTTTGGGGTGCTGTCCACAGCCTTTGTGTCCGCACTGCACAACTTCAATGTTGAAACGAAAGCCGCTAGGTTGCACGGCATGGCATCCACCGCCCGCACGGCAATACACGTCGGCGCCGAAAACGCCGACGTTCGCTGGCTTTCCGAGGCCGAACAGCTCGCCTGGCGGGGTTGGATCGACGCCAGCCGCCGCGTGCTCGCGGCCACCGATCGTCAACTCAAGCGCGACGCTGGCCTCACCACCGACGATTACGAGGTGTTCGTTCGGCTGAGCGAAGCCGACGGGCACCGACTGCGCATGTCCGATCTCGCGAGTTCGGTCACCAACTCGCCGAGTCGGCTTTCGCAGCGGGTCGACCGTCTCAGCCGGGACGGCTACGTGGGTCGGGCCCGGTGCGACACCGACGCCCGGGTCTGGTGGGTCGAACTCACCGCCGCCGGGCGCGAGAAGTTGGAGGCCACGGCACCCGGCCATGTCGAGGCCGTGAGGGAGGCGTTCATCGACCGACTCGGAGCCGACGAGATCGAGGTCCTCGCCAGCGTCCTGCCGCGTTTGGTCGCGTCCCTCGAGAACGGCTGAGTCCGTCGGCGTCGTGGCTCTGGCGCGCCCTCAGCGGGGAGTCAGCCGAAAGATCCGGAACTGGCGATCGGTGATACCGGTATAGGCCTGCCAGCCACCGAAGTGGGCGAGTGCCTCTTGCCACCCCTCCTCGCGGGCGTCGCCCTCGAGCAGCGTGGCCGTCGCCGGCATCGTTTTACCGCGTACCAGGATCTCGCATTCGGGATGGGCGATCAGGTTTCCCGTCCACGCCGGGTGTGACTCGCGTGCGAAGTTCGACCCGACCACCACCCACGAGCCGTTCGAGCTCGGCACCGCTTCGAGTGGCGTCTGGCGACGTTTCCCTGATTTCGCACCGGTCGTGGAGAGTACGAGTCCGGCGCCCGGAACGAAGCGGCCCCGAGTGAGCTTGTTCATCGCCTTGTGCATCGGCGGAATGACCTTGGGGGCGACCGCCCGGAACCAGTCTTTGGTGACGATCTTGGCGAGGGCGTCGTCGGCTCCCGCTCGCGGTTTCGGTGCCTTGGACATGGCGTCAGCGTCACACGGACACGCCTCCGGGCGCCAACGTCGTCGGCGGTAGAGTGACCGGATGGAGATCCTTGACGTCGATCTACTCGCCTTCGAGACCGGGAGTGCCGAGGAACGCCGCTCGGTCGTCGATGGTGTGCTTCGCAGCCTCGTCACCGGCTTCGTCTACGTGGAACACGACCTCTCGGTCGATCTCATCGATGAGGCGTATGCGCAGCTCGAGGCGTTCTTCACCCTTCCCCAGGAGCGCAAGGACACCTATGTCGTGCCGGGCTCCAACGGGCAGAGCGGCTACACGGGCCTGCTGGTCGAGACGGCAGCGATCGCCGACGTACCCGACTGGAAGGAGATGCTCAACTGGGGGGCACCGCTCGGCGATGGTCACCCGCTGCGGGCGAAGTATCCCCACCGCTACGGTCCGCCGACCCTTCCCGAGCACGACCTGCCGGGTGTCCGCGACCTCTTGATGCACTTCCATCACAGCGTCGCCGACCTGCAGCGTCGTGTCCTGCGGATCATCGCCGAAGGACTCGGGGCCCACGAGACCTTTTTCGACGAGATGCTCACCGATGGCGCCACCCTCACCCGGGCAATCCATTACCCGGCGATGGAGCAGGCGCCCGGTGAACAGCATGTCTGGGCTGGCGAACACGCCGACATCAACCTCATCACGGTGTTGCCCCGCGCGACGGCCGCCGGTCTGCAGCTCAAGACCCCCGACGGCGAGTGGTCCGACGTCGCCCCGCCGGAGGGCTCCGCGATCATCAACACCGGTCTGATGCTCGAGCGATTGACCAACGGCATGATCCCGCCCGGGATTCATCGTGTCGTGTCGGGTGCGGGCCAGCAGGGCGATCGCTATTCGGTCGTACAGTTCGCCCACCCGACGCCATGGACGATTCTGGCGCCAATGCCGAGCACCGTCACGGCAGAAAATCCGCTGCGGTACAGCGCGATCGCTGCGAGCGACGCGCTCGACAAGGTTCTCTATGAGATCAACCTGGTGGAGGACGGTCGCCGGGTCGACGCCGACGACTGACACCGCCGCCCGCAGGGACCCGGACCTGACATCAGGCCATCGTGAGGCCGCCGCTGACCGAAAGGGTCTGGCCGGTGATGAAGAGGGCGTCATCGTGGGTGAAGACGGTGGCTCCGTACGCGATCTCGTCGGGCTGCGCCATCCGGCCGATCGGCATGGCACGGTCGAGCCCGCCGACGATCTTGGCCGGAAGCTCGCCGTGTTCACCCATCTCCCGGATGAGCGTCGTGTCGGTCGGGCCGGGACACACGACGTTGCAGGTGACGCCCTTCTTCACGGTCTCTCGGGCGATCGTCTTGGTAAAACCGATCACGTCGGCCTTCGCGCCGGCGTAGACCGATTCGAGCGAACTGCCGACCCGAGCCGCATCCGAGGCGAAGTTCACGATGCGGCCCCAGCCGCGTTCGGTCATGCCCGGAAGGACGGCGTGGCACGTGCGCAGGATGCCCTTGTCGTTGATGTCGATGATCGTGTCCCAGAAGTCCTCGTCGGTGTCGACGAAGCGCACGAATCGATCGAACCCGGCGCAGTTGACGAGCACGTCGACCGGGCCGAGGTTGGTCTCGATCGCCGAGACCGTGTCGCGTACGCCGTCGGAGTCGGTGACGTCGCAGCGGTAGGCGTGGCCGTCGAGCTCGTCGGCCAGCGCCTCGGCCTCGGTGGTGAGCAGGTCGGCCAGAACGACTCGGCGGCCCTAGGCCTGGAGCCGGCGGGCGACGGCGGCACCGATGCCGCGAGCGCCGCCGGTAACGAGCGCGACTCGAGGTTCAGTCATGGTGCGACCATCCCACAGGCCGTCGGTGACGATGCGGACCGGCACCCGCAGCGCGTTGAGCCGAGCGCACGCGGTGACGTGAGTGGCCTACGATCGCCGCATGGAGATCCAACTGCGACACAACCCCTCGTTCTCGGTGGCGCGCGCCATCCTCAGTCCCTCTGAGGCGATCCGAGCCGAATCGGGCGCCATGATGGCGATGGCCGCCGACCTCAATCTCGACGCGAAGATCGAGGGTGGCCTGATGAAGGGCCTCAAACGCAGTGTCCTCGGTGGCGAGTCGTTGTTCATGACGACGGCAACGGCCTCAGCCCACGGCGGCTGGATCGACTTCGCTCCCTCGTTGCCGGGCGACGTCACCGTCTTCGACGTCACCCCCGAAATGCCGTTGCTCATCCAGAAGGGCTCGTTCTTGTGCGCCGAGATGGGTGTGGAGATCGACACCCAGTGGGGTGGGATGCGCAACCTCATCGGTGGCGAGGGCGGGTTCCTCCTGCGTGCGAGCGGGCAGGGGAAGGTCGTGCTGTCGTGTTACGGCGCGCTCGACCGCTTCGAGTTGCAGCCCGGCCAGCAGGTGGTCGTCGACACGAACCACATGGTCGCCTTCGCCGAGAGCGTCCAGATGGAGCTGACGCGGGCCAGCGACTCGCTCATGAAGTCGGCCAAGACCGGCGAGGGCTTCGTCTTCGTGTTCACCGGACCGGGCGAGCTGATGATGCAGTCGCGCAACCCCGACGAAATCGTGCAGTACATCTACCGGAACATGCCGGCCAGCCGTAACTGACCGCCGCCTTCGGCGATCGCCGATCAGCTGACCTTCAGCGAGAAGCGCAGGGGCTCGCCGCCGACCGTGGCCTCGTGCGCCGACAACTCGTCGGGGCCGGCGCCCATGGTGACCGACGTGCCGAGCACCTGTTCGGCGATGTAGGCCTCGTGGGTTCCGATCGCAGCGGCGACGGTGGCCGAGGCGGCGTCGATCCAGAGGTCGATGCGGTCGGTGACGACGAGATCCTCGGCCTTGCGGGCATTCTGGATCTCGCGCACGACATCGCGGGCCAGGCCCTCGGCTTCGAGTTCGGGCGTGACGTCGGTGTCGAGTGTGACGACAGCATCGTTGGAGCGCAGCGCAGCAGCGACGAGACCCTCGGGCGACTCGAGCGCCAGTTCGTACTCGTCGGGCTGGAGCAGGTGGCCGCCGACATCGACGGTGCCGTCATCCTTGGCGGTCCAGTCACCGGATCGGGCGGCGCCGAACACGGCCTGCACGTCCTTGCCGAGGCGGGGTCCCAGGGCCTTGCCGTCGGGGCGAAGGATGAAGGTGGCGAGGTCGCCGATCTCCTCGGTGACGTGAACGTCCTTGACGTTGAGTTCGTCGCGGAGCAGGTCGGCGAACGGCTCGAGGGTCGATGCGTCGCGGCCGGCGATCGTGACCGACGCGAGCGGGAGACGAACGCGGAGGCCTTGATCCTCGCGAAGGCGAAGACCGGTGGAGGCGACGTCGCGCAAACGGTCCATGGCGGCGACGAGGCCAGGGTCGTCGCCGTAGGTCGCCGCAGCGGGCCATGTCGACAGGTGCACCGACGGCGGCATGGTGTCGTCCCCGTTGCACAGTCCCGACCAGATCTCCTCGGTGATCATCGGAAGGAACGGCGCTGCGACCTGGTTCAGCGTCACGAGCACGGTGAAGAGCGTGTCGAGTCCGGCGAGATCGGCCCCGCCCTCGCCCGTGCCCCAGAAGCGGTCGCGGCTGCGGCGGATGTACCAGTTGTTCAGGGCGTCGATGAACGCCTGGATCTCCATGGCGGCGCCGGGGAGGTCGTAGTCGTCCATGTTCGCCTCGACTGCGGCGACGAGGTCGCGGGTCTTGGCGAGGATGTAGCGGTCGAGCAGATCAGCGTCAGGTCCCGGGTCGGGCGTGAATGTCGCTCGATGGCCTTCGACGTTCGCGTACAGCGTGAAGAACGAGTAGGCGTTCCAGATCGGCAGGATCACCTGGCGCACGACATCGTCGATCGCCTGATCGGAGATTCGCGTATCGCCGCCGCGCACGATGTTGGTGGACATGAAGTACCAACGCAGGGCGTCGGAGCCCTGGCTCTCGAAGATCAACTCCGGCTCGGTGTAGTTCCGGAGCTTCTTCGAGAGCTTGGCGCCGTCGTCGGCGAGCAGGATCCCGTGACAGATCACGTTCTGGAAGGCAGGACGGTCGAACAGCGCCGTGGCGAGCACGTGGAGCGTGTAGAACCAGCCGCGCGACTGGTTGATGTATTCGACGATGAAGTCGGCCGGGAAGTGTTCGTCGAACCAGTCCTTGTTCTCGAACGGGTAGTGCACCTGGGCGAACGGCATCGAGCCCGACTCGAACCAGCAGTCGAGGACCTCGGGTACGCGGCGCATCATCGACGCGCCGGTTGGGTCGTCGGGGTTGGGGCGCACGAGTTCGTCGATGTAGGGACGATGCAGGTTGGTCGGGCGGACGCCGAAGTCGGCCTCGAGTTCGTCGAGACTGCCGTAGCAGTCCATGCGTGGATAGTCGGGGTTGTCGCTGACCCACACGGGGATCGGTGAGCCCCAGAACCGGTTCCGGCTGATCGACCAGTCGCGGGCGCCTTCGAGCCATTGGCCGAAGCGGCCGTTCTGGATGTGGCCGGGAACCCAGTTGATCGCCTGGTTGGTCTCGAGCATCCGGTCGCGGATGTCGGTGACCTTCACATACCAGGAAGGCATCGCCTTGTAGATGATCGGCGTGTCGGTGCGCCAGCAGTGCGGGTAGTTGTGGGTGTAGCTGTCGTGGCGGACCAGCTGACCCGTTTCGCGCAGGTGCTTGATGATGCCGCTGTTGGCCTCGAGTACGTTCTGGCCGGCCCACTCGACGACGTCGTCGGTGAAGCGGCCCGAGTCGTCGACCGGCACGACCATGCCGATGCCGGCTTCGCCGACCACCCGCTGGTCGTCCTCGCCGAAACCGGGGGCCATGTGCACGACGCCGGTGCCCTCGGAGGTGTCGATGAAGTCGCCTGCGAGGATCTGGAACGCTCGTTCGGTGCCGTGGTGCGGCTTGGTCGGGTCGACCTCGGCCATGTCGGCGAAGTACGGGAAGATCGGTGTGTAGGTGCGGCCGACGAGGTCGGAACCCTTGAGGGTGCCGACCTGGGTGGCGTTCTCGAGCTGCTTTTCGTAGCTGCCGATGACGGCTTCGCCGAGCAGGTAGCGCGAGCCGTCGTCGTCGAGCATCACGGCGTAGTCGAGTTCGGGGCCGACGGCGAGTGCGAGGTTCGAAGGCAGGGTCCATGGTGTGGTGGTCCAGGCGAGGATCTTGGCGGGCGTGTCGGCATCGCCGGGGATGCCCGATGGGTCGTCGAGTTCGAACGCGACGGTGACGGCCGGGTCCTGACGTGGGCGCGTGGCATCGTCGAGACGAATCTCGTGGTTCGACAGCGGGGTCTCCGCCCCCCAGCTGTATGGCAGCACGCGGTTGGACTGATAGATCAGGCCTTTGTCCCACAGCTGCTTGAACGCCCACATGACCGACTCCATGTAGTCGAGGTCCATGGTCTTGTAGTCGTTCTCGAAATCGACCCAGCGGGCCTGACGGGTGACCGTCTTCTCCCACTCCTGGGTGTACTTCAGCACCGAGGTGCGGCAGTGCTCGTTGAAACGTTCGATGCCGTAGTCGATGATCGACGCCCGGCCGCTGACGGGAAGGTCCTTCTCGGCTTCCATCTCGGCGGGGAGGCCATGGCAGTCCCAGCCGAAGCGGCGCTCGACTCGCTTGCCCTTCATGGTCTGGTACCGGGGCACCACGTCTTTTACGTAGCCGGTGAGCAGGTGACCGTGATGAGGGAGGCCGTTGGCGAACGGCGGGCCGTCGTAGAAGACGTATTCGTCGTCCTCGGGCCGGCTCTCCACGCTCTCGTCGAAGGTCTCGTCGGTGCTCCACCGCGCGAGAATTCGCCGCTCGATGTCCGGGAGGTCCGGGCTCTCGACATGCGGGTACGGCGCCTTCGCTGCGTCACTCATAGCGTCGCAGGATACCGGCGCAGTCCGATCCGCCGGTCGCTGTTTCGCCGTCGACAGTAGGGTGCGACCATGCGACGTTTTCTCATCGACACCGACACCGCCAGCGACGACGCCGTTGCGATTGTCATGGCGCTGCAGCATCCCGATGTGCATGTCGAGGCGCTCACGGTTGTCGCCGGCAATGTCGGGCTCGAGCAAGCGGTGCAGAACGCGCTCTATACGGTGGAGTTGTGTGGCAAGGAGACGCCGGTGTACGCCGGCCGGGCCCAGCCCATCATGCGCACCCTCGAGACCGCGCAGAGCATTCATGGTGACGACGGCATGGGCGATTGTGGTTTGCCGCTTCACGGCCGCACTCCGGCTGCGGGGCGCGGGGTCGATGTCATCGTCGACATGATCCTCGGCTCGCCGGGTGAGGTGACCCTTGTGTGCCTCGGCCCGCTCTCGAACGTCGCCGCGGCCGTCCTCCGTGCCCCGGAGATCACCGAGGCGGTCGAGCGGGTGGTGATCATGGGCGGCACCGGTGTGCACGGCCCCGGCAATGTGAGCGCGATGGCGGAGTTCAACTTCTGGGCCGATCCCGAGGCTGCGGCGATCGTCACGGCATCCGGGATGCCGCTTGAGTTCGTCGGCTGGGACATCTCCATCACGTCGGCGATCGTCACCCAGGAACGCCACGATGCGATGCTCGCCATCGGCACTCCGCTTGCGAGGTTCGGTGTCGACATCGCGCAGGCCGTGCGTCGATTCGCCCTCGAGCACGGCATGGAAGGCGACGATCTACCCGACCCGATTGCGATGGCCCACGCCATCGATCCATCGGTCGCCGAGATCAGCCGACTGAACGTCAAGGTCATGTCCGGCGACGGGGGCCAGCGCGGGGTGATGGAGGTTGATCGCATGGGCTTCGTCGGCGGCGAACCCAACGTCGACATCGTCACCCACTACCCGAGCGATCACTTCTTCGAGTTGCTCTTCGACGCATACCGAACGTGAACGACGCCCTGAGTTGCGAACACCTTCCGGGGAGCTCGCGATCAGACGTTGAATGCCACCTTGATCGTGCCCGAGGAACGATCGGCTGCCGTCGCGAACGCCTCGATGCAGCCGTCGAGTGGGAAGCGATGGGTGATGATCGTCGGGCCGATGTCGGGCGCCGCTGCGAGGGCAGCCGCCGCCTCGTCGAAGTCGCGGCCGGGGACGCGGCACCGGTACGTCATCGCCGGGAGGATCTCGATCTCCTTCATGCAGGCGGCGATGCCGAGCTCGGCCGGCTGCCATGTCGTGCCGACCAACCCGACCCGCCCCATCGGGCGGGCGCGGTGGACGGCCTCACCGATCGAGGCGCTGGTGGCGACGGCGTCGATCACGACGTCGTAACCGTCGCCGATATCGAGGGAGGCGCCCAGCTGTTTCGCGGCGGCCTGCTGGTGAGGGTGACGGGCGCTGACCGTGGCGGGGATCCCCCGGTGGCGGAGCATCGCGGCAGCGGCCAAGCCGATGGGACCTGCACCGATGACCAGCACCCGGTCGGTGTCGGTGACCCGGGCGCGGTCCAGCGCGTGGGTCGCAACCGCAAGTGGCTCGACCAGACAGGCGTGTTCGAGCGCAAGCCCCGACGGCAGAGCGACGAGCGCATCGGGGTGCACGATGATTTCGTCGGCCATACCGCCCGGCAGGCCGATGCCGTAGAAGATCGCGCCGTTCGAGCAGAAGCTCAGGTGGCCCTCGTCGCATGCCCAGCAACTGCCACACCCCGCCATCGGCTCGACCGCGACCGGGGTGCCGTCGGGTGCGATGCCGCAGAACTCGTGACCGAGGATCATGCCCTCGGCGATCCCGCCGTCGAGCAGGTGCAGGTCGCTCCCGCAGATCGACGAACTCACCACCTTCACGCGAACACCGTCGCCCTCCGGCCCGGCGAGCGTCTCCAGGGTCGGGGTGCCGTCGACGATTCGTACTGCGCGCATCGGCTCAGTTGACCATGCTCACGAACGTGACTGCCACTACGCCGGACTCGGTGTGGCGGTGGCGCTGAGGGACTACTGCTCTTCGTCGGCGGCGGGCGTTTCTTCGTCGGCGGCGTCCTCGGCGTCGTCGTCGGTGCGATCGGTGGCCATCGCCGGTTCGTCGGCGGGAGCCTCTTCGTCGGTGGTGGCCTCGGCAGGGCCGTCTTCGGCGCCGGTCTCGTTGGCCGGAGCCTCGTCAGCTGCCTCTTCGTCGGTGGTGACTTCGGCGGCCGGCGCCTCGTCGGGTTCCTCGCCGTCGCGGGTCTTCTTGAACGCGTCCTGCGCTTCGCGGTACGCAGCCTCGGCCGCGGCCCTCTCTTCGGCGGAGCCGGATTCGTTGGCTTTGCGCACGGCGGCGGCGGCTTCGTCCTTGGCCCGTTCGGCCTTCTTCACCCGATTCTTGCGGCGAGTGCGCTCACGATCAGCGTCGACGTATTCGTTGAAGAGCGTGAGCGCTGCGGTCGTCTCGTCGTCGAGCGACGGGGCGGTATCGGTTTCGGCCATGGCCGTAGTCTGGCCGGTCCTCGCCGCGATGACGACTCGATGAGCGGCGAAATCCTTGTCAGGTGTCGCCGGTGCCTCGACGTTTTTCGTCTCGCATGTCGAAGGCGACCTTCACCCCGCCTCGAGTCCCCGACTCGGCCGCATGGGCGATTGCGTCGACATAGCGGGCCAAGGGGTAGGTGGCCGACAGCATCTTGTCGAAGGGCACCTTGCCGGCGAGTTCGAATGCGAGCTCGAAACTGCTCGCGCGGCGGCCGTCGTCGGTGGTCTCGGATCCGTAGGTGTAGGTGCCGATGAGTTCGGTCTCGCGATGCCAGAGGGCGGTGAGATCGAGTTCGACCACGCTCGGCATGCCGAGCAGCACCACCCGGCCCCGTGGGCGACACATCCCGATGGCAGCTTCGATCGACTGCTGGGAGCCGACGGCATCGATGACGATGTCGGCACCACCGGAGAGTCGGCCATCGATCATGAACGATCCGGTCGCTCGTCGGACTGCTCGGCTGAGCTCGTCGGGTGCGCATACGACGTCGGCGCCGAACTCCTCGGCGAGCTGCCGTTGGATCGGGTACTTGGCCCCGATCAGGATCGAGCCGGGGGAGGTCAGATGACGCAGCGCGGCGACGGTGACCAGCCCCATCGTGCCTGCACCGATCACCACAACGGTGTCGCCGTTGGCGACCTTCGCCCGCAGCGCCGCGTGGACACCGCCGGCGATCGGCTCCATCAGGACGGCGAGTTCGTCGCTCATCCAGTCGGGGACCTCGTGAAGCTGGCTGGGGTGGGCGACGAACTCGGTCGACCACGCTCCACCGGTCGTTTCGCAAAAGCCGGTCTGGATGCCGGGCTCGAGATCGCCGGTGGTGAGATGGCGGTAGTCGTCGCCGTCGCCGGGCTGCGCACCGTCGAACGGAGGTTCGAAGCCGCGGGCGGCATGGCCGAGCACCGGGTCGAGCACGACGCGTCGGCCGTCGTCGGTGTCACCGACGACCTCGTGGCCGGGGACGAACGGGAAGCTGACGAAATGTTCGAAGTAGCGCGACGCATGGCCGTCGACCGTCGACAGGTCAGAACCGCAGATACCGGCGAGCCGGGGATAGACACGGACCCAGTCCGGGGTCGGGAGTTCGGGGGCGTCGTCGTCGATCAGTGAAAGGGGCCCGACGGCGGCGCCGGAGCCGGGGCGGAGCCGAGATGCCGCCATCGCAGCGGCGTAGCGACCTTCTTTGCGGGAGAAGCGGAGAGCCTTCACGCCGCGGAGGTTACCGCTTCGAGCCGGCTCCGCACGAGGTGTCGGGCGGCCGGGATGGTTGCCACCGCGGCGACTGCCGCCACCGCAACGGCGTAGAGGAAGCCGGCGCCGAGGGCGTCGGCGACTGGCCGGCTCACCGTCTCGACGTCGCCACCGAGGAGGTCGCGCACCGCTTCCACGTTGCCGGTACGGCGGTCGACGGTTGTCAGGATCACTGCGCCAGCGATGCCGACGCCGTAGGTGACCGACATCGATCGGGTGAATTGGTGGGCCCCGTTGACCCGACCCATCTCGGAAAGCGATGTGCGTTCCTGCAAGACGTTGATGCCGGTGGTGGAGATCGAGCCCGTTCCGAGCCCGGAGATGAACAGGCCGATCGCGAGTACGGCGATCGGCGCTTCGGCCCAGACGAGCACCGCTGAGAGGAGGATGCCGATCGACAAGACGACCGACCCGAGTAGCACGACCTGCTCGCGCAGGATGCGGTCCTGGAGCCGGCTGCTGCTGACGGCTCCTGTGGTCCATCCGGCCGACAGGTAGGCGACCGAGAAGGCGGCGGCGGTGGTCGAGAGGCCGCGGACACCGTTGAGGTACACCGGCAAGAACGAATGAAAGCCGAGCGCTCCGCCGACGGCGAGCAGCGAGGTGGTGTGCACGCTGCGGAACCGGGTGGCGAACAGATGTCGGGGCCGCACGACGGGGTCGGGCACCGAACGGGCGTGACGGGCGTAGCCAGTCACACCAAGTGCCACGACGAGCGTTCCGCCGGCGATCGCCGTCAACGAGCCCTGAGCGACGGCGAGGCCGGCAGCAGCGATGACGGCGACGATCCCGATACCGCGGACGTCGGCGGTGGAAGTCTGGGCTTCGCTTGTCGGGCCGGGAAGGTTGTTCCAGGCAAGCGCACCGGCGACGAGGCCGACCGGAACGCTGAAGAAGAACACGCCGCGCCAGTTGAGGGTGGCGACCATGACCGCAGCGATCGATGGCCCGGCGACGCTCATCACGCCCCAGACGGTGGAGTTCATGGCGAATACCTGGGCGCGCTGGTGTACGGGATAGGAGAGGCCGATCGCCGCCATCGCCGAGGTGAGCAGCACACCGATCGTGATGCCCTGGAGCGCCCGTCCGATCACCAGTAGCAGCATTGTGGGGGCCAGCCCGCACAACGCTGAGGTGATCACGAATCCGACGACGGACCAGCGAAAGACCCTGCGGGCACCGAGGCCGTCGACGACGGGACCCGCAGCGAGGACGGCGACGCCGGACATGAGCAACTCGACCGTGATCGTCCACGGCAGGAGTGCGACGTCGCCGAGGTCGTTGCCGATTTCAGGAAGAGCGGCGGTGAGGCCGAGGTTGGAGTAGGCGATGATGCCGATCGAGGCCATCACCGCGATGGTCAGCCCTCGTTTCTCATCACTGAAGATGGTGTCCGGAGGTGCGGTCTCGGCCATGCCGGCACGCTACCGGCGACGGTTCGGCTCCAGGGTCGTGCAATGGACCGTCGGTGCAGCTCAGCGGCTGTGGCGGCGGAACACCAGGGGTGTTGGACGCATCATCGTTCCGTGCCAATACTGACGAGATGGGCATCGCTGTTCCGTTCCCTGACACTCACCCTCCCGGCTATGAATGGTTCGTCGACGAGCCGGTCTTCGACCCGGCCCGGCATCTCCAACTCGAGGCGCCGACCGACATCGTGCTGCTGGCCGACCTTGGCTACTCGGAGGAGGAGATCGCCACGAAGGCCACGCCGGTGGCGGCGTCGTCGCCGTTCCGGATGCTCAGCGACGAGGGCGCCGAGGTCATGTTGACGATCGCTCGCCGGCTCCGCGAATTCGCCATGCCGGCCGGCGATCGGATCGAGTCGATGACCCGTGGGGGCTGCTACCGCTCGATGTGGCTACGTGATCTCTGCGTGAGTCCTGAGGTCACGGACCATCTCGAGCAGATCTACGGGATCGAGATCGCCCCGCACGCCATGCCGTTGCATCTCGGCCACATCAACTTTGAGCCGAGCCGCATCGATGCTGCGATCGACAAGTGGCACCACGACACGTTGCCGCTCGACTTCGTCATGACCGTCACCGATCCGGCCCTCGTCGCTGGTGGTCGCTTCGAGTACTTCCTCGGCACCAAGCACGAGGCCGCAGCGCTCTCGGCGCGGGGCGAGACCCCGCCGCCCGATCGCACCGTTGCGCCTGACTTCCCGGGGCCGGGCTACGCCATTGCCCTTCACGGCAACATGGTCGTGCATCGGGCCGGGCCCCTCACGGAGTTGACGGAACGCATCTCGATGGTCAACGGCTATGTGGCGGTCGATACCAGTCGTGACGAACAAAGCCGGTCGGCCGACCTGATCGTCGTCGACGATCCCAATGCGCTCTACACGGAGTGGGCGAAGTTCGCCGCATGGCGCTCTCACTGCCGGCTTGGGGCCCTCCTCGACGAGCTCGAGTTCTCCGCCGATCCTGAAGCGGTCGCTGCACAACTCGACTCCGCTATCGCTGAGGTCGCGCAGGCCGCCGCCGAGATGCGTGCCGGCGCGCCGTCCGGGATCGAGCACTACGGCGGTTGAGTGATCGACGGCTTCAGGTCGGGTTGCGGTCGTCGAAGTCGGCGAGGAGCAGCTCGGGCTGGTCGGTGAAGTCGCGAGCCGATCCCACGAGTCGCACGCCGCGCTCGTTGTTCTCGGGGGTGAACGCGTGGCAGATGCCGGTCATGAACCCGGCGAGTTCTGCGTTGCTGCGGTAGTCGTCGAGGTCCTGCATCCGGCCGCGGCTGATGTCGACTGCTCGGCGCAGCACGATCGCCGCCTCGGCGGTCGCGTCGTCGAGTTCGGCGAGTGCCCAGCCCATGAAGCCGTTCCAGAGGGGCGCTCCCGCCCAGCGGTCTGGTCCGACGATGTCGCGTTGGCGCATCACCCATTCGATCGTGAGATCACCGTCGACCCAGAGGCGCGCCGTCCGGTCGCCGTGTTCGTCGGGGTCGGTGACTTCGGCCTCGAACCGTCGTTCTGTGGTTGAGCGGGACGCGTGAGCGACGACGAGGCCGGTGAGATCGAAGAGGTGGGTGCAGTTGGCTCGGGCGTCGTGTTGGCCGAGCACGCTCGGGTGATCGCGCAGGGTTGTGCCGATGATCGCCTGGATCGGTCGGTCGGCTTCGGCGCAGATGTCCCACGGATGTCGCTCTGCGTCGGCGGTGATCGCCGTGATCTCGGTTTCGTCGTGGTCGATCTGCACACCGAAGTGATGGAAGTCGTCTTCGAGTTCGCCGACCACGGTGGTCGGCCCCGTGCGGCGCACGGTGATTCGCCGCCGGTAGATGCCGTCGCCCCAGGGCCGGTCGCCCGCNCGCTGGGTCTCGTNCCGCCGGTCGAACCGGGCACGGCGATCCTGGGGNGGGGNACTCGGCGACACGCCGGGGACGCTATCGGGGACGGTCGGCCGGAACGAGAAGTCGGCCANNTTCCNTCGGAGTTCGGGCTNGGCNCGACTGCCGTCCTAGCATCGGCGCCGTGAAACTCGGACTCGGCCTGGAGCTCTACCGGGCGAAGCACCTCGACGTGCCGCTTGNTCTCGTCACGGCCGCCGATCGTCTCGGCTTCCACTCNGTGTGGACCGCAGAGGCCTANGGCGCCGATGCGTTGAGCCCCCTCGCCTTCTTTGCNGCGCACACCTCCCGGATCAAGCTGGCCACGGGNGTNGTCCAGGTGTCGGCCCGCACNCCGGCGGCGACGGCGATGCATGCGCTGACGATCGACCAGCTCGCCGGCGGCGANCGCGTGATCATCGGCCTCGGGGTGAGCGGTCCACAGATCGTCGAGGGGTGGTACGGCCAGCCGTGGGGGAGNCCCAATCGGCGCCTGCGTGACTATGTCTCGATCATGCGGCAGGTCGTCGATCGGGANGCGCCGGTCGAACACCGNGGGGCNGAACTCTCGTTGCCGTTCGATGGNCCGGGCGCGATCGGNGAGGGCAAGGCGCTGAAGTCGATCCTNCANCCGGCCGGCCGGGTCGAGATCTGGATCGCGTCGGGNGGNCCGATGAANACNGCCCTTGCNGCNGAGNTCGCCGACGGNTGGTTGCCGATGGGNTACGGCTCCGATGGNTGGTCCATCCANGGCGCCAACCTCGAACAGGGTTGGGCTCGGCGNGGCGGCCGGCCCGACNACTTCGAGATCATGGGCAACCTCACCATCGAGGTCACCGACGACGTCCAGNCGGCGATCGACGCGAAGAAGCCNCTCACCGGCATGTATGTGGGGGGCATGGGCAGCGAGGACAACAACTTCCACCGTGATGCGATGGCCCGGCGCGGGTGGCCCGAGGCCGCAGCTCGGATTCAGGAACTCTGGCTCGCGGGCCGCANAGACGAGGCGATCGCCGCCGTNCCCGACGACTACATCGATGCCGGTGCCCTCTTCGGTCCGGCGTCGAGGATCGCCCACCGNTGGGNNGAGGTCGTGCCNGACGGGTTGACCGGGGTGATCCTTCGCACCGAGGATCTCGAGGCGCTGGAGATCGCNGCGTCGATCACCGGAGCGTCCGAGCTCGCCGAGGAGGTCTGAGATGACGGAACTGATCACGATCACCGACGCCGCCGACGGGGTGCGGTACGTCACGCTCAACCGGCCCGAGAAGAAGAANGCGATCTCGACCGNGATGCGGGCNGAGNTGTTCGCCACCCTCCAAGCNCACGATCACGACGACGCCGTCCGGGTTTCGGTNATCCGTGGTGCCGGNGATTGCTTCTCGTCGGGGTACGACCTCTCGTCGGGGTTGATGGACGATCCNCCGTACCACTCGGCGCCGGGCGANGGNGCGTGGAGTCGTCANGCCACCGACGGCTGGTTCTCGATCTGGGATCTCGCNAANCCGGTCATCGCNCAGGTGCACGGCTANGCGATGGCNGGTGCGACCGANCTCGCGTCGGCCTGCGACCTCGTCTATGTCGCCGAGGANGCGCAGATCTCCTANCCGGTGGTCCGTGTCGCCTCGCCGCCCGACTGGCAGTACCACGAGCCNTTGCTCGGGATGCGCCACGCCATGGAGGCCNTGCTCACCGGCGATGCCNTCGACGGGATCGAAGCGGCTCGTATCGGGTGGGCGAACCGGGCCTACCCGGCCGACCNGTTGGCCGACGAGGTGNTCGCCNTNGCGGTTCGTATCGCNGGNGTCGCCNCGGATCTCACCCAGATCAAGAAGCGNCTNGTGCACCGCCAATTCGATGTGCGCGGCGGNCGGGCTGCGATCCGGGCGGGNCAGGAGTTCCAGGCCCTCGCCGGCCACCAGGCCTCGGTCCAGGCCTTCCGAGCCGATCCTCTCGGCGCCATGAAGCGCGAGAACGTCGCCGNCACNGACCGGTCCGANTAGCGCCGAACGTTTCNCCGTTCGAGCCCCNGGCGGCCGATGAGGCCCTGGCGTGGGGCATGATGCCGANATGGCCAGCGCGCAGTCCTATCCCCGCCGCAATGCCGTCACGAGGCGCTTCACCCTCGGCGCTCCCCGCGACATCGTCGTCGGGGCCGATGGTGCTCGGGTCGCGTTCCTTCGCTCGTCNGGGCCNGAGGATCCGGTCAANGGNCTCTGGGTGTTCGACGTCGACNCCGCNNCGGAGCGCCGTGTTGTCGATCCGGCGGCGCTNGGNGCCGACGACGCCGANCTGCCGCCGGANGAACAGNCTCGNCGCGAACGGGCACGGGAGAGCGGNGGCGGCATCGTTGCGTTCGACGCCGACCGTGATCTGACCACCGCCTGCTTCGCGCTCGGTGGTCAGNTCGGACGNGCTGACCTCNTCGCNGGCACGGCNGANCTNCTCGCCACCGNGCCGGGNGNCTTCGACCCTCGCCTGGCNCCCGACGGGTCGGCGGTTGCNTATGTCGCNGANGACGGNCTTCGGGTNNTCGATGCCCNGGGGGANCGCAGCNTGATCCACGAGGACGGNGACACGATTTCGTGGGGGGCGGCNGAGTTCATCGCCGGCGAGGAGATGGGCCGNACTNGCGGNTTCTGGTGGGCNCCCGACTCGCAGCGACTGCTCGTCGAACGGGTCGATGTNGCGCCGNTCGACACGTGGTGGATTGCCGCACCCNTCACGCCGGCTCAGGCTCCGCGTCCGATCCGGTATCCCGGCGCCGGCACCCCCAATGCCGANGTTGCGCTCGCCATCATCGGACTCGNTGGCGAGCGACNCTCNGTNGNGTGGAATCNGNCGGGGGAGTGGGAGTACCTCGCNGANGCCTCGTGGTCGAGCGAGGGTCTCATCCTCACCGTGCAGACNCGCGACCAGCGNACGCTNGCCGTTCTCNATGTCGATCCCGANACCGGCGTGTGCGCCGAGCGNCANCGNGTGACCGACGANCACTGGGTCGANCTCATCCCCGGTNCNCCTCGCCTGCACGGCGGCAAGCTCATCACCGTCGAAGACCGTGATACGGCCCGTCGCCTCTGTGTCGATGGTGAAGCCGTGACCGGCGACGATCTGCAGGTCCGCAAGGTGATCGACGTGAGCGACGACGGGGTGCTCGTCGCCGGCTCGCACGACCCGACCGAGATGGCGTTGGTGCACGTCGACTGGGATGGCACCGAGCACGAGCGAAGCCCGGCCCTCGAGTTCCACGGGGCTGCCGTCGGTGGGTCGACCATGGTGCGCTCCGTGCGTTCGGTGCATCCCACGGAGCGTCGCAGCACGGTCGTGTCGAACAAAGAGTCGATCGGCGATCTCATCGACCTCAGCGAGGTCCCGGCGATGGATCTCAACGTCACGTTCCATGCGGTCGGTGAGCGAGACCTTGCGACGGCACTCGTCCTTCCGAGCGGTCACGACGGGGTCACTTCGCTTCCCGTGCTCATGGACCCGTACGGCGGCCCCCACGCCCAGCGAGTGCAACGGGTGGCCGGCCTCTTCTCTGCGTCGCAGTGGTTCGCTGATCAGGGTTTCGCCGTGATCGTGACCGACGGCCGCGGCACCCCCGGCCGCGGTCCGGCGTTCGAACGCGCAGTCCGAGGCGACCTCGCCGCACCGGTGCTCGACGATCAGGTCGACGCGCTCCACGCAATGGCGGCCGAGCATCCGTTTCTCGATCTGTCTCGGGTGGCGATCAAGGGCTGGTCGTTCGGCGGCTATCTGGCCGCCCTTGCGGTGTTGCGGCGTCCCGACGTCTTCCACGCGGCGATCGCCGGTGCGCCGGTCACCAACTGGCGGCTCTATGACACGCACTACACCGAGCGCTACCTCGGGAACCCGAACGCCGAACCGGCCAACTATGAGCGCACCAACCTCTGCACCGATGCGGCCGCGCTCGGCGATCGGGAACTTCCGCCGTTGATGTTGATCCACGGCCTTGCGGACGACAACGTCGTCGCCGCTCACACACTGCAGTTGAGCCGGGCGCTGCTCGAGGCGGGCAAGCCCCACACGGTGCTCCCGCTCTCCGGTGTCACCCACATGACGCCGCAGGAGGAGGTCGCCGAGAACCTCTTGTTGGTGCAGTCGGCGTTCCTCCGCAAGGCTCTGGGCATCGACACCTGACACAGCGATCGGTGTCGGAGCACGAGGGGGAGATGATGAGCGTTGACGAGGCACGCCGCGCCCGGCTGATGAGCGGTGAGGCGTGGGACGACTTCTGTGACCAGTTGAAGGCTGCAGGCCGGATCGTGGCCCGTGAGACCGCCGGTGGCGACCCGCAGGATGCGGTCGAGGGCTACCGCTATCTCACCCGCATGCTCATGATGGGCAACTTCCGCGTGATCGAGCGCCGCACCCCGGGCACCAAGCCCCGCTTCATCGGGCTGATCCCACCCCCGCTCAAGGGTGGTATCGGGGTGCAGTCGCCCAATCAGGACCACATTGTGCAACCGGTCGACGCTCGCTATCGCTACCGCATCACCGGCACGGCCGGCGACGTCTACACCCACCTGTCGGCGTGGAGTCCGCCGATTCCCGACGATGTCGGTGCGGTTCCCGTCGGCCTCGACGCCGAGGATCATCTCGAGACGTTTAACCCGAACATGGCGCTCACGCCGCACACGCTCGTGCTCGGCGACATCGCCAACGCCGATGGCACGGTCGACTTCATCTTGTCGGTCGACCCGCCCGACGACGGTTCTGCCTGGATGTCGATGGCGTCGACCACCCGAGAGCTCATGGGTCGAGTCGTCTGGGATGACCGCAACGAACAAACGCCGCCGCGTCTGGTGATCGAGTGCCTCGACGAACACGAGCAGCCGGAGACGCCATCGCCGGAGGACATGGCCGAACGACTCGCCGTTGCTGGCCAACTGATCCTTGGCCAGAAGGCCGACTACGAGGGTTGGACCAACGATCTGCTCACTCGGGAGAACGACACCCATTTCACCCGCGAGTGGTACGAACGCATCGGTGGCTCGCCTGACGACCGCCACTTCGAGTTCGGGTACTGGCGGGTGCCCGAGGGCATGGCGCTCGTCGTCGAGTTTGAGGAGATGCCGACACAGCACTGGAATTTCCAGCTGTGCAACCACTGGATGGAGAACCTTGCGAACTACTCCACCGGCGAGGGCTACATCGACAAGGAGAATGCGGTGCGCGATGGCTCGCACCTGCGCATCGTCGTCGCCCACGAAGATCCGGGCGTGCCGAATTGGATCCAGCCTGACACCCACGATCACGGGGTCATGGGGATCCGTTTCGTACGACCCAGCCGCGAGCCCGAAGTCTCGTGCCGACTGATTCCGGTCTCGGATCGCACATTCTGAGACGATCCGTCAGGTTTTGTGCACGAACGGTCGTAGCCCCTTGACGCCCGAGGTGTGACGGACGCACCATGACGTGCGCTTCACCACTGCGGGAAACCGAGTGATGACGGCGGAGCCGATTCGGCTCCGGATTGCGGGGCGATGGTGCGCACCCTACGGGGGAGGAGGTGCGTTCCATCGCCGCCGCGATGGGACGCCCGACCTCAGGGTGAGTTCAGGTGGCGGTCCAGCCGCCGCTCACCTGGAGCACGTGACCGGTCACGAAACTCGAAGCGTCGCTTGCGAGATACAGCATCGCCCCGTCGAGTTCACCCTCGATGCCGGGTCGACCCATCGCGGCGCCCGCTTCCATGTACGCCTGACCCCCGCCGTCGCTGAACATGGCGTCGTTCATCTCGGTCTCGAACCAGCCCGGTGCAATGGCGTTCACGCGTACGCCCTTGCGGCCCCACTGCGACGCCAGTTCGCGTGTGAGGTTGTGCAGACCGCCTTTGGCTGCGGCGTAGCCCGGCACCCGGAGCTTGCCGCCTCCGACCTCGCCGAGGATCGAGCCGATGTTGATGATCGACGCCGAGCGACCATTGGTGATCGCGTCGCGGGCGACATCGCGGGCAAGCGCAAAGGGCGCGACGAGGTCGATCTCGATCTCGTGACGGAAGTCCTCGGTGCTGAAGTCGAGTGCTGGTGCCACCTGTGAGATCCCGGCGTTGTTGATGAGGACATCGATACGGCCCGCGAGTTCGATCGACCGGGCGACGCACGCTTCTGGCCCCCCGGGCGCAGTGAGATCAACCTCGACGGCATGGGCGTCATCGAGTTCGTCGACGAGTTCGGCGAGCCGTTCGGCC
>PABW01000076.1 GCA_002699625.1 Acidimicrobiaceae bacterium
ATGCGGTCCGGTCGGGATTGCGACGCGAGTTCTCGCGGGCCATGCGCGCGTTGGCGCGCATGGATGTCGGGAGGAAACGGCGCAGCCAGGTCGCTGGGCCAAGGAGCACGACTCCCATGGGCAGCAGAGCGATCTCCGCCGTCTCGAGGGTCAAGAGGCCGGCCAGGCCCGTGAGCGCCATCACCACACCGACGGCACCGACGAGGAAGACCAAGATCGCTGCGATCACCTGGGGAAATCGCCAGCCGAGGATGAAGGACGTGTCGATGCAGCGCAGGCCAACCGCCAGCAATATGAGGGCAACCGTGAGCACCAGTCCCCAAGCGCCAACCTCAATACCGGCCGCAAACCCAGGGTCGGTGAACAGGGCAACGAACCGGATCACGAAGAAGCCTGCGAAACTTAGAGAAGCCGCAGCGCTGAGCATTGTTAGCGGTACCCCGACCAGGAGCAGAAGGATCGCTAGCGGCCATCGCCCCAGGGCCCCAACGATGCCCGGCGCCCATGTCGGGCTGATTGAGGCGACGCCGAGGAAGGTTGTACCAGCGGCGACACCGAGCAGAACTAGGACCGTGCCGGTGCCGAGGTCGAGAATCAGCGACAGCAAGAGCAAGGCGATCCCGAACGCCGCTGTCGAGTAGCGAGTGACGGCCAGATTAAGTCGACGCGAGCCGATTGTGTTGCCCAATGCAGCGATCGGCCCCAGCAACAGCACCAGCTGCCAGTTGTCGCTGATCAAGGCGAACAGCAGGATCAACCAGGACACAATGACGATGGAGCCACCAAGCATCGTGTTGACGTCCGGCTGGCGGTGGACGAGCCGAGCGTCGGAACGCAGGGCCGCCATCGGCGAGATATCACGTGCACGGAACGACGGCGCGATGGCCGACACCATCGTCACTCCGACACCGACGATCGCGCCCCAGATGAAGGTCGCCGGCTCAAGAAGAAGATCGTTGCCCTGCGGCGCAATCTCGAACCTTGACAAGGACCAACGCAGTGTCCAGCCGAGCCCGATGCCGGTAGCGATTCCGACCACGGTGCTGAACAGCGCCACGATCGCGGCCTCGCCGAGGAGTGCCGTCGTGACCTGCCGACCGGTTGCCCCGATGGCGCGGAGCAGACCAAGTTCGCGAATCCGTTGGCCGACCAGGATCGAGAAGACGTTGTAAATGACGAACGCCGACACCAATAAGATGATGAAGGCGAAGACCAAGAGAAACGTCTGGAATCGGCTGATGAAATCGTCGAAGTCCTGAGCCTGTTCGTCGGCGGCTGCCTCGCTTGTGAGCGCCTCGAACCCGTCGGGCAGGGCGGCCTGGACCCGGGCCAGCACGATCCCGACGTCCTGGTCCTCGGCGGCGACGACGGTGAGGTCGTCGTATCCCTCGTTGCGGTTCAAGATCTCAAGAGCGCTCTCGGTGTCGAAGGCGATCAGCTTGGCGCCGACCAAAGCGTTGGTCTCCGGATCAGCGAACGAGAACGTACCGACGAGCTCGAAGTTGCGAGGGCTGTCGTTGGTGAGGACGGTGTAGGTTCCGCCGATCTCGAACGTCCCGTCGGCGAAGGCATCGACATCCATCGCCATCTCGGTCGACGAGCGCGGCTCGCGGCCTTCTCGGACGAAGAGGCGGGGATTGGGTGTGTCGGACTCCCAGTTGACACCGAGGTTTGGCGGACCGAGCGTCACCTGGGCCTCGCCCTCGCCGTCGATGGCGATGGTGTTGAAGGAGATGATGCGGGGTTGGACCGCCTCGACGCCCTCGATGGCGGCGAGGGTGTCACCGAGTTCGACGGGTACCTGCGGGGCGTCGATGCGTTCACCGAACGGAATCTCGCTGCGAACCTGGATGTCGAAGTTGCCCTGAATGTCATCGGCTAGGTCACCGAACGTCGCTCGCAGACTGTCGGTGAAGATGAAGACGCCGACGGTGAACATCACCCCCAGCGTCACCGCCGAGCAGGTGAGTAGGAAGCGAAAGGGCTTGGCGGTGACGTTTCGCCAGATGAGGCGGAAGGCCATCAGCCCAGGCTCTTCATCATGTCGAGCACGCCGTCCGGCGTCGGCTCGCGCAACTCGTCGACGATCTTCCCGTCGACGAGGAAGATGACCCGGTTGGCGTACGACGCAGCGACGGGATCGTGGGTGACCATCACGATGGTCTGACCGAACTCGTCGACCGCGCTGCGCATGAACGACAGAATCTCGTTGCCAGTCATGGAGTCGAGGTTGCCGGTGGGTTCGTCGGCGAAAATGATCTCCGGCCGTGTCGCCAGGGCCCGGCTCACGGCGACACGCTGCTGCTGGCCACCCGAGAGCTCGTTGGGACGATGGGTGGTGCGGTTGGCCAACCCGACCGTTTCGATCACCTGGTCGACCCAACCCTGATCGGGGGTCTTGCCGGCGAGGTCCATCGGCAGCGTGATGTTCTCGATCGCCGACAGGGTCGGGACGAGGTTGAAGGCCTGGAAGATGAAGCCCACGTTGTCGCGTCGCAGCAACGTCAGATCTTTCTCCGAAAGGGTCGACAGCGCAGTCTCACCGATGAAGACCTCACCGTCGGTCAGGTCGTCGAGCCCGGCCATACAGTGCATGAGGGTCGACTTGCCCGAACCCGACGGGCCCATGATGGCGGTGAACTCGCCCCTGTTGAAGGTCACGTCGACCCGGTCGAGGGCGCGGACTTCGGTGTCGCCGGATCCGTAGATCTTGGTGGCGCCGACAGCGCGCGCGGCAAGGGTGGTGGACGGGGCGTCGGTCATCTCAGGACTCCATGGGGGATGCACTCGCGTTACGGACAACGCTAACGGGATGGATGCCGAGTCAGATCGTCGTTTCGCGTGGTCGAAACGAGCGAGGCCCGATGTCGTCTTCTTGCGTAGATTGGGGCGGTGCAGTGTCCCGCTTGTCAGGCCGAGGTCGTCGATGGCGCCCGGTTCTGCAGCGCGTGCGGCCACGAACTCGCCCGACGGGCTGACGAGCGACGGGTCGTCACCGTGCTCTTCGCAGACATCGTCGGGTTCACCGGCCTCTCGGAGGACCGCGACCCCGAACAGGTCAAGAACCTGGTCGACAGCTGTTTCGCGCGGCTCGCCGACGACATCACCTCGTTCGGTGGACGGGTCGACAAGGTCGTCGGCGATGCGATCGTGGCCCTGTTCGGTGCGCCGATCGCCCATGAGGACGACGCCGAGCGTGCGGTGCGTGCGGCGCTGCGCATGCAGGAGAGCGTCGGTCGTCTCGATGTCGACGACGGTGTCGGCATCCGGCTCCGCATCGGGATCAACACCGGCGAGGTGCTCGTCGGCGCAATGACAGCCGGCGACGACTACACAGCGATGGGCGACGTCGTGAATACGGCGTCGCGGCTCCAGACCGCAGCCGAGCCGGGCACGGTCCTCGTCGGTCCCATCACCCACGAGGCCACCCAGGACTTCATCCGCTACCGGTCGGTCGGTCAGCTGCACGCCCGCGGGCGGGAAGCGCCGGTCACCGCATACCGGGCACTCGCCCCCTACGGCCGTCCCGGCGAACGACGCGCAAGCGCCGAGCTGCCCTTCGTCGGGCGCGAACGAGAACTCGATCTCGTCACGCTCGCGATCACCAATGCCTACGAAACCCGCCGCGGTCTGCTGCTCGGCATCACCGGAGAAGCGGGGGTGGGCAAGTCCCGTATCGCCGGCGAGATCGCCGACCTGGCCCGCTTCGACCACGACGCCGTCGTCCTCCACGGTCGGTGTCTGCCCTACGGCGAGACCAACATCTGGTGGCCGATCGCCGGCCTGATCCGGTCGGCGATCGCGCTCGACGAGTCGGCCGAGTCCGACGATGCCCGCACGGCGGTTGCGGAAATGGTCGAACGGACCCTTGGCGATCGGACCGAGCTGCTCGATGCGCCGCGTGTCACCGACGGCATCATGCACGTCCTCGGGTACAACACGCATCTGTCCCGGCTTGCGCCCGATCGAGTGGTCGCCGAGGTCATCCGGAGCACTCGCATCCTGCTCGGCATGCTCTCTCGCACCACCTCGTTGGTGATCTGGCTCTCCGATCTCGAGTTCGCCGATGACGCCGTCCTCGCCCTGCTCGAGCACCTCATCGATCGGCTCGGTCGTCGGCCGGTCGTGATGATGGTGACCGGCATGCCGAAGCTGTTCGAACGCTGGTCGCCCGCCACCGGGCGCTTCACCCTGCTCGGCATGGCCCTCGACGGCCTCGACGAGGAAGCGATGCGCCTCCTTGCGGCCGAGGTTGCCGGCTCGCTTGACCCGGCACCCCGGGCCGCTCTCGTCGAACGAGCGAGCGGCAATCCCTTGTTCCTCGAAGAGATGGCCCGCACGCTCGCAGCAACGGACGGCACCGACGCCGACAATCTGCCGGCCAACGTGCGCAGCGTGATCGGCGCCCGACTCGACGCGCTCGACGAACTCGCCCGCACCGTCATCGGCAACGCTGCCGTGCTCGGTCGGCGCGGCGACCGCGAATGGCTGCAGACGTTCGCCGACGTCACCATGGGCGGCGTCGACGTCACCGGGGCGGTTGCCGAACTCAGCCGTGCCGATCTGCTCGAGCTCACCACCAAGACGTGGGAATTCCACTCCGACCTTGTGCGCGACGTCGTCTACGACCGGCTCACCAAAACCCAGCGGGCCCAAAGCCACGCCGGTGTCGCCGAGTGGTTGGCGGGCAGTAGGTCCGACGATGTCGACACCGTTGCGTGGCACTACCGGCAGGCCGCCTCACTGCAGGAGGCGGTCGGCGGCGTCGACGTGATCCACCAGGATGTCGCCTCGCTCGCCGTCGACTGGACCCTCCGAACGCTCGACGAACCTCGTGTCCGGTCGAGTGTCGAGCGCTCCATCGAACTGCAGACCGAGGCACTCGCGCTCCTCGAGCCGACCGACCTGCGGCGAACCGACCTGCTGCTGCGGCGGGCCGACGTCCGGCTTCGCGGGCTTACGCTCGAGGCAGCCCGTGCTGATCTCGATGAGGCGACAGCCTTGCTGGGCGACGAGGGTGCGCTCGGCTTGCGGTTCCGCTGCGAGCTGGTGGCATCCGAGCTCGCCCAGTGGTCCGACGATCATGACGAAGCCCTCGCTCGGGCGAGCACAGCGCTCGAACTCGCCCACGCCGACGGCGACCCACGCCTGATCGCCGATGCGCTTCGGCGTCGCGGGATGGCCCACATCTTCCAGGGTGAGCACCAGGCTGCCGAGGCGTCGGTCCGCGAGTCGTTCGCGGCCTACGAGGCAGCCGGCGACGAGATCGGGATGGCGTGGGCGCGTCAGAACCTCGCGTGGATTGCCTTCACCGAGGGTCGCATGGTCGACGCCGAGGAACGGCTGCTCGCCGCCTCGGAAGCGTTCGAACGGGCCGGCGATCTCGCCGGCAAGGGATGGTCGACCGGTCTGCTCGCCTATGTCCGCATCTACGACGGCCGATTCGCTGAGGCCGACGAGCTCGCTCGTCAGACGCTCCTCGACGCACGCGAACAGGGCGACCGCTGGACGCAGGGGATGATGAACGTCGCCCTCGGCACGTCGGCGCTTTGGAGCGGCCGGATCGACGACGCGCTCGGGCATGCCGAGTCGGCGATCGCGAACTTCCCGGAAGGCGCGGATTCGGTCGGCGTGGTGCAGGCGCTCGCCACGCGAGGTCGAGCGCTCGTGCGGCGCGGTCGCCTCGATCCGGGCTTTCAGTTGCTCGTCAGCGCCGAGGCGGACCACCCGTTCGGCCCGCCCAACGACATGCTGTGCACGTCGATCGCCGCCGCATCGGTCACGGTCGGGGATGCGGCGCGGGCCCAGCAGTACCTCGACGGGTTCGACGACATCGACATCGACATCGTCGGCGGGTCGGAGCGTCATGTCGCGCTCGGGCTGGCGCGCCTGCAAGAAGGCGACGCCGATGCCGCCTTCGAGATACTTGACGCGCTTCCGGGCGTCGCCGACGACACCTCGTCTCGCTGGGGATGGGCGGTCACGGCGCTTGCGCGTGTCGCCACGGGGCGTTCGGTCGAGGCGTATGCCGACGCGGTGGAGACGTCGGGCCGCAGTACCTATTCCGATCGGGTTCTCGCTCGTCTCGCCGGCGCATGTGCCGCCGCCAGAGCAGGCGACGCTGCAGGCGCGGCGGTTGCGCTTGATCGGGCCCGTGCCGCGGTCCCGGCCGGTGGCGATCAGGTCTTCCCAACGATCGTCGCTGTCGCTGCGGCGGTCGTGGCCGAGAAGCTCACCCTCCCCGGGTTGCCGGAGCGTCGAGCAGAAGCCGAGTCGGCACTCACGCGGCTCGGTGTGCCTGATTCAGGCTGGTGGGTGGCGCTGCGAGCGGCGGCAGGCGTCGAGCCGGCCCGCGCCTGACCCCCTTTCGGCTAAAGGCCGATATCGATACCGAAGGCGTCGTTGAACGCGGCGACGTACTCGTCGAGCGACTCGATCGTCCCGAGCATCACCCAGTCCTCATCGCTAATTGCGGCGCGCCCGGCGACCATCTCGGCCCCACCCCAGCTCACCTGGTAGCGCAGCTTCGGATCGTCGGTCTCGATCGCGTGACGGATCACCTCGCCGACCTCGACCGCCGGCGTCGCGTTGGCGGCACCGGCTGCGTACATCTGCAGCATGCGTTCGTTGGCGGGGCCATAGGCACCGGTCTCGTTCGGCATATCGACGTTCTTGCCGAAAATCGACGACTGGGTGATCCCTGGCTCGACGATCGCGACGCGCACGCCGAAGCCGGCGACCTCGAGCGCCAGTTGCTCACTCACCCCTTCGAGCGCCCACTTGGCGGCGACATACGGGGCCTGTGCCACCGCAGCGAGGCGACCGGCCACCGACGTGATGTTGACGATCGTGCCGCTCCCGCGTTCACGCATCCCCGGCAGCACCGCCTGAATACAGCGAGTCGCGCCACAGAGGTCGATGTTCATGACATCGAGGTAGCGCTTGGCGCTCGTCTCCTCGACGGCACCATTGCCGCCGACGCCAGCGTTGTTGATCAGATGATCGATGCNCCCCGCCCGATCGAGAATGTCCTCGAAGCCCTCACGGACCGACTCGCCGCTGGCGATGTCGAGTTCGGNCAGCTCGATCGTGAGACCACGCGCCTCGGCCTCGGCCAAAAGCTTCCCNGCCCGATCGATCGACCGGACCGTGCCGNAGACCGCATAGCCGTGTTCGGCGAGGTGGAGNGNCGTGGCCCGACCGATGCCGCTGTTGGCTCCGGTGACGACGGCGACAGCGGNGGGGNAGACTTCGGAGTTCGACATGCGTGCAACCTACGGGACATCTCAGGGTCGATTCATGTGATNGGCGAACCCCGGCCACCCACGACCTGGGCCTACCATGCCCTTCGTGACGGTGATCTCGGCCGCAGGCCTCACCATGCAGTTCGGCTCGCAGCGAGCCCTCGACTCCCTCGACCTCGAGGTGCCCAAAGGCGTCACCGGGCTGGTCGGTGCCAACGGCGCCGGCAAAACCACCCTGATGTCGATCGCGCTCGGCCTTCGTCCTGCGACCTCGGGCACCATCACGGTGCTCGGCCTCGACCCGACCAAGGACGCGGCCCGGCTTCGCTCGGTTGTCGGCTACGGCCCGGAGCGCAACGTGCTGCCCGAAGACATGCCGGCCTCGGATTTCGTGAAGCACCTCGCCGAGGTGCGAGGCATGCCGAAGAGCGAGGCCCGAGGCCGCGCCAGCGACGCACTGTGGCTCGTCGGACTCGGCGAAGAACGCTTTCGGGCACTCGGCACCATGTCGACCGGTCAGCGCCAGCGGGTGAAGCTCGCCCAGGCGATCGCCGCCGACCCCTCGCTCGTACTGCTCGACGAACCGACCGACGGTCTCGATCCCGTCCAGCGCGACGAAATGCTGGCGCTGATCCGTCAGATCAGCGCCGATTACGGCATCGATGTCCTCCTTTCGAGTCACCTCCTCGAAGAGGTCGAGCGCATCTGCGACAACATCGTGGCGCTCGACGCCGGACGACTCGTCGCCCAAGGCCCCTTGGCGTCGCTCGTCGGCGACACCACCACGATCACGGCCGAACTCGTCGAGATCGTCGAGCGCCCCCGCGCCGTCGATGCAGTGGAGGAGCGGCTCCGTGAAGCAGGGCTCGACGTTCGCCGCGATCTCAACCAGCTTCGCGTCACCGCAGCCGACCAGCAGACCAGTCTCGACGCGATCCGCGACGCCGTCGCCGCCGAGCAGGCCCGCCTCCGGAGGGTCGTCGTCGATCGCACCACACTCGAAGATCTGTTCACGGAGGCATCGGCATGACCGCCGCCGAGATCTTCGACCGCGGGTACCGCACGTTCGACGGCGAGCGGGCCGGTGTCGGGAAGGCCGTCCGCTCGGTTGCGTGGCACACGATCCGCAGCATCCTCGGTCTCGGGCGCAAGGGTCGCCACAAGGTCTTCCCGATCATCGTTGCGGTCGTCGCCTTCCTCCCCTCGATCGGTTTTCTCGCCCTGTCCGTGCTCATCGGCGACCTGATGGAGGGGGAACTTCAGCCCGAGTACTGGGAACTCTTTGGCCTTCCGATCGTCGCAGTGATGCTTTTCGCCACGCTGGTCGCGCCGGAGGCGATCGTTCGCGATCGCCGCGACGGCATGTTGCGGCTCTATCTCTCCACACCACTCACCGCGCCGACGTACCTGGCCGCCAAGTTCGTTGCGGTGATGACCTCGATGGCAATCGTCGTGGCCGGACCTGCACTGCTCTACCTCGCCGCGAACACGATCCAGGGGCTTGGCCCTGATGGGTTCGCCAACTGGCTTGAGGTCGCCGCCAAGCTGCTTTTGTCCTCCGGAATCATCGTGGTGTTCTTCGCTGCCGTCAGCCTCGGTGCCGCCAGCGTCACCGATCGCCGAGCATTCGCCAGCGTCGCGGTGCTGGCCGCACTCTTCGGCGTGTCGATCGTTGTGAACATCTCGGTCGAGTCGATTGGCGCTTCCCGCACCCTGCTCGTCCTCGATCCACTGAGTGTTCCGCTCGAGACNGCTGCCCGGATCTTNGGCGATAACAGNGACGGATNCACNGATTTCGANACCGGNGAGGTCGTCCCCACNGGGCTGGTCTANGGCGGAACCGCCCTNTGGATCGCCGCCGGNTTCGGTGTGCTCGCCGACCGNTACCGACGGATCGGCGCNGTCTGATGTCCGACCTGCCNCCNCCGCCCCCACCTCCGCCCCCGACCGGCCCGCCCTCGCAGCCNCCACCACCAACCGGTGAACCGGTCCGGCANNTCGCCCGCCTCGTCGACGGCGGCGAGGTGATGGTCGANGCNATCGGNGTGACCAAGTCGTTCGGCGACGTGGTCGCCGTCTCCGACGTCACCTTCCAGATCGGGTCGGGGATCACGGCCATNCTCGGNCCGAACGGCGCCGGAAAGTCCACCCTCTTCCGGATGCTGTGNGGNCTCACCCCGCCGTCACGCGGCACGGTCAACGTGCTCGGCGANAACCCCCGCACCGATCGCGAGGTCCGCGGNCGCATCGGTCTTGCACCGCAGCAAGACGCCCTCTTNGACCGNCTCTCCGTGCTCGACTTCGTGANCTTTGCCGCCCTCACCCATGGGCTGACGCCNGCCGAGGCCGACACCCGATCCCGACGGACGATCGCCTGGGTCGATCTCGATCCCGACGACCCCAAGCCCGTCGGCTCGTTCTCGAAGGGCATGCGGCAGCGGGCCAAGCTCGCCGCTGCCGTCGTCAACGANCCGGCCGTGCTCGTNCTCGACGAGCCGCTNACCGGCCTCGACCCNGTNCAGCGACAACGCATGATCNCCCTCTTCAACGAACTCGCNGCGNAGGGCACCTGCCTGCTCGTCTCCAGCCATGTGCTCGACGAGGTCGCCCGACTCGGATCCAACGTGCTCGTCATCGCCCANGGCCGGCTCGCAGCNGCCGGCGACTANCNCACCCTGCGCGANCAGATGGACGACCGCCCGCATCGGGTTCGGATCGGNACCGATCANCCNAAGGAGNTCGCTGCGGCCCTGATCGAGCGCAGCCTGGCCGAGGGTGTCGCCGTCACCGCCACGGCGGTCGAGGCCAANACCANCGACGTCGACTCGTTNGGCCGGGCGATCGCACCGCTCGCGGTCGAACTCGGCGCCCGTCTCAACGAGGTTGCACCGCTCGACGACGATCTNGAATCCGTCTTCCGTTACCTCGTGGAGCGTCGCNGATGAGCGGCTCGGTNCCGTTCGTTCGTGCTGCGGTGCTCACCCACCGNCTGCTTCTGCGTCAGCTCGTCACCCGTGGTCGGATCATCGCGCTGCTNGNGCTCGGCGNGGTGCTGATCCTCGCNGCNGTCGGTGTGGCGGCAAGCGCCGAGATCGANNANCAGGTCGAGGCGATGGTCGGCGTCATCGACGGCCTCGGACTCGTGNTGGTCGTGCCGGTGGTGGCCCTGGTNTTCGCATCNGCGTCACTCGGCGACGGCCGCGAGGACGGCACCCTCGTGTACCTCTGGCTCCGGCCCATGGACCGGCTGCCGGTCGTCATCGGCGCCTTCCTNGCGTCGATCACCGTCAGCCTGCCCCTCACNGTCGTTCCGATGGCGATCGCCGCNGCCGTCGGCGGCTCGGGAAGCGATGGCATCANCGCCACGGTCGTGGCGAGTGGTGTCGGTGTGCTCGGTTACTCGGCCCTCTTCGTNCTGCTCGGCCTGCTGGTGAAGAACGCCATCATCTGGGGCCTCGCCTACGTGCTCCTGTGGGAGGGCTTGTTCACCCAGTTCTCCTCGGCGATCGGGCGNGTGTCGGTACGCGGCTATCTGCGGGCGATCGTCGACAACATGGCCGGNGTNCGCCTCAACGGAGCGCTCGACATCTCGACACCGATCGCCGTGATCGTGTGTCTCGGCATNGTCGTCGNCGGNCTCCTTCTNGGNGCACAGCGGCTCCAGCNGATGGAGATCGACTGANCCAGCCGGCNGTCGNNGGTCCGTGCTGTCGGTGCCTCGCTANCGNCCGGAGAACGTGGCCTTNCCGGGACCGTTCTCCATGAAGCTCTGCACNCCGGTGCGGCAGTCGTCGGTGGCGAAACAGGCGCCGAACTGTTCGGCNTCGACCTTGACGGCCTCNNCNAGCGGCAGNGCNAGNCCATCGAGGATCGCCCGCTTGGCCATGCGCAACGCCGCNGGGCCGGNGGCGTACTNGGCAGCCTTGGCGATNGCTGCGTCCTGCANNTCGTCGGGATCGTGAATCGACGACACGATCTTGTTGGCAAGGGCTTCNTCGGCNCCGACATGGCGCCCGCTGTACACCATGTCCTTGGCCATNGTGACCCCGGCGAGACGGGCNAGACGCTGGGTGCCGCCACCGCCCGGAATCAGNCCGAGCTGGATTTCNGGCACGCCCATGCGGCCGTCCTCGGCGATCATNCGGAAGTCGGTCGNGACNGCGACNTCNAGNCCGCCGCCGAGCGCAAAGCCGTTGATGGCNGAGATCGTNACCTGCGGAAGGTTCTCCAGGGCGAGAAGCGNNTCGTTGAACATGTTCGAGAACTGCTGCGCCGTCTCGGCCGTGAAGCTCGGGAACTCNGAGATGTCNGCGCCGGCNGCGAAGTTCTTTCGGCCACCGGTGACCACCACGGCCCGGGTGGNGTCGTCGNCGGCGAGNTCGTCGCAGATCGCGTGCAGGTCGCGCATCATGTCGCTGCTNAGCGCNTTGACCTTNGGNCGGTCGAGGCGGATGACGGCGACGCCGTCGGCGACGTNCTTTTCGAGGTGGATGTTCTCTCCCATGCCCGGGAAGCTAGCCCAGGTCGAACCGNCTCCTCNTGGTGGCGGCNCANCCGGAGATCAGCGGCTGAACTCGCCNCCCACCACCGAGACCGAGGTGCCGACGAGTTCCTCGGTGACNGCNGCGTGGAGGATTGCCGGATCGGACGAGTTCGCCCANAGNCGNCCGCGCCCNTCNACGAACCGGCAGATCGCCACGGCCCGGGTGGGNCCCGATCGTTCGTACTCGACCGTGATCCCGTCGATCACGGCGTCGCCGGCTGCGTCGTCATCAGCACGGAGNTCCTGATCTCCGACGGACTCNGCGGTTCGGGTGAGCACCAGTTCGTCGGGCGGGCTGGTGCTGAACACACCNAGTGCGTGCTTGGTCGCATGCCCGCCGTTGCCCTGCACGAGCCCGAGTTCGCCCGGATGCTNGCGAAGCCGGCGGACCATCGCGATCAAGGCTTGCCCGGCGGCGAAGTTGAGCGGTGCACCCATNAAGCCGAGACCGCCCGCCACGGTCAACTCCCGTCCGNNGTCAAGGCCCATCGCCTCGGCGGTGTAGGCCACCATCGAGGGGAAGCANCCNTANAGGTCGATGTGATCAAGGGNGGCGAGATCCCCCCAGCGCTCCCGGAGCGCAGCGACGGCGTTGTCGAGGCCGGGCACGCGTGCGACGTCGGCCCGGGTCAAGAAGGTGTCGGAGTCGGCGGCGGTGACCAGGTCGCGCAGATACACCCGGTGGTCGGCGGGTACGCCGAGCGCCTCGGCCCGTTCGTGGGTCGTGAGGATGAGNGCGCCACNGTGGTCGACAGTGTTGTTGGCGCACATCGCCTTCGTGTACGGCCACGACACCATCCGGTTGGCGGGGGAGGGTTCGCGGATCTCGTCGGCGCTCATCGCATCGACGGCGAGGTCGGGGTTTGCGGCGGCGACTGCGGAGTACCCGGCCCAGAGCGCCGCCGCAGCGTCGCGGGCCTCGTCGAGGGTGTGACCAGCCGCGGCGCGGCGGGCACTGTCGAAGACGGCGTACGTGTTCCGGGGCAGTTCGCCGCCGCGAGCGACGTCGGCGTTGGCGCCCATCGTGAGTGCGGCCCCCCACGACGCCGGCTCCTCGATCGGTGATTCCCGGATCACCGCNGGNCTCGGANGGCCNGCCTTGCGGAGCGCGGCGCGGGTGAGNCCCGTCTCGCCGCCGACCATCACGATCATGTCGGCCTCGCCCCGAGCCAACCGGTCGCCGAGTTCTCCGACGAAGGCGATCGGCGTATTNCCGCCCCAGGTGGTGAGCACCGAGGTCGCCGAGGNGGGGANCCCGATCGCNTCGCCGATCGCCCGNCCCGGGTTCGGGTGGCGGAACAAGCCGGCGACGACNCCGACGAGATCGATCGAGGAGGCATCGATNCCGGCGTCGGCGACGGCGGCGGCCGCGGCNCGNGTCATCAANTGGATCGGGTCGGNGGGGTNGTCNAGATCGGGTTCGGTGTCGACGATCTGGGCGCGACCCACGATGACGGGCGTTCGAGCGGGAACGGGCATTCGCGTAGGGTAGGAGCGTCTGTTNNCCNAGAGGAAGTCTCGTGCCTGTCTCCGCCGACCAGTTGATGCTCACCGACCGANTCGCNGTNGTGACCGGCGCCGCCCAGGGCATCGGNGAGGCAACGGCNCTNGCGCTNGCGTCGCTNGGCGCCCACNTTGCNATCTGNGACCGTCAGGCCGATGGGCTCGCCGAAACCGNCGCNGCGATCGAAGCCACCGGCCGTCGGGTNCTCGCCGANGTGTTCGACGTGCGCGACGCCGAGTCGGTCGAGTCGTTCATGGCNCGAGTGGCCGATGAACTCGGCCCGATCGACATCCTGGTCAACAANGTCGGCGGTGGNTTCCACGCCGANTTCGCCGGNGTGTCACCAAANGGCGAGGCGGCGCTCATCGCCGAGAACTTCGGCACNGTCACCAACAGTGTGCGTTCGGCGCTGGACCGNCTGGCCGNCGGCGCCGCNATCGTGAACGTCACGTCGGTCGAGGCCTACCACGCCGCCCCCGGCTTCGGGATCTACGCCGCCATGAAGGCCGCNGTCGAGCANTTCACGAAGACGCTGGCCCTCGAACTCGGCGGCCGNGGCATCAGGGTCAACTGTGTCGCGCCGGACATGATCCCGACGCCCGGCGANGCCGACCTTGCNGCGGACAGCTCNGCCATGTCGACNGAGCACCACCCGACACCGCTNCGCCGGATGGGNTCGACCGACGAGTGCGCNGCGGTGATCGCNTTCCTGGNGTCGGATCTGGCGTCGTTCGTGACGGGTACATCGATNCCAGTCGATGGCGGCACCGTCGCCGGTGCNGCCTGGAAGGTCGGNCTCGACGGCACCTTCCGGATGTAGGCNTCCCGGCCNNCGCCGAGGTCAGCGCTTCCGGCGATCNCGCACCACGACCGACTGGCTGGCGATCGCCTGGAGATTGCCCTGATCGTCCCAGATCCGGAGCTGGCCNTGCCCGAACCCGTTGGCGATCCCGCCGGCCTCGATGTCGAGCAGNTACCACTCGCTCGGCCGGACATCGATGATCCGCAGCGTGTTGTCGAGGCTGTTCGACCCGACCGGCTGGGACGCGACGTTGGAGATGCCCATCGGGACGAAGTCGCCGAGCACCGCCANGGTNGCGGCGCTGTTGCCGACNCCGTCGGGCGGCTTNGTCCAGACGCACAGCCGGCCCGGGCCGTGGCCGGTCGGACCGCCNAGCTTCTCGCCGGTNGTCGGTGCGAACCGTTGGTCNAGGTGCTTGCCGAGCGAATCCTGGTCGTAGTCGTACTCTCGNGGCCGACANGCNTCGGGCGCACGGACGTCGGGGNGTGTCGGCCACGTCTCGGTCAGGTCGAGTTCGCGCNTCCCGAGCGCAGCGTTGACCGTGATGATCTCNCGGTCNCCGACGCGACCGATCACGCGAGCCTGGGTGGTGTAGCGGCCCGAGACCGAGACGTGGACGTCGAGNTCCATCGTCTCGCCGACCTTGGCGAAGTCGAGGTACTGGGCGGTCGCCCAGACGACCGGCCGNCCGGTGGTCTCCTCGAGNGCGGTNGTGGCCGCAGCGAGGCCGGCCCCNCCGAACAGGAAGATCTCNCGAACGCTCAGCCGGGGGATGACGGGCAGNTACCACCGATNCGGATTGTGGGTTGCCTCNAGGCCGAGCCACTCGCGCGGTGTGAGNTCGCTCATCGGAGGTTGGNCCGAATCTCGGNGGCNGCNCGCGCCGGNTGGGTGAACGGCCCGAAGTGGGTCTCGCCCTCCCAGGTGACGAGGCGAGCCGACNCGATNCCGTCGGCCACCATCGGGGCGATCGTCGCNGGTGGCGCCCCNTCGGTCGACGCGATCACGGTGATGTCGGCATCGATNCCGCCGAGGNGCCCATAGACCTCGTAGTCGACGCTTTCGAANGTGCGGGCCTCGCTCTCGGGNGTGCACTTGAGCGTGACCCCTTCCGGCGATGGCGCGAAGCCGTGACGGACATAGTCGTCGAGCACCGCAGGGTCGACCGCGGAAAACGGTGAGCGCGACCCGTATCGCTCGAGCACGGCCTCAATGGTGTCGAAGCTGGCCCGACGGTTGCGGGCGACCTCGGACATAGTGCTCGGGTTGTCGCCCATCGGGGGAAAGACGATCGGCTCGAAGAGCCACGCAGTGCGGATTGTGCCGGGCCGACGGAGCTCGGTGGCGATCACGGTGGCGCCGCCCATCGAGTGACCGACGAAGTCGACCGGCTCGTCGATGCCGAGAGCGTCGAGCACGGCGCAGAGGTCGTCGGCCATGCCGCTCCAGTGAAAGCGGTCGTCCGCAGGAATGGTGCTGTCGCCGTGAGCCCGAAGGTCCGGTGCCCAGCAGTGGCGAATGTCGCCGAGTTGCTCGGCGATCCGGGTGTAGCACCGGCCATGGAAGCCGGTGGCGTGCACGAAAAAGAGCGGTGGTCCTTCACCCCCGAGATCATGGATGGCGAGCTCGACGCCGTCGCTGGAGCTCGCACGGAGTGTCACCGTTCGCCCTCGTTCACGAAGTAGTGCCCGTCGTCGTCGGCCTCCACGCCGAGCACGGTGAAGAAGCGGCCATTGCCGAGCGTCATCGCACACAGTGCGGTGAGCTCAATCACCTCGACGTCGGTGAAGGAGTTGCGGAGATCCGCCATGAATTTGTCGTCGAGTCGGTGATGATCCGACGCGAAGCGGTCGGCAAACTCGCCGGCGAGTCGTTCGCGTTCGTCGAGATCGCCGAGGGTGTGCACACCACCGAGATCACAAGCGACGACGGCTTCGACCGTCGCCTCGTCGAAGCCGTCCTCCGTCGCATGGGCGGAGCGCGTGTTCAGACAGACGGGACAGCCATTCGCAGCGGCGATGCGAAGCCGCGCCACCTCCCGGACCCGAGGCGGAAGCGACGTCTTCTCGTAGATCGCCGCCGAATAGGCCCCCATGCCCATGGCGATGTCGAGCTGCATCATCAGCAGGCGCTCTCGCTCCAGTCCGGAGCCGTCGGGAACATCGATGCGAGCCATCGGGCGAGCCTAGGTCGCAGCGCTGTCTCGTCCACGATCGAACACGAGGGCGACCCAGCCGTCCTCGCTCAGCCGCTCGGTGGAGCTCCGGCCGTGAAGCCGTGCTGCCCGCTCGGCCTGCTCACCATCGAGGATTCCGGCGACGATCAGCACGGGAACGTCGAGCCGTTCGACCGCAGGGGCGACGGATTCGTGGATGTCGATCGTGACGTTGAGCAGAGCGACATCGAAACGCTCGTCGTCGCCGATGTCGCTGATGTCCACGATGCGCACGTCGACGCGTTCGCGGACACCGTTAGCCATGGCGTTCGCCTGGACCGCTGGCGCCGCCGCCGGATCGAGGTCGATCCCAATCACATCGGCGCCGAGTCGGGCTGCGGCGATCGCGAGAATGCCGCTCCCGGTTCCGAGATCGACGACGCGGTCGCCGGGCCCGATGTGCTCGGCGAGCGCGGTCAGCATCAGACGGGTCGTCGGGTGACTGCCGCTGCCGAAGGCATGCCCCGGGTCGATCACCAGATCGACGAACCGGCCGGTGGAATCCGGATCGATCCAGGGTGGACGAACGTGGAAGCGGCCCGCCCGATAGTCAGCTGCGTGGTCCCGCCAGCTGTCGAGTCCGGTCGTGTCGGAGACGTCCTCTACCCGTCCGCCGTGGCGAAGGGCCACCGAGGTAGCAGTGGCGGTGTCGGTGAATGCCGCCCGGATCGAGCGGTCAATCTCCTCCACGCCGACAGCACCAGCACGCCAGAGTTCGTCGACGAGAAGTTCCGTGGTCGAGTCGTCGTCGGGACGAACGATCTCGACCAAATGATGCACCCTCAGTCGTCCTGTTGGCGCAGGAAGCGTTCGAACTCGGCGGCGAGATCGTCGGCGTTGGGGATACTCGACTCGGCTCGGCGGTCGTATTGCTCCTCAAGCCGTCGGACGTACCCCGTGACATCGTCGTCGTCGGCCATGGCCTCGTCGACGCGGCGCTCCCAGGCCCGAGCCTCATCCTCGAGGTCGGCCCAGGAG
>PABW01000077.1 GCA_002699625.1 Acidimicrobiaceae bacterium
ACCGCCACGACCGAGGACGGCGGCAAGGAGCAGGTGCTCATGCATGATCGCTTCCAGGTTGCGATCGACCGGGCCGCCACCGTGGCCGGACTCACCAAAACCGACGACTACGTGAACGAGTGGCGCCGAGTGGCCACGGGCGTCGATGGCGATGCGATCGCCGCAGCCCACGCCGCAGCCCAACGACTCGACAATGACCATCCGCGAGACGTGCTCGAGGCCCTCGTGGCCAACGGCGGTCTCGATCCCGAGTCCGGCGTGTCCGGAGTCGACCCCCAACAAGAAAGCTAGTCATGACCGACACCATCATCTCCAGCGCCACGAAGGAGGTGGCGATCGGATTCGGTCGTCCCTTCGTCATGATCGGCGAACGCATCAACCCGACCGGCCGCAAACTGCTCGCCGAAGAGATGAAGAACGGCGACTTCAGCCGGGTCGTCTCCGACGCCATCGCCCAGGTCGAAGCGGGTGCCCAGATGCTCGACGTCAACGCCGGCATCCCGCTGGCCGACGAGCCCGCCCTCCTTGTGCGGGCTATCCAGGAAGTCCAGGCGGTCACCGACGTGCCGATCGCCATCGACTCCTCGATCGTCGAGGCCCTCGAGGCCGCCATCGAGATCTATGAGGGCAAGCCGCTCATCAACTCGGTCACCGGTGAGGAGGAGGTCCTCGAACGGGTCCTTCCGTTCGTCGCCAAGCACGGCGCCGCCGTCGTCGCCATCTCCAACGACGAGACCGGGATCTCCGAGGACCCCAATGTGCGCTTCGAGGTCGCCAAGAAGATCGTGAACCGGGCCGCCGACTTCGGCATCCCGGCCGCCGACGTTGTCGTCGACCCGCTCGTCATGCCGATCGGGGCCATGGGCACCGCCGGCCGGCAGGTCTTCGAACTCGTCGGCCGCCTGCGAGACGAACTCAAGGTCAACACCACCTGTGGCGCCTCGAACGTGTCGTTCGGCCTGCCCAACCGTCACAACATCACCGGCACCTTCCTGGCGATGTCGATCGGAGCCGGCATGACCTCCGCCATCATGAACCCGCTCCACGGCGAGGTGAAGACGGCCATCATGGCGGCCGACGTCCTCAACGGGCAGGACGAGAACTGTGCGGCCTGGATCGCCGCCAACCGCGACCCCGGCGAGGCCGGCGAGGGTGCCCGTGGTGGCCGTCGTGGTGGCCGCCGTCGTGCCGCTGCCGCCGGCAGCTGACCCGAGGCAACGACGACGATGACCAGCCGGCCGGGCGACGGGAACGTCACCGTGGTGTTCACCCCCTCCGGGGTGCACGCCGACGTCGCGCCCGGCACCTCGCTGCTCGATGCCGCCCGGGCGGTCAAGGTCGACCTCGACTCGACCTGCGGCGGCCGTGGCCTGTGCGGGCGCTGCCAGGTGACGCCTTCTGTGGGCGAGTTCGCCAAGTGGGGCATCACCTCTGACGAGTCGTCGTTGTCTCCGTGGACCTCCTCGGAGACCGACTACAAGGGTCGGCGCACGATCGAACCGGGCGGACGCCTCGGCTGCATGGCCACCGCACTGGCCGACGTCGTCGTCGACGTACCACCCGCCAGTCAGGTGCACCGCCCGGTCGTTCGCAAGAAGATCGATCTGCCCGGGCTGACCCTCGATCCGCTCATCACCGCTCGCTATGTTGAGCTTCCGGAGCTCGAGTTGGGCGACGAGCGTTCCGACGTCGAGATCCTGCGGGAGGCGCTTGCGGCCGACTGGGGCATCGACGACGTCGACGTCGATGCCCGCGTGCTGCCGGAAGTTCACCCGGCGATCATCGACGGCAAACGAGCGGTCACCGCCATCGTGCACCGCGACGGGTCGGTCATGGCCGTGCGCCCCGGTTTCGATGAGGCCGTCTACGGCGTCGCCGTCGATGTCGGCTCCACCACCATTGCCGGCTACCTGGTCGATCTCGCCACCGGCGATGTCGTCGCCAACGCCGGGGCGATGAACCCCCAGATCCGTTTCGGTGAGGATCTGATGAGCCGAGTCAGCTACGTGATGATGAATCCAGGCGGCGACGACGAACTCACGTCAGCCGTCCGCGACGCGCTCGACACCCTCATCGAGGACCTCTGCAACGACCTCGACACCGACCTCCTGCCCGACGACGTCCGGACGCACATCCACGACATCGTGCTCGTCGGCAACCCCGTCATGCATCACCTGCTACTGGGCATCGACCCGACGCCGCTGGGCGCCGCACCGTTCACGCTCACCGTCGGCGAACCGGTCGACATGCGAGCCACGGACCTTGATCTCGGCCTGCCCTACGCCCGCTGCCATGTCGGCCCATGCATCGCCGGCCATGTCGGCGCCGACGCTGCGTCGGCCACACTCAACGAGCGCACACACGCCACCGTCGAACCACAGCTGATGGTCGATATCGGCACCAATGCCGAGATCGTGCTCGGCACGGCCGAGCGCACCTACGCCGCATCCTCGCCGACCGGTCCAGCGCTTGAGGGCGCGCAGATCTCGTCGGGCATGCGCGCGACCGCCGGAGCGATCGAGCGCATCCGGATCGACCACGACACGTACGAGCCCCGCTTCAAGGTGATCGGTGCCGACGCATGGAGCGACGAGCCCGAATTCGCCGAGCAGACCGCAACACTCGACATCGCCGGCCTCTGCGGTTCGGCGATCATCGAGGTCATCGGCGAACTGTTCCTGTCCGGTCTGTGTGACCACAACGGCGTGATCCAGGACCTGTCTGCGACAACCGATCGGATCGTTCCCGACGAGCGCACGTTCACCTACGTGATTCGCGCCGAGTACGCGGATGCCGACGGCACCGTGCACCCGCAGTTGGCGATCACCCAAAACGACGTTCGCCAGATCCAGCTCGCCAGTTCGGCTCTTCGTGCCGGCATCGACCTCTTGATGGAACACGCCGGGATCACCGAGTGTCACGACGTGCGGCTCGCCGGTGCCTTTGGTGCCCACATCGACCCGGTCTATGCCCTGATCCTCGGCCTTGTGCCCGACTGCCCCGTGGACAGCGTCCGGGCGGTCGGCAACGCCGCCGGCGCAGGCACGGTCCGGATGCTGGTGAGCGCCGAACAGCGCGACGAGATCGCCGCCGCAGTTCGCGACATCGAGAAGATCGAAACGGCCACCGAACCCCGATTCCAGGAGTTGTTCGTGTCGGCCATGGCGTTCCCCCACGCCACTGCACCGAGCCCCCACCTTGCCGAGGTCGTGACGCTGCCACAGCGGATTGCGTCCGAGGCGGGCGGACGGCGCCGTCGTCGACGGGACACCAACGGAGGCGAGGCCTCTATGAAGAGCGAAAGGCAGCAAGCATGAGCGACGTCACCGAGGAAACCGGAGGCCGCCGGGGCGGCCGTCGCGGCGGTGGCCGTGCCGGCCGGCAGGCGGCCCGTACAGCCAGTGTGGCAACGAAGCCGTACCTGGAGCGCACGATGCCACCGGTCGAGATGCTCTCCGAAGAGGGCCTCGCCGCCATCGAGGAGAACGCCGAGGAAATCCTCGCCACCGTCGGTGTGGCCTTCCAGGAGTTCCCGGAGGCGCTCGACCTGTGGCGTCAGGCCGGCGCACGGGTCGAAGGCGAGATGGTCTACTTCCCGAAGGGGATGTGTCGGGAGATCGTCGAGAAGAACGCGCCGACGTCCTATATCCAGCACGCTCGGAATCCCGAACGTTCCGTGAAGATCGGCGAGAACACGACCGTCTTCGCCCCGAACTACGGCTCACCGTTCGTGTTCGACCTCGACAACGGTCGCCGGTACGGCACCATCGAGGACTTCGAGAATGCCGTGAAGCTGGTCTACGACCTGCCCCACCTGCACCACAGTGGCGGCACGGTGTGCGAACCGGTCGACGTGCCGGTCAACAAGCGGCACCTCGACATGGTGTACGCCCACATCAAGTACAGCGACAAGCCGTACATGGGCTCGGTGACCGCCGCCGAGCGGGCCGCCGACTCGATCGAGCTGAGCCGAATCGCCTTCGGTGGCGATCTCCAGGATCGCACCGTGATGACCTCGCTCATCAACGCCTCGTCGCCGCTGCGCTGGGACGCCACGATGCTCGGGGCCGCCACGGAATACGCCCGCGCCAACCAGGCNTGCATCATGTCGCCGTTCATCCTNGCCGGCGCCATGTCGCCGGTGACCGTCGCCGGNCTNGCNGCCCAGTCGCTCGCCGAGGCCCTGTCGGGNATGGCGTACACCCANCTCGTCCGTCCNGGCGCCCCGGTGATCTTCGGCACCTTCGCCTCGTCGATGTCGATGGCCACCGGTGCNCCCACCTTCGGCACTCCCGAGGGTGGTCAGGCCATCTCGGTNATGGCNGCCCTNGCCCGTCGGGTCGGCACNCCGTTCCGTTCGGGCGGCCAGTTCACCGCCTCCAANTANCCCGATGCNCAGGCGGCCTACGAGTCNTCGTCGACNATCATCCCGACCGTGCTGTCCGGGGTGAACTTCGTGCTGCANGCNGCCGGGTGGCAGGAGGGTGGCCTCGCCCTCGGCTTCGAGAAGCTCATCCTCGACGCCGACCANCTCGGCTTNATGGACGTGTACGCCCGCGGGATCGACATCAGCGANAACGGTCANGCCATGGAGGCCTTCCGCACGAACCCGCACGGCGAGCACTTCCTCGGCAANGGCCACACGCTGCAGAACTTCGAGACGGCGTTTGCTCGCTCGACCGAGGCCGACAACAACAGCTTCGAGCAGTGGACCGACGAGGGNTCNCTCACCTCGGCGCAGCGGGCCAACNCGACCTGGAAGCGCATGCTCGCCGAGTACACCGGCCCGGGCCTCGACGAGGCGATCGACGCCGAACTCCAGGANTTCATNGGCCGACGCAAGGCGTCGATGCCCGACGCCAACTACTAGGAGNGGCCATGACGGAAACNCGAGCCTCGGAAACCATCGGTTTCATCGGCCTCGGCAACATGGGTCTGCCCATGTGCCTCAACCTGGTCGATGCCGGTTACGACGTCGTCGCCCTNGATCTCCGGCCCGANCCGGTGGCCGAGGTCGTCGCCGCCGGTGGCCGNACCGCCGCCGACGTCGCAGCCGTCGCTNCGGNGGCNGACATCNTGCTNACCTCNCTCCCCCGCCCNGACCACGTCGATGGCGTGATGCGGGCAGGNGGGGCGCTCGCNGCGCTGCGNCCCGGCTCGGTGTGGGCCGATCTNACGACNAACCGTCGCGAATTCGTGCAAGAACTCGCGGACGAGGCGCCCGNGGGGGTCACGGTCATGGANTCCCCNGTGACCGGCGCCGTCGANGGTGCCCGCAACAAGCGTCTCACCNTGTTCGCCGGTGGNGCCGAANCCGATCTCGACCGGGTCGTTCCGGTCCTGGAGAACCTCGGCCGCGTNATCCGCTGCGGNCCGCTCGGCACCGGCAANGTCGTCAAGCTCGTCACCAACCAGCTGTGGTTCATCCATGCGGCCTCGATCGGNGAGGGCTTCGCNCTCGGGATGGCCAACGGGGTGGANCTCCCNGTGCTCTACGACGCCATTTGCGACTCGGTCGGNGACTCGTTCGTCGCTCGCCACGACGGCCCGTCGATTTTCGCCGGCCACTACGACCCGAGCTTCACCCTCGACCTCTGTCTGAAGGATCTCGGCCTCGTGCGTGAGCTCGAGTCGAGCCTCGAGGNGCCGCTCGTGATGACCGCCGCNGCCCACGGCGTGTTCGAGGACGCAGCCGAGCGCTATGGCCGCAACGTCGGCGAACTCCACGTCGCCAAGCGCCTCGAGGACGACAACCAACTCTCGTTCCGNATGGACGGCGACTGGGTCGCCCCCTGGGACNTCACCGACGACTGAGCGACGACCGGGACGTGGCCTGCGNTCANTTNTCGTTGTCGATTCGAGTGCGCTGNCCGCGCATGAGCGCGATCGCCCCGGCGGATGCCCGNGCCGGGAAGGCGACGAACGTCCGGNGATGTTNGGGAGCNTCGGCGNCGACGATCCGCCAGACGAGGTACGCAGCGATGATCAGNTTGATCGCCGCCATGNTCCAGAAGTAGGCGATCGGCGAGGTCGAGCCGATGACGACGGTGGCGACGAGTGGGCCGACGAGGGCACCGACACCGTTCACCCGCACGAGCACCGCCGAGCCAGATGTGAGCTTGGCCGTTGGTAGCCAATCGGCGGCGAGGGCGATCGTCAGCGAGTAGACCGCGAACGACACCGCCCCGAGCGCCGCCATCAGGCCGACGGCAATCCAGCTGCCTTCGGTCACGCTGGCCAGCGCAACACAGGTGACCACGGCGATCCCTGCCACGGCGAGGATCACACCTCGACGCGACGCCCGATCGGAGATCCAACCGATCGGCCACTGCAGCAGCATCGAGCCGAACAGCGGCGCCGCCAGGAAGGCGGCGAGCCGGGAGTCGGGAACGTCAACCGCGACGGCGTACACGGCGCCGAGTCCGATGAGGATCCCGACCGACGCGCCGCTGAAGAATGTGGTGAAGATGCCGGTCGGGACGATGCTGGCCAGCTCGCGCAGCGACATGCGCTCGGGGACGACGAGCGGCGGGTTGCTCGCGGCGGAGAGCACGACTGGGATCAGTGAGGCCGAGACGAGAACCGACGCAAGAAGAAAAAGTTTTACGCCGTCGGGGTCGGCGACATCGAGCAGGAACTGCCCGATCGTCATGCCGCCCATCGTGACGATCATGTATCTCGACAGAAGCCGTCCGCGGGTCGCGTTCGTCGCGAGGTCGTTGAGCCATGACTCCTCGGTCACGTAGAGGCCGGCCATGCACAGGCCTGTCACGAACCGCATCAGACCCCAGGTGATCGGATCGATGAACAGTGCGTGGATCAGCACCGCCGTCGACGCCATCGAGGCGAGCCCGGCGAAGACTCGAATGTGACCGACGTTCGCAATCAATGATTCGGCGACACGGCTGCCGAACAGGAAACCGGCGAAGTACGCAGCCATGACGAAACCGGCCACGGTGACCGAGAAGCCTTCGGTCTGGGATCGCACACCGATAAGCGAGCCCTGCAGGCCGTTGCCGGCCATCAGGAGCAGGATGCCGAGGAACAACGCCCGCGCTGCAGTAGCGGGGCTGTCTTCGATAAGCGGACCACCCTCGATGATCTCCTCATCCAGGTGGAGCGTCGGATCGGCCAAGGCTCTTCTACCCCCGCCAGAGGCATCGCCTCCGACCGAACGCCGCACCCCACGGCGGCACCTACGCGAATGCTACCGGGCATACTGCCTGCATGTCACTGGAACGGGCGGTCCTCCGTCACCCCGTTGACGGGGTGCGGGAATGGCTCGCCTTCGCCGATCCGGTCGACTCGTGGGAAGCCGACGAGCTCTCCGACGTGAAAGACGTCCTCGACGCCGCCGAAGCAGCCAACCGGCGCGGCCTCTGGGTCGTCGGGATGGTTAGCTACGACGCCGGACCCGCCTTCGACGAGGCCCTGCGATCGCTGCGTGCCGAGGACGTCCCGTTGGCGTCGTTCGCTGCGTTCGAGACTCCCACCACGACGACTTTGCCGTCAGGAGGTGACTTCGCAATCGGGCGCTGGGAGGCCACCCGCGTGCGGCGGGAGTACGAGACCGACATCCGACGGGTGAAGGATCTCATCGCCCGTGGCGAGACGTATCAGGTCAACTACACGATGCGGCTCGAGGCGGATTTCGACGGCGATCCGCTCGGCTTCTTCGCAGCGATGGCCCGTGCCCAGCGCAGTGCCGATCACCTCGCCTACCTCGATTTCGGGGACCGGGCTGCGTGCTCAGCGTCACCGGAGCTCTTCATCCGTCGCTCCGGTCGCACCCTCGAAAGCCGACCGATGAAAGGCACTCGGCCTCGCCACCCCGATCCGATCAACGACGCCGACATCGTCCGCGAACTTCTCGAGAGTGAGAAGGATCGAGCCGAGAACACGATGATCGTCGACATGGTGCGCAACGACCTCGGCCGGATCGGCGACACCGGCTCGCTGATGACCACGGCGCTGCACACAGTCGAGAGCTTTTCGACGGTCCACCAACTCACCTCCACCGTCGAAGTGCAAACCGACGCCGGCCTCTTCGACGTGTTCGCCGCCACCTTCCCCGGCGCGTCGATCACCGGAGCGCCCAAGGTCAACACCGCCAGCTTCATCGCCGACCTCGAGCGGACACCCCGTGGCCTCTACACCGGCACGATCGGCGCCATCCCACCCAACGGCGATTTCGAGTTCAACATCGCCATTCGCACCGCGTGGGTGAACACCAATCTCGGTCGGGCCACCTACGGCGTCGGCGGGGGTGTCGTGTGGGACTCCGACCCGACCGCCGAGTGGAACGAAGCACATGACAAGGCCCGCGTGCTGTACCGGGCGGACCGGCCGTTCCGGCTGCTTGAGTCGATCGCCTGGACTCCGGAGTGCGGATCGGTGTTGCTCGAACGGCACCTCGACCGGCTTTCACTCGCCGCCACCCACTTCGGGTTCGATGTCGACCTCGACGAGGTCCGACGCAGGGTCGAGTCGTTCCATGCCGATGAGCCTCAGGTGATCCGGGTCCTCGTTGGACTCGGCGGCGCCGTCGAGCTCGAACCACGAGCGATGCCGATGCCCGATCCGAACCCAGTCGTGGTGTTCGATACGCGGCCGATCGATCGCGGCGACGAGTTTCTCCGCCACAAGACGACCCGCCGGGATCGCTACGACGAAGCCCGCGAGCGGTTCCCCGAGGCCTACGACGTCCTGCTCTGGAACCGGCTCGGTCAGCTGTGCGAATCGACGATCGCCAACCTCGTGGTCGAGATCGACAACGAGTACCGCACCCCACCGGTGGAGGCCGGCTTGTTGCCCGGCACGATGCGGGCAGAACTCCTCGATCGCGGTGACATCGTCGAAGCGATGGTCACCTACGACGACCTTCGCGAGGCCGATCGAGTCTGGTTGATCAACTCCGTGCGGGGGTGGGTCGAGATCGAGATCGACCACGCCTCGGCGCCGGGACGGCTCGCCGCGGCCAGCGCCTACCGAAGCTGAACCGTCAACCGGTGGGGCCGGACGAAACCCGGCGACAACTCAGGCCCTGACCGACTCGAGGGCATCGACCATCGCCCGACGAGTGGCATCGGGGGCCTCGCTCATCATCATGTGGCCGACGCCGGGGAGTGTCGCGACCGTGGCGCCTTCGGTGGCCGCAATCAGACCGGCTGCCCGCTTGGGTGGGGTCATCTTGTCCATCGCCCCGAGGATGTAGGTCACAGGGCAGGAGACGGCAGCGGCGGCATCAAGCGAGGTGGCGTAGGCATTGCATGCCGCCATGTCGATCCCGAGCGAATCTGGACGGCTCGTGTCGAGCAGGGCACGCGACCCTCCGATGTTCCACATCCCGGGCGTGGCATGACGGCCGATGTGAGCTGGAGCACCAAAGCTCCAGGACGACATCAGATTCGACGCGTGCGGCACGTCGTTGGCCGCAGCATTGAGGAGTTCGGGGTGAACCGGCATCGCCGCCGCCGTTCCGATGAGGACGAGTGACGCCACCGTCTCGGGGCGCTGTGCTGCAGCCTCGATGCCGATGAAGGTGCCCATCGAGTGGCCGATCACGTGGGCGGGCCCTATGTCGAGCGCCACGATCACGTCGGCGAGCCATGCCCCCATCTCGGGCACCGTCTCGATCGCCGGACCCTCCGACCCACCGTGCCCGGGAAGGTCGATTGCGGCAACCCGGTAGCCATGATGGGCGAGGTAGCGGGTCTGCAACTGGAAGACGGTGCGGTTCATGCCGGCGCCGTGCACAAGCACCACACCGGGCAAGGCAGGGTCGTGCTCGCAGCCACCGTTTGCGTAGCGGACCGTCTTGTTGTCGAGGGTGATGTCCATCGCTCGCTTCCGTGCCTATCGCTGGCTGATCTTCAGTGCGCTGCTGAAATCGTCGATGATGTCGCGAACGTCCTCGATGCCGACCGACACACGGATCAGATCTTCACCGATCCCGGCGGCCTCGAGATCCTCGGCTGAGAGTTGCTGGTGGGTGGTGCTGGCCGGGTGCAGCACGAGCGTCTTGGCGTCGCCGACGTTGGCAACATGACTCGCGAGCTTGACGCTCTCAATGAACTTCTTGCCGGCGGCGCGGCCGCCCTTCACACCGAAGCTGAGCATGGCGCCCGTGCCGTTCGGGTAGAGCTCGGCGGCGAGCGCATGGTCGGGGTGGTCCGATGCCGTCGGGTACTTCACCCAGGCCACGGCATCATTCGCCTCGAGCATCTCGGTGACGGCTCGGGCATTCTCGACGTGGCGCGCCATGCGCAACGGGAGCGTTTCGACGCCCTGCAGGAGCTGGAAGGCGTTGGCAGGGCTCATCGCTGCGCCGAAGTCGCGCAGGCCCTCGGCCCGGGCCCGGGTGATGAAGGCCGCCAGACCGAACTCGTCGGTAAAAGAGATGCCGTGGTACCCGACATAGGGCTCGGTCATCGTGTCGAAACGACCCGACGCTTCCCAGTCGAAGCGGCCGCCGTCGACCAGTGCGCCCCCCAGTGCAACGCCGTGGCCGCCGAGGAATTTCGTGACGGAGTGCATCACGATGTCGGCCCCGTGCTCGATCGGACGGATGCAGTAGGGCGTTGAGAAGGTCGAGTCGACCATCAGCGGGAGCCCGTGACGGTGCGCGACCTCAGCGATGACCGGGATGTCGAGAACCTCGACACCGGGGTTGCCGAGGGTCTCGGCGAACACGAGGCGGGTCTCGTCGGTGATGGCGTCCTCGAAGGCCTGCGGGTCTCGCGGATCGACGAAGGTGGTGGTGATCCCGAGCCGGGGCAGGGTCACGTTGAGCATCTGGTGGGTACCGCCATAGATGTTGCGGCTGGCGACGATGTGACCACCCTGGCCCATCAGGGTGACGACNNCGAGAAAGAAGGCCGCCTGACCGCTCGCCGTGCAGACGGCACCAACCCCGCCTTCGAGCGCTGCGAGACGCTCCTCNAGCACGGCGACCGTCGGGTTGGTGAGACGCGAGTAGAGATGCCCGGGCATCTCCAGGTTGAACAGCCCGGCCGCNTGGTCGGAGTCGTCGAANACGTAGGAGGTGGTGAANTACAGGGGCACCGCCCGGGCCCCAGTGGTGGGGTCAGGCTGTTGGCCCGCATGCAGGCTCAGCGTGTCGAAACGCAAGAAATCCGGCTCGATCATGNCNNCGACCCTATCGGNCGTCACCATCGACGTCCCGANCCGCGNGACGAGTTTTGGNCGTNAGCCANAAGTTTCNNNTCGCCCGGNTCGAACACTTGCAAANCGAGTCCNTTTGAACAACAGTGTCGGCGCCGCTGGAGGGAGTGGCACACCTACGCACAACACGGGTTTTTGCGGGACCCAGGGGGAATTCACATGGTCGAGATGGGCGAGGAGCTCGTCAGGGTTGAAGACGTGTACAAGATCTTCGGTCCCCAGCCGCGTGGTCGAGCCTTCGAGCTCAGCCAGGGCGGTATGGGCAAGGGAGAGGTACACGCTCGGACCGGGCACGTCGTTGGCCTGCGCGACGTCAACTTCAACGTCAAGCGGGGTGAGATCTTCGTGATCATGGGCCTGTCGGGCTCCGGCAAGTCCACGGCGATCCGCACGGTCAACAAGCTGCTCGACACCACCAACGGCCAGGTCATGGTCGATGGCGTCGATGTTCAGACCCTCGACGGCACCGACCTGCAGGAATTCCGTCGTGAGATGACCGGCATGGTGTTCCAGCACTTCGCTCTCTTCCCGCACCGCACGATCATCGACAACGTCGGTTACGGCCTCAAGATCCAGGGGGTCGAAAAGAGCCGGCGCGATGAAGCCTCGCTCAAGGCGCTCTCGCTCGTCGGCCTCGAGGCGTACGCCGGCTACTCGCCGAGCCAGCTCTCGGGCGGCATGCAGCAGCGTGTCGGCCTCGCCCGGGCCCTTGCCGCCGATCCGCCCATCCTGCTCATGGACGAGGCCTTCTCGGCACTCGACCCGCTGATCCGTCGTCAGATGCAGGACGAGATGATGGACATCCAGGCCGAACTCCACAAGACGATCCTCTTCATCACCCACGACCTCAACGAGGCGCTGCGCATCGGCGATCGGGTCTGCATCATGAAGGACGGCGAGGTCGTTCAGATCGGCACTCCTGAGGAGATCCTCACCGAGCCTGCCACCGGCTACGTGGCCGAGTTCGTGCAGGACGTCGATCAGGGCCGCGTCATCCAGGTCCACGAGATCATGGTCGACCCCCAGCCCACTGCCGCCAGCGCAGGACTCGGTGAGGCACTCACCGCCCTCGGCGACCGGGCCGGTTCGTTCGTGCTCGACGCCGACGGCAAGCCTGTCTCGGTGCTCACCGCCGGTGACGGCATCCGGGTCTCGGGTTCGGGCGGGTCGCTGAGCGACGCCGTTCGCACCGATTTCCACAGCTGCACCCCGGAGATGACACTCAACGAGGTGTATTCCGCCGCTGGCAAGGGCCTGCCCATCGCCGTGTGCGATGCCGACGGCAGGCTCGTCGGCAACCTCGACCCCCGCCACATCATGGAGGAAATGGGTCGAGTCGAAAGTCTGATCGACAACTTCGAGCGAGAGGTCTTCATGTGATGCGGTTCTTCCAAGAAAACACCCCAACGGAGAATGCGTCGTTCTGGACCAAGGACTGGACCGATCAGTACAAGGTCAATTTCGGCGAGTGGGCCGACCAGTCCGTCGACTGGATCGACATCAACCTCGAGTGGCTCCTCAAGATCATCAAGTGGCCGTTCGACTTCCTGCTGAGCAACGTCGTTGAGGGCTTCCTCGAGCAGCGTGGTTGGTGGCTCGTCGTCTTGTTGATGTTCTTCATCGGCTGGGTCGTCCGCAGCTTCCGAGTCGGCCTCTTCGCCCTCGTCGCGCTCACCTTCTGCGCCATCCTCGGTCCCGGCTACTGGATTGAGACGGCCCGCACGATCGGCTTCATCGCTGTGGCGGTGTTCCTGTGTGTGGTGATCGGTATTCCCGTCGGTATCGCCTGTGGCCGCATCGATCCGGTGTGGTCCGTCGTGAGACCCGTGCTCGATGCCATGCAGGTGGTCCACTCGTTCGTGTACATGCTGCCGTTCATCTTCTTCTTCGGCATCGGTGAAGAGTCGGCGACGATGGTGACGATGGTGTTCGCCCTGCCACCGCTCATTCGCCTGACGAACCTGGGCATCCGACAAGTACCCGAGGACGTGGTTGAGGCCTCACGGGCCTATGGCGCACCCGAGTACCGCGTGCTCACCGACGTCCAGATCCCGCTGGCCCGACCCGCGATCATGACCGGCGTCAACCAGACCCTGCTGCTCGCGATCTCGATGCTCGGCATCGCCGCCATCATGGGTGCGGGTGGCCTCGGCCGTCTCATGTTCCAGGCGCTCTCCGGTCAGGACGTCGCCCGCGGCGCCTCCGCCGGCCTCGCCTTCTTCCTCGTGGCCGTCAGCCTCGACCGCATCTCCCAGCCCGACGAGGGATCGTCCCAGAGTCTCTTCACCCGTCTTCGTGGCGCATGGGTCCATCGCCGTGACCCCGAGGCGCTTCTCGATGCCGAAGCCGAGGCGGCGAAGGAAGCCGAAGAGCAGAACTTCGCCGGGCGCCCCGCCCCACTCGCTGCGAGCGAGGGGCTCGGCCTCAAGGTCGCCATGCTCGGCGGTGTGATCGGCATCGCCGGCGTGCTACTGCCGTGGGCGAACGACGCCGGTTTCGCCACCAGTCACTCACGCCGCGGTGACGACTCGCTCGTCGGCGAAACCTTCAATGGTCTGTCGGCCAACGGCGGTTCCTTCTGGGGCTTCTTCGTGCTCGTCGGCTCGCTGTTCGTGCTGCTCGCCGGCATCTCTCGCATGACCCGTCCCGATTCGGGCCGCTTCATGTCGGCCGACGGTGTCGTCATTGCGGCCTTCGCTGCCTTCGGCGCCTCCCTGGCCTACGTGATGGGGTCGGCAGCCGCCACCGCCGTCGACTTCAGCAAGGGCATCGGTCCGTGGGTTGCGCTCGCCGCCTCGGCCGTCATGGTCGTCGGCGGATTCATCGCCCTGCGCGACGCCCCCTACGCCCCACACCGTCCAGTGGCCTCCACGCCCGAGTGGCACCGGGTCGTCGGTGGCGTGATCGCGCTGCTGTTGGCCATTGCCGGCACCTTCTCGGGCTGGTCCTTCGACGAGCGCAACGACTCGGTCCTCAGTGCCGAAGACGAAGCACTCATCGAGGAACTCCGTGCCGTTGCCGAGGCCGACCCGACCCAGGTCAACCGGATCAACATCGAGGTGCAGGCGATCTACAACAGCGCCCGCCAATCCGAGAAGATCATCAGCGACTCGTGGACCGACATCGGCGCAGGCATGGGCTGGCCGTCGGTGATCCTCGCGGTCCTCAGTCTCGGTGCTGTGCTCGTGGCCTCCGGCCTGATCGGCAGCAGCGAACAGCACCGCAAGTGGCGCTGGAGCGCGATCTCGATGGGTCTGGGTGCCGCCACTTCGGTGGTCGGTCTCGCCTGGATCGCCTCCGTCACCCGAGCGACCGACCCAAGCTACATCGTCGGTGTCGGCTCGTTCCTGGTGATGGTCGCCGGCATCTTCTTCATCTCATCCGGACGAGCACTCGTGCGCGAGTTCTTCCGGACCGAGGTGTTCGACGACGACTCCATGGTCGACGTCACCGAATCGTCCAGCCAGGCCGAGGACGCTGTTCCTGAGCCTGTCTGACGAGCAATACCAGTCCGCCTGGTGGCTTTTTGGCCCCGCGCGTCCGGTCAGGACGGTCGAGTGGACTATCCTTGCACCCGCTGTGTGACGCCTGTCGCACAGCACGACATTCCCGGGAGGGGAAACACATGAACAAGAGCATGAAACTGCTCATCGCCCTGCTTGCGGTGTTCGGTCTCGTCGCTGCCGCGTGCGGCGACGACGACAGCAGCACCGACGCTGGTGCCGACGCCGCCGCTGAGGAGAGCACCGACGACGCCGCCACCGAAGAGAGCAGCGACGACGATCATTCCGACGACGACGACCACGACCATTCCGAAGATGAGGACCACTCCGGTGACATTTCCTCGATCGGTGCCGGCGTCAACGTAACCATGGGTCGCGCCAACTGGGCCTCGGGCTATGTCCAGGCCGAGATCTACAAGCAGGTCCTCGAGCAGGCCGGTTACACCGTGGCCAGCCCGTCGCTCCTGGAGCTCGACCCGTCGGCCGGCTACCTCGCCATGGCCGAGGGTTCGATGGACTTCTGGACCAACAGCTGGTACCCGGGCCACCTTTCGTGGCACGCCGCTGAGCTGACCGACGGTTCGCTCGTCGCCGACCACGTCTCCATTGTCGATGGCCTCTTCGCCGGCGCTGGCGTTCAGGGCTTCCTGATCACCAAGTCGGTTGCCGAGGAGAACGGCATCACCTCGATGCAGCAGATCAACGATGACCCGGCGATTACCGCCCTGTTCGACAGCGACGGCAACGGCAAGGCCGACATCTTCGGCTGCCCCGAGAGCTGGACCTGCGACAACATCATCAGCGCCCAGATCACCTACTACGGCTGGGACAACATCGAGCAGACCATCGCCGGTTACGACGCGATGTTCGCTCAGGCCACCGACCTTGCCAACGCTGGCGAGCCGATGGCGATCTACACCTGGACTCCCTCGGCGTACGTGACCACCCTCATCCCGGGTGACAACGTGCTGTGGCTGACCATGAACGCTGACGACATCATCGACGATTCGAACCCGAACGGCGACGATGGCGGCGAGTTCTACGACCAGCGTCCGGGCTTCGACGGCTTCGGTGCGGACTTCTGCACCCAGCCCTGCCAGCTCGGCTGGAAGCCGGCTGACATCCAGGTCACCGCCAACAACGACTTCCTGGCTGCCAACCCCTTCCTCGAGGCGCTGTTCCCGCTGATGCGTCCGTCGGTCATCGACATCTCGATCCTCCAGGTCGAGCAGGGCAACGGCGACGGCTCTGAGGCCGAGGTCGAGTCCATCGCCGCTGGCTGGATCGCCGACAACCAGGACCTCGTGAGCTCGTGGCTCGAAGAGGCTGCTGCCGCTGTCAGCTGATCCTCGTGATCATCTGATGTCCCACACGGGACGGTAGAGACTTCCTGAGAAGGGGTGGGGCTTCGGCTCCACCCCTTCGTCGTTCTTGGATTCCCCGTCGAGACCACCCGCCGCCAACGGGGCGCGAGAGCGGGGCCCATCCACGACGGTGAAGGAAGGCGCCGGTCGGGTCAGGTGTTGGGAAGCACCACGGCCTGGGCGGCGATCACACCGTTGGGGGTATGGGTGATCGATGGCGAGCCGTAGAGGACGTACCCCTCATCGAGCGCAGCGCTGATGCGCTCGCAGAACGAGCGGTCGTCCGGCCCGGTCAAGAGGCGGTAGCGAAGGCGACCGTCGGCGGTGGTCATCACCACAGGGTACGCCTCAGACATCGAGCGCCCTGCCGAGATCAGCAAGGAGATCGTCGACATCCTCCAGGCCGATCGACAGCCGGATCATCGACTCGGTGATGCCCATTTCGGTCCGCAGTTCCGGTGCGACCCGACGGTGCGTCGTGGTGGCCGGGTGGGTTACGAGGCTTTTAGCATCACCGAGGTTGTTCGAGATGTCGAAGATCTCGAGCGCATTCACGACCTCGAAGGTCCGCGCCTGGTCAGCCTCGAGTTCGAGACACACGACCGTGCCACCGGCCTTCATCTGGCGGCGGGCAAGATCATGATCGGGGTGCGACTCGAGGAACGGATACCGCACGGCGCGGACCCGAGGGTGCGACTGGAGCTCACGGGCGATGTGCTCAGCCGAGCGGGCCATGGCATCGACGCGGAGGCGGAGCGTCTCGAGTCCTTTGAGCAGGGTCCACGCATTGAACGGGCTGAGGCTCGGGCCGGTGTGGCGCAGGAAGTCCTGAAGGTGTTCTCGATCGAACTGCTCGGAGCACAGCACCGCACCGCCGAGCGTTCGCCCCTGCCCGTCGATGTGCTTGGTCGCCGAATACACCACGATGTCGGCGCCGAATTCGAGGGGGTGTTGCAGCACGGGCGTGGCGAAGATGTTGTCGACGATCATGAGCGCACCGGCGGCGTGAGCCAGTTCGGCGACGGCGACGAGATCGATGATCTCAAGGCCCGGATTGGAGGGCGTTTCGAGAAAGACTGCCTGAGCGCCACCGGTGAGGGCAGCTTCCCACTGGGTGAGATCACGCCCATCGACCAGGACGGTCTCGATGCCGAAGCGGGGCAGGATGTCGGTGACGATCACCGAGCAGCTGCCGAACAGGGCACGGGCGGCCACGACCTTGTCACCGGCCTTCAGGAACGACGCCATGGCGGCGAACACTGCCGCCATGCCACTTGCCGTCGCGCGGCAGACGTCGGCACCTTCGATCAGGCGAAGGCGCTCCTCGAACATCGAGACGGTGGGGTTGCCGTAGCGGCCGTAGACATAGCGGTCGATGTCGCCGGCGAAGGCCGCTTCCGCCTCCTCCGCCGACGAGTACACGAAACCGGAGGTCGCGTAGATGGCCTCGGCCGTCTCGTCGAAACCGCTTCGCCGAATACCTCCACGGACAAGACGGGTCGCTTCGGACCAGTCGTCGACCGACATGTCAGCCTTGCGCCCAGGGAAGGCCCGCATGCTTCCAGCCGGCTGCGCCAGGACCACCCTCAAAACCGTGCGTCACGTTGTAGGTGGTGCCGAAGCCGGCCGCCTCGGCGACCGTCGCTGCCCCTTGGGAACGGGCGCCGCTGCGGCACAGAAAGAGCAGGGGGGTCTCGGCATCGAGCCCCTCGGTCGCCTCGGTCAGGAAGTTCGGGTTTCGCTCACCGGTGCCGAACCAGGTCCAGGTCGCGAAACGCACGCGCTTGCCGATGGCTTCGAGCGTCGGGACACCGATCTGCGCCCACTCTTCGGGCGTGCGGACGTCAATCAGCACCGCCGACGGATCGTCGGTGAGAAGCTGGTAGGCGTCGATAACACTGATCTCGGTGAAGGGCATGGAGGGAACTCCTCGGGTGGCGGCCCTCAATCTAGAAGTCCGGTGCGATTTTCGGCCCGGAAAATGAAGGGCGCCGTCAGGTCATCACTGCGGTCGGGGTTTCGACAACCCGACCGGGCACGATCCGGAACCAATGCCCCGCATCACCATCACCGGAACGACCGACTGCACTCAGCCGGGAGCGTTGGCGAGAATCCACGTCCGCAGCGTCTCTGCCGCCGGCGACAGCGGTCGGCCGCGCCGGCTCAGGAGCGGAAAGTGGATGCCGGTCTCAACTACCGGCCCCACGGCGGCGAGCCGTCCCTGGTCGAGCAATTCCCGAACGATGTGTTCCCACCCGAGCGCCACACCGGCCCCGGCGAGTGCAGCATGGAGCACCAGTGAGTAGTCGTTGGATCGATCTCCGGGGACGTCGCCGTCGACCGCCACCCCATGATGCCGAAACCACCGGGGCCAGTCGAAGCGAGGTACATAGCGCTCTTCAAGGTGCAGGAGGGGCAAATCGAGCAAGGCGGCCGGATCGGCAATGTCGATTGCTGCGGTGAGTTCCGGCGCCGCCACAGGAATCAGCCGCTCGGCGCAGAACGGCACCGAGTCGAGCGCAGGGTCGTCGACCGGGCCGAGTGGGATCCAGAGGTCGGCGCCGTCGCGCCCTACGCCGGTGTCAGTGTCCGTGGTCAGCACGCGCAGTTCGACGTCGGGATGAGCCTGCTTGAACTCGGGCAGACGGGGCGTAAGCCAGTGGGCGGCGAGCGAGGTGGAAACCGAGATGGTCACCGCTCCCCCGCCCAGAGGCTGGGCGGCCGCCGCTACCGCCGCATCGAGCTCTCGCAACGCCGGCGCAGCCCGTGCGGCCAGGGCCGCTCCAACGGTGGTCGGTTCAACACCATCACGCTTCCGAATGAAGAGGGCGACGCCCAAGGCCTGTTCGAGGCGAGCGACGGCGTGGCTCACTGCGGATTGCCCGATCCCGAGCGTGAGGGCGGCACCGGTGAAGCTTCCCGCTTCGACAACGGCGACAACGGCACGCAACGAACGGTCGGTCACGCCCAAGGAGACATCAGTTTCTGTCATGATGAAATGACAAAGTTCCGTATTTCATCCATGACCGGCATCGTTCACATTGGCTCTATGCACGAACTT
>PABW01000078.1 GCA_002699625.1 Acidimicrobiaceae bacterium
CGCTGACGTCGTCGTGCACTCGACCACCAAGTACTGCGGCGGTCACTCCGACGTGGTCGGCGGTTTCCTCGCCACCAACGACACCGAGCTGTCCGATCGGCTGGCCTACCTGCAGAACGCCGTCGGCGCCGTGGGGTCACCCTTCGACAACTACCTCACGCTCCGGGGCCTCAAGACGCTCGCCGTGCGGATGGACCGCCACTGCGAGAACGCCCGCGCCGTCGTCGAGCTCCTGCAGGGCCACGACAAGGTCACCCATGTGCTCTACCCGGGCCTGTCCGATCATCCCGGGCACGACGCCGCTGCGCGGCAGATGAAGGACTTCGGCGGCATGGTGTCGTTCCGAGTCGCCAGCGGCGCCGATGCCGCAATGCGGCTCACCACCACGACGCAGGTGTTCTCGCTCGCCGAATCGCTCGGTGCCGTCGAGTCCCTGATCGAGCATCCCGGCGTGATGACCCACGCCTCCGCCGCCGGGTCCGAACTCGAGGTCCCAGCCGATCTGGTCCGGCTCAGCGTCGGGATCGAGTCGACGCAAGACATTCTCGACGATCTTGGCCAGGCGCTCGATCGGCTCTGAGCCCTGACCGACTGCTGAACGCTTCGTCATACATTCCTCACATCCTTGGCCGATGGTCAGGGTGTGATGCAGTTCAACTCGACTCGAGAAAAGGTTGCCTTCCTGGCTCGCCGAGCAACGTGGGGTCTTGCGCCCGGCGAACTCGATGTGCTCGAGTCGCTTGGTGTTGCCGCGACGATCGACCGACTTGTCGATCCATCGTCGGCCGGTCTCGGAGAAGAGGCCTCGGCGTGGGCTGACTGGAACTTCGTGTACGACCGGTCGGACCGGAAGGCGAGACGGCAACTGGACATGGAGGCGTTTGAGCGCTGGATGGGACGCCTGCTCAGCACGGAGCGACCGCTCGACCATCAGCTCGCGTGGTTCTGGCACGACCACTTCGCCGTGTCGATGCAGGTCGTACGGCATCTGCCGGCGATGCTCGCTCACCTCGACCTCTGTTGGTCGCTCGGCCGGGGCGATGTTCGGGCGCTGATCCGCGAGGTCACGACCGATGCTGCGATGCTCGTCTTTCTTGATGGTGCGACCAGCAAAGGAACCGCTCCGAACGAGAACTTCGGCCGGGAACTGCTGGAGCTGTACACGGTCGGTGTCGGCAACTTCACCGAAGCCGATGTCAAGGCTGCAGCCGCCGCACTCACCGGCTGGGTCGTCCGTCGCCGTGACGGTTGGAAGGTGCGCTTTGTGCCTGCCCGCCATGACGACACACCGCAGACCCTGCTCGGTGTCGACGGCGTGCACGACGCCGACACCACCATCGCCGCAGCGACGAGCAGTCCGGCATGTCCGGTCTTCCTCGCGTCGAAGCTCGGCCGGTACCTCCTCGGTGATATCGACGACGCAACGGTCCTCGCGTTGGCAGCAACGTTCTCCAACGCGGATCTCGACATCTCCGCGCTCGCTCGGGCGACACTCGGCGCTGGTGTCGGTGGGGCTGCGACGCCAACCGTTCTTGCGCCGCTGCCGTGGCTGCTCCAGGCGATCAAGGCCACCGGTGCCCGCGTGTCGACCGCCGAGTTGGCCAACACGCTTCGCAGCATGGGCCAGTTGCCCGGCAGCCCGCCGAACGTCGGGGGCTATCCCGGTGCGGCGACCTGGTTGGCGTCATCGGCCACTGCGGCCCGCTTCTCGGCGGCAATCGACGTTGCCCGAGTGACGCCCGACGAGGCTCCTGCGCTTGCGGCGGCCCGGGCGGGCGACTGGTCCGGGCTGGCCGACCTGTTCATGCGTCCGGCCGGCTTCTCGGACGCCACCATGACCGCCCTCGAGGACCTCAAATCGTCCGTGTCCGCCCGACCCGGTGAGGGGGCGCTTGCCCTTGCGCTTGCTTCGCCTGACCTGTTGATCGCCTAGGAGCTGATTATGCCGATCTCTCGCCGCGCCTTTCTCGGTGGTGCCGCCGGCGCCGCTGCCGCCGGGGGAAGTGCATGGGCCGCACTCCTGCGCGACAGCCTGGAGGCCGCCGCCCCCGCAGTTCGTCCTTCGCCGACCACCACCCGTGCCCCGGTCACGACGACCACGGCCGCAGTGGCCGAGGCGGTTGCTTCGTCCTCGGCTCGCCTGCCCGTCACCGAGCGAGTCCTGGTCGTGTTGGAGATGGACGGTGGCAACGATGCCCTCAATACGCTCGTGCCCGCCGTTGGCCGCTACCACGACGCCAGGCCCGAAATCGGATTGTCGGATGGCCAACTCGTCACGCTCACCGGAGCGGAGTACGGGCTGCATCCGGCCCTCGCTGGCCTGACGCCATTCTGGGAGGCGGGCATGATGAGCGCCATTGCCGGGGTGGCGATGCCGCAACAGTCGCGTTCGCACTTCACGGCCAAGGATGCCTGGTGGTCCGGTGTCGGCGGTGCGCCGTCACAGACCGGTTGGCTCGGGCGTTGGCTTGATCTGAGCCTCGACGCCGAACGCAACGGTGTCGACGATCCGCTGCGAGCCATCGCGCTCGGTGGCGGAAGTCCGGCACTTGTCGGCGTGCAGACGACGGCCACCGCCATTCGCGACCCGGCCGCCTTCACCCTCGCGACGGGTCCCGGCGTGGACGAAGGTGGCCTTGTGGAGGCCTTCCTTGCGACGGCGTCCGCCCTGAATGCCGAACCGACGCTGGCCGCTGCGCAGCAGGCGATTCCGGGCACGCTCGACGCCGTCGCCCTGCTTGCCGCAGCCGCCGACAGCGACAATCTCTCGGCCTACGAGAATCCCACCCCGGGAGCCGGCCGGACGGCGGTCGACCTGTTGTCGACTGCCGCGAACATCATTGCGATGGGAATCGGCACCCGTGTCCTCACGGTCGGGGTCAGAGGTTTTGACACCCACGCCAACCAAGTCGAGAACCATCAGGCGTTGCTCCAGGACCTCGCCAGCGGGCTTGCATCGTTCTTCACCGCGCTCGAGGCCTCGGGTGATCTCGACCGGGTGATGGTCATCACGACAAGTGAGTTCGGACGACAGATCGCAGAGAACGGATCGGCGGGCACTGACCATGGCAAGGGCGGCCTGCAGTTCATCTTCGGCCCAACGGTCGCCGGAGGCATCGTGCACGGCGGCTATGACCTCGGTGCGGTCGACGATGGCGGCGTGCCGCCTGTGGTCGACACCCGCTCGGTGTACCGGTCGGCGCTCGAGTGGTTGGGTGGTCCGGGCGGTGCCGATGGCGTCTTCGAGGAAGATCCAGCGGTCCTGGGACTCCTCACCGCCTGACGCAGGAAAGCGGAGTGATCTTCGATCGTGAAGCGACTTGCGGACGGCTCGCCCAGGTGAAGGTGGGTGTCCGGCCCGATCAGGTCTGCTTGTCGAGAATCGGCGCCAGGTGCTCGAGTTCGGCGTGCCAGTCGTCTGGTTCGCCGAAGGGAAAGCAGACGAATTTGCTGGCGCCGACCTCGACGTAGGCATCGATCATGTCGTGGAGTGCCTCATGCGATGTTGCGACGACTTCATCGGGTGCCGCGTCCGGGCGACGCACCGACACCCGCTCGAGTGCTTCCGCCGGGAAGTCGAGGCCGGGCGGGATGTAGGGGATCAACACCCCGTAGTGGTCGCGATCGAACGTGCGGCCCGCCTCGGTGGCGGCCGCCTCGATCGCCGCAATACCTTCGGCGACGTGCCTCGGCGTGGTGAAGCTGGCGAGCCAGCCGTCGGCGAGACGGCCGGTGCGGCGAAGCTCGGAAGGTGCCTGCCCACCGAGCCAGACCTCGAGCGGTTGCTGGATCGGTTTGGGGAGCACACGAGCACCTGCCACCGAGAACCGTTCGCCCTCATGGTCGACGACGTCTTCCTCCCAGAGTCGACGCATGAGCGGTAAGGCTTCGTTCAGCCACGGTGCCCGGTCCTTGCGGTCGACTTGGAACGCCTGGTGCTCGGCGGTGTTGGCGATGCCGAGCCCGAATGCGGGGAGACAGCGGCCGCCACTAACCACATCGAGGCTTGCCAGCATCTTGGCCATCAGGATCGGGTTGCGGCCCGGTACCACCGAGACGGCAGGGCCGAATTTCAGGTGCTCGCTGCGGCCGGCGACGTAGGCCATCGCCACGATCGGGTCGAGCTGCATTGAGTTGATGCGCTCGGGGAACCACAGGCTGTCGAAGCCGAGACGGTCGAGGTCGTCGACGACGAGACCGAGTCCGGCGAGTTCTCGCCGAGCCCGCGGGTAGAGACTCGGGACGGCGCCGAGGGCGTAACCGATGCGCACCTTCATGCGCAGACGATGACACACCCCGCTGCAGCCGACCGCATCCCCCTAGGTCCACGCCACCGATAGCCTCCGGCGGGTGAGTGACGCTGTCTTCGTCCCGCAGGGCGATCTCCTCATCCCGCAGCCGTCCGCGATCGGCCCGTGGTTCCCGGGAGTGCAGCACGGCGGCGCGATCGCCGGTGTCTTCGCCCGAGCAATCGAGCGGGTTCCATCCGCTGTCCCGATGACCACCACCCGGTTGTCGATCGACATGAGTCGCCGGGTGCCGATGGGGCCGACTCGGGTCGACACCGAGATCGTGCGCGACGGAAAGCGCATCCAGGCGGTCGAGGCTCGCTATGTGGTCGACGACGAGATCGTCGGACGAGCCACGGCGATGCGGGTCCGGATCGCCGAGGGGCTCTCAGTGCCCAACCCTGCGCTTCCCGAAGACCACATCCCAAGCGACCCGGACACCCATCCGGTGATCACGTGGACCTTCGCCGGGCCGCTCGATTTCGCCGCCAGTTTCGACTTTCGCCGAAGCGAGGACGACGACGGTCGGGTGACCGGTTGGATGAAGATGGAGAAGCCGTTCGTGGAGGGCGAGTCGAACGATCCTCGGGTGCTCATCGCTGCCGTCGCCGACATGATCCCGAGCGGTGGCAGCGTGCTCGATTACGAGCGGATGATCTCGATCAATGCCGATCTGTTCATCTCGTTGCATCGGCCACCGGAAGGGGAGTGGCTTGGCTTCACGGCGGCCGTGCGCGGTGAAGGCAACGGCTATGGCCAGGCCGATGCCACCTTGTTCGACCAACGGGGCCGGGTCGGGCGGGCCCTCAAGAGCCTGTTGGTCGACACCCGCTGACGCGCTTTTTCAGCTCACCGGTGCGCCGCTGAGCAGCCGTTCGAAGTTGCCGGCGAAGAAGCGTGCCCGTGCGTCGGCGTCGACATCACCCATGGTGCGCTCGAACCGGCCGATGGGGTCGTCGCTGCCCTCATGGTGGGGGTAGTCGCTCGCGAACATGTAGAGATCGGGGTCCGACGACATGATCGCCCAGCCGATGTTCTCTCCTGCGAACGGCGCAAAGCAGAAGTGTCGACGCAGTAACTCGCTCGGCGGCACCTCCTCCAGGTGCCGGAGATCCTGCATCCGTCGGAAGCTCCGCCACGACGAGTCGAGAAAGTGCTGAAAGCCAGGCACCCACGAAGCACCGAGTTCGGTCACCCCGAACCGCAGTCCAGGATGGCGGGTGAGGACCCCGTCGAAGATGAGCGACGAGAGAAGGATCGCTGCGGGCATCCCGATCGCCATGTACGAGACGGCATCGCCGGGGGCGTCGCTGCGAAAGTTCGGAAGGCCGCGTCCGTTGTCGAACATGGCGGGCGGGACCGGCCGATAGCCATTGTCGAGGCCGACATGCAGCATCACGGGCATGTTGTGGCCGACCACAGCGTCCCAGAACGGATCGAAGTCCGGGTGTGACGGCGATCGGTTGCCGGGGACCGGGATCGTATCGATCATGATCGTGTCGGCGCCGTCGACCACTGCCTGTGTGAAGACGCGCATCGCTGTCTCGATGTCGGGCATCGGTACATAGGCGGTGGAGAGCAGTCGTTCGTCGATTGCGGCAAACGCCGACAGGCCGCGGTTCATCGCCTCGAACGCGTCGATGCGAATGTCCGCAGGCGCCGCCATCGCCTGCGGGAACGATCCGGTCGGAAAGATCAGCTGGCGTTCGAACCCGAACAGGTCGAGAACGACTTGGCGCTCGTCGGGATCGTGGTCGCCGAGTGCACCCCACCCCTTGCGCGGCATCGCCATGAACTCCGCAGTCGCCGTCGCGAGCTCGGCCGTGTCGGTTCGGCGGCGTTCAACGGCCGCAACCGAGTGCTCGATCTTGGCAACGAAGGCCGGATCGCCGAAATCCATGACCGGCAGCTGGTCGCGAACTCGGGACGACGCGTACGACTCGAGCCAGCCGGGCGGCTCCATGATGTGGGCGTCACAGTCGAGGATGCGGCGCCCGGCGGCATAGGTCGCTTCCATGCGCCGAAGATAGCACCGGCCCCCTTGGTGTCTGCCGGGTGAGAAGTCGAGCCGGTACCTCGCGACCCGCCCCCTGGGATTACCGGAGCTTCACCGGTGTGGTGACTTCGGCGTAGAAGTCGTTGCCCTTGTCGTCCACCACGATGAACGCCGGGAAATCCTCGACCTCGATCTTCCAGACCGCCTCCATGCCGAGTTCGGGGAACTCGAGCACCTCCACGCTGCGGATGGAGTCCTTGGCGAGACGTGCGGCCGGGCCACCGATCGAACCGAGGTAGAAGCCACCATGGGTCGCGCAGGCGTCGGTGACCTGCGACGACCGGTTGCCCTTGGCGAGCATCACGAACGACCCTCCGGCGGCCTGGAATTGCTCGACATAGGAGTCCATGCGGCCGGCGGTGGTGGGCCCGAACGAACCAGAGGCGTACCCCTCCGGCGTCTTCGCCGGTCCGGCGTAGTAGATCGCGTGGTCTCGCAGGTACTGCGGCATCGGCTCGCCGGTATCGAGCATGTCCTTGATGCGGGCGTGGGCGATATCGCGCCCGACCACGAGTGTGCCGGTGAGTGAGAGGCGGGTTTTGACCGGGTACTGGCTCAGCTGGTTGCGAATGGCATCCATCGGCTGGTTGAGATCGACGTGGATGACCTCGTCGCTGAGCTGATCCTCGGCTTCGTCGGGCAGGAACCGGGCCGGGTCGGTCTCGAGTTGCTCGAGGAACACACCTTCGGCGGTGATCTTGGCCCTCGCCTGCCGGTCGGCCGAACAGCTCACGGCGAGTGCCACCGGGTTGGAAGCACCGTGGCGGGGGAGCCGGATCACCCGGATGTCGTGGCAGAAGTATTTGCCGCCGAACTGGGCCCCGATGCCGAACTCACGGGTCTGCTCGAGGATCTTCTGTTCCCACTCGAGGTCGCGGTAGCCATGGCCGGTCGCTGCGTCACCCGAGGTCGGCAGGTTGTCGAGATAGTGCGCCGAGGCGTATTTGGCGGTCTTCAGCGCGTACTCCGCCGACGTGCCGCCGACGACGAGGGCGAGATGGTACGGCGGGCAGGCCGAGGTGCCGATCGCTCGCAGTGACTCGTCGAGGAAGTCGACCATCGAGCGCTCGTTGAGCAGCGCCTTGGTCTTCTGGAACAGGAACGACTTGTTGGCTGATCCGCCACCCTTGGCCATGAAGAGGAACTCGTAGCTGTCGCCCGGCTTCGTGTAGAGCTCGATCTGGGCCGGCAGGTTGTTGCCGGTGTTCTTCTCCTCGAACATCGACAGTGGGGCGAGTTGCGAGTAGCGCAGGTTCGTCTCGGTGTAGGTGTCGAACACGCCCCGGCTGATCGCCTCGGCATCGTCGGCGAACGTCACCACCCGATCGCCCTTCTTGCCCATCACGATCGCTGTGCCGGTGTCCTGACACATCGGGAGCACACCGGCGGCGGCAATGTTCGCGTTTCGGAGAAGCTCCGTGGCCACGAACGTGTCGTTCGGCGAGGCTTCCGGATCGTCGAGGATCGATGCCAGCTGCTCAAGGTGCTCGGTGCGCAGGTAGTGGGCGATGTCGTACATCGCGGCTCGAGTGAGTTCCTGAATCGCGGACGGCTCGACCTTCACGAACGTCTGGCCCTCGGCCTCGAAGGTCGACACCCCTTCGGTGGTGATCAGGCGGTACTCGGTGGTGTCGGGGCCGGTGGGCAACAGGTCGGAGTAGGCGAACTCGCTCATAGGGCCACGGTATCGGCCGGTGCGATCCACCACGTGAGTCGGGACTCCCTGCTTCGAGGGCGCGGCGGGCGCGGTCTGACTCGACACCACCCTCGACCTCTCGGGTTCGCAGTAGCGTCCGTGCCCATGAGTCGTGACCCGGCGCAGACCATCGATCGTCTCGCCCATGCGTTCGACCCGAGTGGATGGAAGAAGCGCAATCTCATGCTTGCGTCGGTGGCGTTTCCGAGTGTGCTCGCCGTGACCGTGCTGCAGCGGGCGCTTGTGGCGGACAGCACCGCGGCGTGGGCGATCACGGCCATCCACGGCCTGATCTGTGTCGTCCTGGTGCCCCTGCTGCTTCGCTCGACGTGGCGAAGCTGGCGAGCATCAAATCCTCAACAGTCGTGACGCTGTCCGGGCAGTGCAGCCGGTGAGTCAGGCGGAGATCGGGGTCCCGGAGTAGGTGCCCGGATCGCCATCGGCCGGCATGGGCGGACGGCTCCAGTGGGTGAACTCGGCGATCGATTCGGTGACCGCCCGCCATTCGTCGGCGTTCCAGCCCTCGGCCTTGGCGATCACTTCACCGTCCTGACGGACAAGGAGGAGTGCGGGGGCCTCGACGACACCGAGGTTCTTTGCCATGGCGCGATCGGGGTCGGCGAAGGTGAGGAACTCGTCGGCGTAGGGGCCGAGGTAGGTCTTCGCATCGTCGGCGGGGCAGGTGATGATCCAGCACGGGCGGCATCCGGCGCCCTTGAAGTGCGTCAGCACGCGATGGGCGGTGTCGAGAATCCACGAGCTCTCGTTGGTGTAGGGATCGAGCACGACGGGGACCAGCGGGAAGGTCGTCATGAAGCTGCTGAGCGTGCGTGCTTCGCCTTCGACCGGGGTCAATTCGAGGTCCAGATCTGCTGCCACGAGCGGCAACGCTAGCGCGCCCGATCCCTGGTCACTCGCATCGGGTCGACCGTGACTACGATCCGAAGCGGTGCATCCGATCGAGCGTTTGCGGTACATGGCGAGGACCGGCGACGTCGGTACGGGTTCGCTCGTCCACGAGGCGGCGATGGCGCTTGGAGCAGTCAGTCACGATCCCGCCGAGTTGGTGCTCGCGTGCCGCCAATTGATCGAACATCGCCCCTCGTCGGGTCCGCTCGTGTGGCTCGCTGCCCGGATGCTCACCGGCGCTGATCCAGGGAATGAGGCGTGGGATGCATCCGAGATGATCCAACGCGACAAGACCGTTCGGGAGCTCGAACACGCTCTGCCCGGCGAGACCGGCATCGTCGTGATCGGTTCGCCGGAGTTGGCGAGTCAGGCGCTCAACGCCCGCGGTGATGTCGAGGTTTTCGTCGCCGACACCACCGGCGATGGCTACGGGCTCGTGCATCGACTCGACCTCAACGATCGGCTTGCGGTCGACGTGCCGCTCGCCGGGCTCGGCTCCGCCGTCAGCGAGGCCGATCTCGTGCTGCTCGAAACCGACGCCCTCGGCCCAGACTCGGCGATCTGTTCGATCGGTTCACTTACCGCCGCTGCGGTGGCGGCACAGCTCGGCACCGAGGTCTGGCTGGTCGCCGGGGTGGGTCGTTGCCTGCCGGCGGCGATGTGGGAACCACTGCGTGCGATGGTCGTCTCCGATGAGCCCTGGGAGGACCGTCACGAGGTCGTGTCGCTCGATCTTGTCGATCGGGTCGTCGGACCGGGCGGACCCGTGCCGGCTGCCGAGGCGAGGTTCCGTATCGACTGTCCCGTCGCCCCGGAGCTGTTCCGATGATGCAGCGAATCGCCGGCGTGCTCAGTGCCGCCCTGCTCTTCGTCGCAGGCATGGCGATCTTCAACGCCACCCGGTCCGATCCTGAGCCCGCCACCGATGTCGAGGCCACCGCCGAGATCACGCCTGCGACGACGTCGACCACCACGACGAGCACCACCACGACCACCACGACGACCACGACCCTGCCTCCTCCTCGAAGCGCCCGCCTTGCCTTCACGGGCGACCTCTTGCCGCACGGCTCGGTCCAACGGGCCGGTACTGCGTTCGTCGCCGAGGGGTGGGATTTCGCGCCGCTCTACGAAGAGGTCCGGCCGATCATCGAGGGCGCCGACCTCGCGATCTGTCATCTCGAGACCCCCATCTCCATCGATGACACCAAGCTGAGCGGGTACCCGCTGTTCAGCGCCCCGAGGGCATTCGCCCAGGCGGCACTCGACGTCGGATACGACGGTTGCTCCCTCGCCTCCAACCACAGTTACGACCGTGGCGCGCAGGGTGCGCTCGACACGATCACCGTGCTGCAGGAGATCGGCCTGCCCTACGCCGGTCAGGCGGCCAGCGTTGAGGAGGATCTTGCGCCGGTGCTCTACGACGCGAACGGCATCACGATCGCCCACATCTCGGCCACCTATTCGCTCAACGGCTTCGTGATGCCGTCGGACCGGCAGTACCTCGTCGACCTGATCGAGCCGGAGGCGATCCTGCAAGAGGCCCGGATCGCGAAGGAGTCGGGCGCCGAGTTCGTGATCGTGTCGATGCACTGGGGTGCGGAATATCGTCACGAGCCGATCTCCTCGCAGAACGAATGGCTCGAAGCGACGCTGCCCAGCGAGTACGTCGATCTGATCATCGGCCATCACGCCCACGTCGTGCAGCCCGTCGACAAGGTCGGCGATGAATGGGTGGTGTTCGGGCTCGGGAACTTCCTGTCGAACCAGTCGGCGAACTGCTGCGTGGCCGCCAGCCAGGACGGCATGATCGCCACCGTCGAGCTCTTGGAGAACGACGCCGGCGAGATCGAGGCCGTCGGCGTGCACTACATCCCGACCTGGGTCGACCGAGGCGACGGCTACATCATCCGGGTGGCCGACCCCGCTCGCACCGACCTCCCGACGTCGACCATCGATCAGATGGGGATCACGTTCGATCGAACGTTCGACGTCGTCAGCAGCCGCCTCAGCGAGACTGACGGACTCACGATCGGTCTGGGGCTCGCCCCAGGCGAGCCGTCGGTCATTGCGTCCTTTGTGCCAGAAGGCGACGGATGATCACCTTGAGGGCCAGCGTCTCGTCGGCGCCCTCGAAGATCGAGAGCACCCGGGCGTCGACGAAGTAGCGGCTCACGGGGTACTCCTCGGCGTAGCCCATCCCGCCGTGGATCTGCATCGCCTCGCGTGTGACCCACTCNGCGGNCCGGCAGACNTAGGCCTTGGTCATCGAGGCCTCNAGCATNCCGTCGCCNTTCGCCATNAGTTCCGCNACATGAAGGCTGAGTTGCCGGGCGCCCTGGATGATCACGGCCATCCGNCCCAGCTTCGCCNGGGTGAGCTGATACTCCGAGATGGGCTGCTCGAACACCACCCGCGACTCNGCGTAGGCCCTGGCCTCCTCGTAGGCGGCCTGCATGACCCCNACGGCNCGGGCAGCGGTCTGGAGTCGGCCGTTNTCGAANCCCTGCATCTGGTANTAGAAGCCCCGGCCCCGACCGGCCTCCTCGCCGATGAGGTTCTCNGCGGGNACGAACCAGNCNTCGAAGGCGACCTCGTAGCTGTGCATGCCGCGGTAGCCGAGCGTGTCGATCGCTCGNCCGGTCATCTTGCCGCCGCCNTCCTGGACGTGCTCGAAGCCGTGGCCATCGCCCCTCGGCTTCTCGACGATGAAGACCGACAGGCCCTTGTGGTCGGTGGTGCCCGNCTCGGTGCGGGCNAGCACCATCAANACGTCGGCCCGGCCGGCGAAGGTGCACCATGTCTTGACACCGTTGATGACCCNCCCGCCATCGGTCGGGGTGGCGGCCACCCGAATGCCGGCGACGTCGGATCCGNAGTCCGGCTCGGTGACCGCNACGGCGGCCATGACCTCGCCCGNGGCAAGCCGNGGCAGCCAGTNCTGCTTTTGGTCCTCGGTGCCGCCTGCGATCAGGGCCCGAGTNAGGATCTCGGGNCGNGTGATCAGCGAACCGCCGATGCCGAGCGANCCGCGGGAGAGTTCCTCGGTGGCNACGACCATGCCGAGGTAGTCGTTGATGCCNCCCTCNGCGAAGCCGCCGTACTCGACCGGCGCNGAGAGACCGAAGATNCCGAGCTCNGCGAGTCCCTCGATGAGCTCCTCGGGCACGTCGGCGTTGGTGCGGTGCACGTGNTCGGCNCGCGGGGCGATCTGCTCGTCGGCGAANCGNCGGAAGGTGTCGGAGGCGAGCTGCATGTCCTCGTCNAGGTGTGATGGCGCCCCGNCGACAAGGGAGGCGAGCAACTCCGGCGCTCGGCCGGNCGCCATGAAATCGTGGATGCCGTCGAGCGCGCNNCGNTCGACACCCCAGNCGGNNTCCCTGCCNAGGAGGCGGGTGGCCAGNTCGTGNGCGACGTCGGCGACGAAGGCGACCGTNAGACGCTCCTCGGNCTCGCCGTGAGCGCCGTANCCCAGCAGGTTNCGAGCCGAGGCCACGGCCGCTGCGCCNTGCGCGATGTCGTAGGCGACGACCTGATGCTCGTCGATGTCGACCNTTGCGAGCCGGNCGAGAGCGNCNTCGACAACGNCTTCCATGGNGGAGACGGCGGCGGTGGCGGCGGAAAGCGTCGGCGCGTTCATGGNNGCCGACGTTAGGGCNTGTCGATGGGTGGCGTCGTGTTGAGCNNTGGCGCTGTCGTTGGTGTCGGCTGGNGCAGCCCGCCTACNGTCGNCGGCGATGTCGANCGAACCGAACGACGAGGCNCGACGCGAGGCAGTGCTCGCCTGGGGTGNTGNGTCGCTTCGNGACCTGCCNTGGCGTCGCACGAGAGATCCGTGGTCGATCCTGGTGTCGGAGACGATGCTCCAGCAGACNCAGGTCGCCCGGGTGATCGATCGGTTGCCGCNGTTCCTCGAACGCTTTCCGTCCCCGGAGGCNTGCGCCGCCGCACCGGCCGGCGATGTCGTCGANGAGTGGGCNGGNCTCGGCTACAACCGGCGTCCGCTCAACCTTCATCGCGCCGCAACNGNNATGGTCGAGTCACACGGTGGCCGGGTGCCGGAACGTCTCGANGATCTCCTCGCCCTACCCGGNGTGGGTCCCTACACCGCNAGNGCGGTGCGGGCCTTCGCCCACGAGNTTCCGGCGGCGGTNGTCGACACCAACATCGGCCGGGTCCTGGCTCGCTGGGACGGCATNCGGCTCACNCCGANCCGNGTNCAACAACGCGCTGATNCGCTCGCACCGGACGANCANCCGTGGCAGTGGAACCAGTCGCTCATGGAGTTGGGCGCNCTGGTGTGCACGAAGCGTTCGCCNTCGTGTGGNGNATGTCCCGTGCACACCTGGTGCNGGTGGCGGGGCNAGGGCGACGANCCGGCNGTGGGTTCCGCTGCGGTNTCGACACCGCAAGCCCGGTTCGAGGGGAGTGATCGTCAACTCCGNGGNCGNCTCGTCGATGCGNTGCGAGCNGGTCCTGTGGNGCGANCCNCCGTCGCCGAGCCNCATTGCAGAGNCTGACCAGGANCGCNTCGANCGGATTGTCNCNGGGCTCGTGCGCGACGGGCTGGCCGTCGAGGAGGAACGAGACGCTNCGGNTNCCGTGANTGTCAGNCCTGCGGGCCNGTGAGCTTCGCGATNAGNGCCTCGACCGTGGCGTCCGCGATCNCGCGCATCTCGTCGTCGGTGCGGTCCTGGATCGGGTGTGGCGTGAAGACCCGGGCGGTGGGGTGCCCGAGCGCCGTGGCCTGGGTNTCGGCGGCGTCGATGAAACCCTCGGAGGCCACGAAGACCCCNGGGATACCGCGTCGTTCAAGGTCGCTGATGTCGTGCACACTGCACGTCGTGCAGCTGCCTCAATCGGCGAGCGCNTCGATCACCGCATCGCACGATGTNGCGATCTCGTGGCGAAGATCGACCGGTGCGGGCTTGGCGAAGGTNGGCTTCATGAAGCGGGTNACCGACGCACCGAGNNCGGTGAGCTTCTCCTCNACTCGGTCGAGGAAGACGTCNCCNCGCGGTTTGGAGATGTCNAGGAGTCCGATGGTGAGACCGTCGAGCGATTCGGGCCGCNGNACGAGNTCGCGCTGCTCCGGGCGGGACTCGCTGGTCGGGTCGAGGACGGTGGTCATCGCGTGATCTCCTTCGTCGTGCAGACACTACCTTTCGGTGGCGGAACCCANCCANTGAAGGCCATCGAGAACAGGCCGGTCGCCCCNCCNGCGTGCACCACGTGGATGCCNCCCGGCCAGAACTTGCCGATCGTGTTGCCNGCNAACGCTTCGGGNAGGCCTTCGTCGATNCCGTCGGCGCCNCGGATCAGGTCGTCGGTGTCCAGNTGGAGATGGGAGTCCAGTTCGGNGAGGAACCGGNCNCGATCCCAGNCGGCNTCNCGGTACCGGGACATGTGNTCGGGGCCGATCACGAGCAGNGTCTCCATCATCGCCATCTTCGGGGCGAGNTTGGTCTTGAGANAGTTGGCGAAGTGCTTTGTGAGCGACTCNGGCGTGCGGGAGAGNTGATCGACGAAGACCTGCGGNCCGCCGCCGCACCAGACNGTGACGGTCGACTGGTCGGCGTCGAANCCTCGGCTTTCNGCGAGCGAGNTCCACGGCGAGCCGACCTCGTCCTCGGCGAACGCNAGACCGATCTTGTGAGGGCTGCCGTGNGCCGAGCGGTCGACACCNCCGGGCTTGCCTCCGCCGACGTTGCGCACGACGAGNTGCACGGCCCGGCCGATCGTGGCATTNGCCCGGTTGCCCTGGCCGAGCACGTTGCCGCCGGAGTTCATGCCGATCTCNCGNGCGATCGGCCCGTTGACGATGATGATGGGNCCGACATCCATCGTNGTGGCGAGNACNCCGTGCATGTTGAAGTCGTCGGTGCAGATCGCCTCGACCGCNGCGATNACGACCGGCAGGTAGTCNGGNNNGCANCCGGCCATNACGGCATTGATCGCGATCTTCTCGACGGTCACGTCGGCGAGGTCCGGTGGCACGACGGCCACGANCTCGTCGGGGGCNCGNGTGGTGCCCTCNAGCATCCGNAGGACGCGGGCTTCGGTGGGGGGAACGACNGGCAGGCCNTCGGACCAGTCNCGGTCGTAGAGGGCCTCCCACTCGTCTTCGAGGGCNGCGATCTCGACCCGCCNGCTGCNCATCGTCGAGCCGGAGAAACGCACGGCGAGTTCGTCGGTGCGATTGGGATNGACNCTCAGTGAGCCNCAACCGGGNCGCCAGTCGGGCAGATCNNCACCCAGGNCGTCGANCCCCGTGAAGGCCTCCCAGTCGTCNCGCTTCCAGCCNTCGAGNCGTTCGGTCGGTTCGCCNTCGACNACGCGCAGCAGGGTCGGCACGGTGTCGATGTCGTGGAACCACGAATAGGCGAGATCGTGGTCGTGNACGACCCAGTCCGCCACCTGNGGGAACGCNGCNTTGTCCTGNGTGATCGTGGTCATCGACGCACGGTCCGCNAGATCGGCCANTACNGGCGCNACGAGCACACAGGTCGGGCAGTCCTCCTTGACGATCGCGACNAGGCCGTCGGGCAGCGGCGGTTTGGCAGTGGTNATCTCNGCCATGGTNTGCATCGTCGCACACCGCANCGGCCCGTGAGATATGCGTCACACGCCCTTCACCTCGGNGTGCANGCTCACTACCGTTCACNCCCCATGGGGNACGCAGCGCANGCGNTCAACATCGCATTCCACGGTGTCNGGGGTTCGACCCCNTGTTGTTGCCCGACGNTGCAGCGNTATGGCGGCAANACCTCGTGTNTTTCGATCGAGTCCGAGGGNGCCGATCCGATCGTNCTCGACTGCGGCACCGGNNTNCGCATGTTCGGNGNNTCGCTCGCCGACGNGGCGTGCGAGGTCGACGTGCTCGTCACCCACCTGCACTGGGACCATGTCCAAGGGCTGCCCTTCTTNGCGCCNCTGAAGTTTCCCGACACCCGTTTCACNGTCTACGGCCCGGGCGAGNACGGGGANAGCTTNGGTGCGTCCTTCAGNCGGTTCATGACCCCNCCCTTCTTCCCGGTCGAAACCGCGCAGCTGTCGGCCACGATCACGTTCGACGATGCACTCGATCGCGAGTTCCGACTCGGCGANACCGACGTGATGGCGCGACCGGTCCCGCACACCGGNACCACCGCCGGATTCCGGGTGACCCGCAANGGCGTNTCCGTCGCCTACATCCCCGANCATCAGGAGCCGNTCGNCGACCCGACCCANGTNGCACCGTCGGTCCTNGAGTTGTGTCGCGGTGTCGACGTGCTCATCCACGATGCGCAGTTCACCGCCGACGAGNTCGCAGCCAAGNCCGACTGGGGNCACTCGACTCCGGAATACGCGGTCGAGGTTGCTCGGCAAGCNGGNGTNAAGATGNTGGTGCTGTTCCACCACGATCCCGCCCATGANGACGACATGGTCGACGAGATCGCCCAGCGCATGGCCGAACTCNCNGCCGACGACCCCTTCGANGTGATCGCGGCGGCTGAAGGCNTGAAGCTCACNCTCGCNGCCCAGCGCTGATCNTCNCNCCGCTNCGANNGGCCGGTCNCGGCCCTCGCCGACACTGGACTCGACGGCNAACGGCACGGTGCGCCCCGNTGTGGGCGCTACCGTACGCNNGGTCAAGACGAGGGCCGGGTGGCCTGCAGCGAGGTGTGCNATGACGATCGATCCCGCCGACTTCCGCAAGGTGCTCGGACACTTCCCGACCGGCGTNATGGTCGTGACCGGTGCGACCGACGAGGGGCCGGCGGGCATGGCGATCGGTTCGTTCGCCAGTGTCTCGCTCGANCCGCCGCTCGTGATGTTCTGCNCAGGCTCGTCGTCGGGNACCTGGCAGGCCATCAAGGAGACGGGCGCCTTCTGCGCCAACATCCTNGGTGAGGACCANAAGGACACCTGCGGCGTGTTCGCNATGCCCTCCGATGATCGNTTCGCCGGCATCGACTGGNCCACTGCCGTCACCGGNTCGCCGGTGCTGCCCGGCGTGGTCGGCTACATCGATTGCGAGATCCACGCCATCCACGACGGTGGNGATCANGACATCGTTGTCGGCCTCGTAAAGGAGTTGGCGNTCACCGGCGAGCAGGGCCCGCTGCTGTTCTTCCAGGGCGGCTACGGNNCGTACGAGGCGATGTGATGGCGGTCTACGCGCTCGGCGACCTCACNCCCGAGATCCANGAGACGGCGTACGTCCACCCGGACGCGACCGTCATCGGCAATGTCGTCCTCGGTGCGGGCTCGTCGGTGTGGCCTCAGGCNGTGATCCGCGGNGACGACGGCCCGATCGTCATCGGAGAGAACACGTCGATCCAGGACGGTGCCGTCATCCACACCACGGCGTTCACGCCGACGAAGATCGGCAGCAATGTCACGGTNGGTCACCTNGCCCACCTCGAGGGATGCATCGTGCACGANTGGGCGCTCGTCGGTTCNGGTTCGATCGTGTTGCACAACGCCGTCATTCANGAGCATGCGCTCGTCGGNGGTGCNGCGATGGTCCCGGGTGGGGTGGAGGTNCCGCGNTGNTCGATGGCACTCGGNGTCCCCGCCAAGATCCGCGAGGGTGTGCTNGACGAGTTCCATGCCCGCCTGAACGTCGATGCGTATGTTGCTCGAGGCGAGCAATTCCGCACCGAAATGCGNCGCATCGACTGAGGCNTTCGAGCCGCTGAATTTGCCNGCNCCGACTGTCGAGAAGCCGATNCGAGTTGTTACTATCGGCGTAGTGTTAATTGCCGACGGNTCNCTCGGCACCCCTNNCACNCTTNGCTGAAAGGCACNTCCATGGCGTCCACCGACATCGGCATCGACCTCGGCAANTANCAGCTCGGCTGGGCCGACGAAGANGACTATGTCTTCAAGCCGAAGAAAGGCCTGAACGAGGACATCCTGCGNGAGATGTCGTGGCTGAAGGGCGAGCCCGACTGGATGCTCGACTTCCGNCTNAANAGCCACCAGCGCTTCGGNCGTCGCCCGATGCCCAACTGGGGCGGCGACATGTCGGACATNGATTTCGACGACATCTTCTACTACATCAAGCCNACCGACTCGCTCAGCGACGACTGGGACGAGGTGCCGGAGTCGATCAAGAACACCTACGAGAAGCTGGGGATNCCCGAGGCGGAGCGCAAGTATCTCGCCGGNGTNACCGCNCAGTACGAGTCCGAGGTCGTCTACCACCGCAANCGCGAGGACCTCGAGGCCCAGGGCGTGCTGTTCTGCGACATGGACACGGCGGTCAAGGAGTACCCGCAGCTGGTGAAGGACTACTTCGGCAAGGTCATCCCGCCGAACGACAACAAGTTCTCCGCGCTCAACTCCGCCGCCTGGTCCGGCGGTTCGTTCATCTATGTCCCGCCGGGCGTCGAAGTCGAGATGCCGCTGCAGGCCTACTTCCGCATCAACGCNGAAAACATGGGCCAGTTCGAGCGCACNCTGATCATCGCCGACGAGGGCTCGAAGGTGCACTACATCGAGGGCTGCTCGGCCCCGACCTACACCTCTGATTCGCTGCACTCCGCNGTCGTGGAAATCGTCGTGAAGCCGTCGGCNCGCGTNACCTACACCACCATNCAGAACTGGTCCGACAATGTCTTCAACCTGGTCACCAAGCGGGCCTACGTCGAAGCNGAGGGCCATATGGANTGGATCGACGGCAACATCGGCTCGAAGCTCACGATGAAGTACCCGGCGGTCGTNCTGGCCGGCCCGAAGGCCTCGGGTGAGGTGCTGTCGGTCGCNTACGCCGGNCCCAANCAGCACCAGGACACCGGCGCNAAGATGATCCACGCCGCCCCGGAGACCACCTCCAAGATCGTCTCCAAGTCGATCTCCAAGGACGGTGGCCGNACCAGCTATCGCGGCCTCGTNCGAGTCGAGGACGACGCCTACGGCTGCAAGTCCCANGTNCAGTGCGATGCGCTCATCCTCGACGACGAGTCGATCTCCGANACNTACCCGTACATGGANGTCGGTTCCGGCGACGCNGTCATCGGTCACGAAGCCACCGTCTCTCGNGTCGCCGACGAGCAGCTCTTCTATCTGCAGTCTCGCGGCCTCACCGAGGAGCAGGCGATGGGCATGATCGTCAACGGCTTCATCGAGCCGGTCACCCGCACCCTCCCGATGGAGTACGCGGTCGAGTGGTCGCGCCTGATCGAGCTNCAGATGGAGGGCTCCGTCGGCTAGCGGCCGGTNGGGGAGTTGCCTCCTCGGGTCGGGNCATGACCANTCCCGGCGAATGGACCGTTCACGGCGAACGNNCGATCTACGACTCCGAGTGGNTGTCGCTGCNCCTCGTCGANGTCGAGACNCCGTCGGGGANNCGCTTCGANCACCATGTNGCCCGCATTCCCGCCGAGGCGGCGGCGACGCTCGTCGTCGTGGAGCGGCGCGTCCTGATGATCTGGCGGCACCGGTTCGTCACCGACACCTGGTGCTGGGAGCTCCCGGCGGGCCGGATCGACCCGGGTGAGACCGTCGCGCAAGCTGCCGCACGTGAGTGTCTCGAGGAGACCGGCTGGCAGCCCGGGCCCACCACACCGTTTCTTTCTTGGCACCCGGCGAACGGCTCCGTTGATTTGACCTTCCACGTCGAGCGGGCGACGGAGGCCCACCATGTCGGTGACCCGACCGAACTCGACGAAGCAGCAGCGATCGAGTGGATTCCGCTCGACGACATTCCGGGTCTCATCCGCAGTGGCCACGTCAACGACGGCTTCACGCTCACCCCACTGCTTGCCGAACTCGCCGGGCTCTGATGCCCGAGGTGGCGCAGGAACCGCCACAATGGACCCATGCCGATGCGTCAGGACTGCAAGTACTTCGAATCCCGGAGCTACCCAAACGGGGACACTGTCCGGAAGTGTGATCTCGACTTGGCGCCCGAGGCCCCGTGGCGGTGCCCGGACGACTGCGCGAAGTACACCAGGCGCCTTGCCGACGTGAACTGGAGCTACGGCAGCCTGGTCACGCCGGAGACTCCGGCGGAGCCCGAGAGCCTGGGGGAGGACGACTCGATCGCCGCCCTGCTCGACGCCGCCGAGGACATCATCAACGATGCCGTGCCCGGCACGCTTGCCGACCTCGAGGAGGAGCGAGCGAAGCGCAACAAGAAGGGGCTCGGTCGCCTGCGGCGTGCCAAGGGCGACGGCGTTGAAAAAGGCTCGCAGCCACCCGGGGGCAGGACGCGCAAGCCGAAGGGCGATGGCCTGGGGGAGCGCCTTCGCAAGCGGTATCGCGACGGCCGTCGCTGACCCCTGACAGCCTTCGTTTCGGGCCTCCCCAAGGCGTCCGGAGTTAACACTACGGCGGTAGGGTAAATGCCGATGTCCACTGCCTTTTCCCCCACCGCCGCCCGTTCGCTCGGCGGGCCCGATTGGCTTGTCGCCCGTCGAACGGCCGCTGCAGAGGCGTTTGCGGCGACCGAGCGCCCCGACGACGCCGCTGAGGAGTGGCGCTACAGTCCGATCGGCCAGTTCGACCTCGAGCGTTACGCGCCGGCACACGAGTTTGGCGATGCTCCGATGCCGCGACTCGACGTCGAGCCTGCCGCGCTGATCCGGTGTGTGAACGGCCGCGTGATGTTCGTCGAGGTCGATGAAGCGCTCGTCGATCAAGGCGTCCACATTGGTCCGTTGGCCGAGGACGAGAACGGTGAGGCCCGTCTCGGTTCGGTCGCCGACGACGCCGGCGACTACTTCACCCTCTTGAACGACGCCTTCATGGATCGGCCGTTGCTGATCGACATCCCCCGGGGTGTCGTCGTCGATCGGCCGATCGTCGTCACGCACCACGCAGCCGGTGCCGGCGGCGCCGCCTTCCCTCGCCTCGTGGTCCGTGTGGCCGAGAACGCGCAGGCCGACGTGATGGATCTCCACACGAGCGAGGCCGACGACGACATCCTCGTGTGCCCGGTTGTCGAACTCGACGTCGAAGCCGCCGGTCGACTCGGCTACCTGAAGGTGCAGGAGCAGGGGGCGAAGACCTGGCAGTTCGGCAGCGTCCTCGCCCGTGCCGAGCGCAACGCCACGATCTCCGCCGCCACCGCTGCGTTCGGTGGGGCCTACGCCCGAACTCGAGCCGATACCCGCCTCGTGGGGCGCGGTGCACATGGTGATCTTGCTGCGGTCTACTTCGGAGAGAGCGAGCAGACGCTCGACTTCCGCACCTACCAGGACCATGTCGCACCCGACACCACATCCAACCTGCTCTACAAGGGCGTCGTCGCCGGTGAGAGCCGAAGCGTCTACACCGGGCTCATTCGAGTGCGCCCCGACGCCCGCGGCACCAACGCCTTCCAGACCAACCGCAACCTCAAGCTCAGCGACGATGCGTGGGCTGAGTCGGTGCCGAATCTCGAAATTGAGAACAACGATGTGAAGTGCAGTCACGCTTCGACGGTCAGTCCCGTCGATGAGGACCAACGCTTCTATCTCGAGTCTCGCGGCGTTCCCACGGCTGAGGCCGAGCGCCTCATCGTCGCCGGTTTCCTCGGTGAGGTGCTGGCCGGTGTGCCAGTCCAGGCCGCGGTGCCAGCACTCAAGTCGGCGATCGCTGAGAAGCTGGCTCGCCAGCGCGAACTCGATTCGGCCGCTGCGGAGTCGGAGCTCGAAGCCGTATGACCACCCACACCCTGTTCGCGCTCGACTCGATGGATTCCGGCACCGGGCGAAAGGTCGAGATCGACGGACTCGAGGTCCTGCTCGTCCGCATCGACGACGACATCTACGCCATCAGCGACACATGCAGCCATGCCGACGTGTCGCTTTCGAATGGATTCGTCGAAGCCGACGACTGTGCGGTCGAGTGCCCGAAGCACGGTGCCTCGTTCGATCTGCGCACCGGTGAGGCGCTCACGCTGCCCGCCATCCGGCCCGTTCCCACCTACGAGGTCGCCGTGATCGACGGCGATGTCGTGTTGACCCTCGCCCCCCTCGAGGAGGACGCATGAGCACGCTGATCATCGAAGGCCTGCGAGCCGCCGTCGACGGATCTGAGATCCTGAAGGGCGTCGACCTGGAGGTCCCCGCTGGCGAAGTGCACGCGGTCATGGGGCCGAACGGTTCGGGCAAGTCCACCCTGTCGCACGTGATCGCTGGCCGCCCGGGCTATGAGGTGCTCGGCGGTTCTGTTCGTATCGATGACGTCGAGTTGCTCGACAAGCCGACCTGGCAGCGGGCTGAGGCCGGCCTGTTCCTTGCCATGCAGTACCCGACCGAGGTGCCGGGTGTCGCACTCCGCGACCTGCTGTCGGCATCGGTCCGCACCCCGGAGGACCCTGCCGAGATCGGCGAGCGGATGCGGATCGAAGCTGAGCGCATCGGGTTCGGTTCCCAGTTCCTCGAGCGTCCCCTCAATGTCGATCTGTCCGGCGGCGAGAAAAAGCGCAACGAGACCCTGCAGTTGGGTGTGTTGCGCCCGACCTTTGCGATCCTCGATGAACTCGACTCTGGACTCGACGTCGACGCGCTCCGCATGGTGAGTCAACGGGTCGAGGAAGAGACACAGGAACATGGCCTGGGCGTCCTCGCGATCACGCACTACAGCCGCCTCTTCGAACAGCTGAAGCCCGACGTCGTGCACGTTTTCGCCGACGGCAGGATCCAGGAGTCCGGTGGGCCTGAGTTGGCGACGGAGCTCGAGGAGACCGGCTATGAGCGCTGGGTCACCGCTCCTGCCGCCGCATCGGCCGGGCTGCCCGACGACCCCTTCGCCGACCCGCTCGCGTGATGCCCGGCACCCTGCTCACCGAGGCCGAGATCGACGAGCTGCTCGCTGCTCACCCGGCGTGGACCCGCGATGGTGATCGACTGTGTCGCACCTATGAGTGCGGATCGTTCGTTGCCGCCTTCGGATTCATGGCGAGCGTGGCGTTGATCGCCGAGAACCTGTTCCACCATCCCGAGTGGCGCAATGTCTACGGCACGGTCGAAATCGCCATCACCGACCACGACGCCGGCGGGATCTCGACCAACGACCGCTCCTTCATCGAAAAGGTCGACGCGCTCGATTGAATCGCCGGTCGGAGCGGCAGGCTTTCGCAACGTCGCTCATGGCGAGGTCCCGGCTGTTCTAGCCTTGCCGTGTGGTCGCCGAGCGCTTCGAATCTTTTGTTGATCCGGTCGACGGGACCCGCTGGTCCGTCGACATGGGGTTTCTCGGTTCCCGATGGGCGTGCATCTGGGGCGCCGGCTGTCAAGGGATTCTCGACGAGCCAGCGGAGGAGCTCGGCCACGGCTGTTGCTCGGTCGGTACCGAACTGTTCGACGAGGACGAGGCGATGCTGGTCTCGGCGCTCGCTGCCATGCTTGACGACGACCTGTGGCAGTACCGCAGCTGGGCCGATGAACACAGCATTTACGAAGACGACCAGCGCAAGCGGACCAACACGGTCGACGGCGCATGCGTGTTCTTGAACCGTCCGGGCTTCGACGGTGGCGCCGGCTGTGCCCTGCATCTGCAGGCGTTGCGCGATGGTGACCGTCCGATCGACGTCAAGCCGAACGTCTGTTGGCAATTGCCGCTCATCACCCGTCACCACGGCGACGGCACCGCCACCCTTCGGCGTTGGGGCCGCGACGATCGGGGTGAGGCGGGCCCTGTGATGGTGTGGTGCTGTACCGAGGGCGACAACGCGCAAGTCGGCACGGAACCAACTGCGGAGTTCCTCGCCGATGAACTCCAGGCCCTCGTCGGCCCGGAAGTTGCAGTGATGATTCGTCAGGCGGCAGCCGAGAACTGACCACCGTCGGCGGGCCGGCGCTCTTCGGTGGCGATCGTGCTTACGGAGTTGCCGACGCGGGTCCGGCCGCACCCGTCATTTCGACGATCGCAGGGTCAACTTCCCCGTCGATTCGCAGCCACTGGAAGTGCTGCACGATGGCAAAGACGGTGTAGGAGACAAAATTGATCGCAAGGCTGGCGAAGATGCCGAGGATTGGAATGAAGCCGAGGATGGCAGCGGCGATCTGAAGGCCGATGACCACCAGGTAGGCCAGATAGAACGCGCCGGAGACGAGTGCCCAGTCTTTCCGGGCGGCGCCGAGCGCTCGGCTGATCACCTTGACGCCGGACGGCGCGATCCCGACTCCCGCAGTCGCAAGGGTGAGGGCGGGGATGACTGCCACGAGCCAGGCGACGCCGAGCACGATTGCCACGAAGACGCCGAGGGCTCCCAGCGCGACGCCGAGCAGAACCAACGGAACGAGTACCAGGTATGTCGCGAAGGAGGCGAGCATGAGGAGAAGGCTGCGCGACAGTGTTCGTTTCCAGTTGCGGGTGCCGAAGCCGATGCAGGTGCCGACCGAAGCAGACTGTCCGAGGCGGCCGGCTTCGATCCGGGTATGGAAGGCCGGGCCCATCACCACGAACACGCCAAGGCAGCATGCTGCAGCCACGATCCACAGAGCCAGGCCGATCGGATCGAACACGAAATCCGGCCCCGTCAGCGTGTTGCTGTCCTCAAATGAGAGGATGAGGCCGATCACGACGGCAACCGCTGCAGCGGCGAATCCAAGCGTTGCGATCGCCGCAAGGCCGAGCAGGCCCGACCATTGCTGCCCGAACAAGGTGAACGCCACCGATACCGTCTCGGTTGCCGATGTCGGGATGCTGCTGCTCGTTGCGGGCGGCGGTGGGGTCTGCTTCGGTGAGCGGTGCGCCGTCCACTCGTTGCCGTCCCAATAGCGGTACTGCGATGGGTGCTCGGGGTCGTCGTACCAGCCAGCCTGCGGTGTTGGTGACATGGCTGCCGAACGTAGCAGCCGAGGGTCAGGCGTCGCTGGCCGCCTCGTCGAGCGCCTGGGCAAGCGTGTTCCAGCTCAACGTGGCGCACTTGATGCGAACGGGGAACTTCACGACGCCTTTGAGCGCTTCGAGATCGCCCAGTCTGATGTCTCCGGCGTCGGCAACGTCGGCATCAATGCCCATCTCGGCTTCGGAACCATCGCCGCCGAGCTCGCCTTCGTGAATGCTCATCAGGCCCTTGAAGGCGCTGATGAACTGGCGGGCTTCGCCGATGGACGTGCCCTTGATGGCGGCCGACATCATCGACGCCGACGCCTGGCTGATCGAGCATCCCTGGCCACCGATCGCAATGTCGGTGATGACGTTGTTGTCGTCGATGTCGACGAAGACGATCACCTCGTCGCCGCAGAGCGGGTTGAACCCCTCGGTCCGCACGGCGGGTGGGGTTTCGAGTTCGCCCTGGTTCCGGGGGGATCGGTAGTGGTCGAGGATGACTTCTCGGTAAAGGTCGTCGAGTCCGGGCATCAGCGTTCGTCCTGGAAGAGAGCCATCAGTCTAGAAAGCGAAGATGTCGCTGCTGGCCTCGAGGGCCTCGGCGAGGGCATCGATGTCGGATTCATCGTTGTAGACGTAGACCGACGCCCGGCTTGTGGCGGGCACGTTCATGGTTTGGAGCAGGGGCTTGGCACAGTGATGACCCGCCCGCACGCAGACGCCCGCTTGATCGAGGACCTGGGCGATGTCGTGGGGATGGACCCGCATGTCGGGTTCGCCGTAGACGAACGACAGCACGCCGCCGCGCTCGCTGGCGACCTGTGGCCCGTGGATCACGATCTTGTCGCCGTAACGCTCGTTGAGGGTGCGCAAGGCGTAGTCGGTGAGCTCGATCTCGTGAGCCCGGACGTTGTCCATGCCGAGGCTGTCGAGATAGTCGATCGCCGCGCCGAGACCAACCGCTTCCGCCACCATCGGGGTGCCGGCTTCGAACTTCCAAGGAATCTCCGTGGTGGTGAAGCCTTCCTTGGTGACGTTGAGGATCATCTCGCCACCGCCAAGGAAGGGCGGCATCGCCTCGAGGAGGTCGGCGCGGGCCCACAGGACTCCGATGCCCATCGGGCCGAGCATCTTGTGGCCGGTGAAGATGAGGAAGTCGGCGCCCATCGCCTGCACGTCGGTGGGAACGTGGGGAACGTACTGGCTGCCGTCGACGGCGAGCAGCGCACGGGCACCGTGTGCGGCCTCGGCGAGTCGAGGGATGTCGTTGAGCGTGCCGAGCACGTTGGACATCGCCGTGACCGACACCAGCTTGGCACCCTCGAGCAGGGTGTCGAGATCGCGGAGATCGAGGTGGCCGTCGGGGGTGACGGGGATCCAACGCAGCTCGAAACCCTTCTCCGCTGAGAGCATGTGCCACGGGACGATGTTGGCGTGGTGCTCCATCTCGGAGATCACGACGGCGTCGCCAGGACCGAGGTTGGCTGCACCCCACGAACGGGCGATGAGGTTGAATGCCTCGGTGGCGTTCTTGGTGAAGACGACCTCGTTGGTGGCTGGAGCATTGATGAAGCGGGCGACCTTGGCTCGGGCTCCCTCAAGCGCCTCGGTGGCGCGCACCGCGAGGTCGTAGGAACCTCGATGCACGTTCGCGTTGGTGGTCTCGTAGTACTCGTTCATTGCGTCTATGACGGCTTGGGGCTTCTGCGAGGTGTTGCCCGAGTCGAGATAGATCAGCGGCTTGTCGTGCACCTGCTGCTGAAGGACGGGGAAGTCCCGCTTGATGTCGGCCGAAATGCTCATCGCTCAGACACCGAACCGGACGTAACCGTCGCGCTCGAGTTCCTCGGCGAGTTCCATGCCGCCGGACTCGATGATCGTGCCGTCGACGATGATGTGGACCTGGTCGGGCTGCAGTTCGTCGAGGAGTCGCTGATAGTGGGTGATGACGAGCGCGCCCATCTCGAGCCGATCCTCACGCACCTCTCGCACCCCGCGGGCGACGACTCGGAGGGCATCGATGTCGAGTCCCGAGTCGGTCTCGTCGAGGATCGCCATTTCGGGTTCGAGGATCGCCATCTGCAGGATCTCGTTGCGCTTCTTCTCGCCGCCGGAGAAACCCTCGTTGAGATAGCGCTCGCCAAACGATGGATCCATCTCGAGGCGTTCCATCCATTCCATGATCGCAAGCCGCAACTCCAGCACGGAGAGATCGATTCCCTTGCGGGCCGAGAGGGCCTGGCGGAGGAAGTTGATCACCGAGACGCCAGGGATCTCCTGGGGGTACTGGAACGCCAGGAAGATGCCGGCCTTGCCGCGAATGTCGGGATCCCACTCGGTGATGTCCTCACCGCGGAACTTGATCGACCCGCCGGTGACCTCGTACTCGGGGCTGCCGAGCAGCACACTGGCCAAGGTCGACTTGCCCGAGCCGTTGGGGCCCATGAGGGCGTGGACCTCGCCTTCGGCGACGATCAGATCGATGCCGTTGAGGATGTCGACACCACCTTCGGTGGTGACGGCGCGAAGACCTTCGATCTCGAACAGGGGAGCGGTCATGGCCGGAGTCTACGTCACCCGGCGGGGTTAGTACTACGCCG
>PABW01000079.1 GCA_002699625.1 Acidimicrobiaceae bacterium
GACTGGTCGGCGGAGCGCCGGTACACCGGACGCACTGATGTCGGCCTCAACGCCGTTGGTCGGCGTCAGGCCGCCGCGCTGTCGGGCATCGCCACCGGCCCCTACGACTCGGTCTGGTGTTCTGATCTCGGACGCTGTACGGAGACCGCCAGGCTGATGGGCACCGAGGCGACGCCCACGGCCGAACTGCGTGAGTTCGACTTCGGTGAGATCGAGGGCCGACGGTGGGCCGACCTCGACGAAGCGACCCAGCACGGGCTGCTCGATTTCGACGGCTTCGTGGCACCGCGTGGCGAATCCGTGGCGGCCTTCGTTCTGCGGATCAACCGGTTCGTGGACGGGCTGACCGACGGTCATCACCTGCTGATCGTGCACGGTGGCGTGGTCCGGCATCTGTTGCGGCGCATCGGTGCCGACGCTGATGTCCGTCCTGGCACCTGGCGTGACGTGCAGCTGGGTCAGTCGAATTCGTAGGCAGCAGCGTCGTCGACCCAGACGCCCGCCTCGCGCTCAAGCCACGGCTCCGACGACGGAGGCTCGGCCCACACCTCCACATGGGCGGATCCGGTTCGCCGCCAGCGGCTCGGTGCACCGGCCGGCTCAAGCACGAGATAGTCGCCGGTGACGGCTCGCCCCGTGCGGCCGACGCCGTCGACCGGTTCCTCGAGCTTCACGACGGTGGTCGCCTCGTGGAGTTGGCCGGGAACGATGTCGCACACGATTCCGGTCACCGATTCCATGCCGAGCCAGGCTGCGTCAGGCCCTGGGCTGATGCGGACGGTCAACCCGATCGCAGGGATGAACGCCTTCGGTGGGGTCGCACCGAACGGCTGGTTTTGGGCGCCCGGCATGTTCTCGAACGAGTCGATGTAGCCGCCGCGGGTGCCGCCCGCAGGTCCGCCGGACTCGTGCAGCCGTCGATCCGTTTCGTCATCGGTCCGGGAACGCCGCCAGGGGGGAGTGCTGGCCATCTGCGAACGGTAGCGAGTGGGTGCGTGCTCGGCCGTGTCGGGTCAGCCGCCGCTGACGAGTTGCTCGGCGCCTTTCGGTATTGCGACCTCGTCGTCGCGGTCGTCGAGCCAGCCTTCGGGAAGATGAACGTCCTTGGGTGAGCCGGAGTGACCGCGCACCATCCTCATGCCCCCGACGGGGAATGGGGTCTCTCGGTCGAGTGATCCGATGAGCTCGCGCATCTCCTCGAGGGAACCGACCCGGTTGAGACGCGCCCGCATCTCACCGCCGGCCGGGAAGCCCTTGAGGTACCAGCCGGTATGTTTGCGGAAGTCGCGAATGCCGTGCTCTTCGCCCATCCAGGCGCAGAGGAGCTCGGCGTGTTCGCCCATGCCGTCGAGCACCTCGCCCAGGTTGGGGCGTGGAGGGACGGGCCGCTGGTCGAAGACGGCGGCGAGATCACCGAAGAGCCATGGGCGGCCGAGGCAGCCGCGGCCGACCACCACACCGTCGCAACCGGTGGTGCGCATCATGCGCAACGCATCGTCGGCTTCCCAGATGTCGCCATTGCCGAAGACAGGGATCGACGTGACGGCGTTCTTGAGCTCCGTGATACGGCGCCAGTCGGCGTGCCCTGAGTAGAGCTGGTTTGCCGTGCGGGCGTGGAGCGCGACGGCCTTGACCCCCTCATCTTCTGCGATACGGCCGGCGTCGAGAAACGTGATGGCGTTGTCGTCGATGCCGACTCGGAACTTGACCGTGACCGGCACATCGCCGGCGTTCTTCACGGCAGCCTGGACGATCTTGCGGTAGTGCTCACGCTTCCAAGGAAGCGCGGCGCCACCGCCGTGGCGGGTGACCTTCTTCATCGGGCAACCGAAATTCATGTCGATGTGATCGACCGGAATGCCATCGACCTGGCCGTCGACGAGGAGCCGAGTGGCCTCGCCGATGGAGTACGGGTCGGTGCCGTAGAGCTGGATCGAACGGGGCGACTCGTCGGGGGCGAAGGCGGCGAGCTCAAGACTCTTGCGATGCCCTTCGACCAGCGCACGCGCCGTGATCATCTGGTTGACATAGATACCGGCGCCGTAGCGGCGACACAGGGTGCGGAACGGCGCATTGGTGACCCCCGCCATCGGTGCCAGCACGACTGGAGGCCACACCTCGATCGGGCCGATCGACGGCGCGTCGAACTCGCCCAGGCGAGCGGGTGGCTCCGGATCAGGAGACGGCAGGGGAGCGGCGTCGATGTCGGCCATCGGTGCTCAGGCTAGAGGGGTGGGTTCGCGGAGTGGTTCCGAGCTGATTGATGATCGCCAGGCGGCTTCGCTGTGCCGGGTGATGAGCTCGAGCAAAATCTCCACGTCGTCAAGGGTCACCGCCGGGTTCATGAAGATCAGACGGAAGCAATTGATGCCGTGGACCGGCTGGTAGCCGATCAACGCCGAACCCTCCTCCTGCATTGCCGCCTTGGCCGCTGGGGCGACTGTGTGAAGTGCCGCATGTTGTGCGTCGTCGAGAGACGTGAGATCGAACGGCCGGAGACCGGGCGGGACCCAGGTCAGGCAGACGTTGGTGAAGTCCCCGGCGACGATGAACGCCACGTCGTCGCGTTCGGCCACGCGGCGTCGCGCGTGGTCAGCGAGCGCCACGGCATGGTCGATCCGCGCCGCCATGCCGACGTCGCCGCGTGACTTCCAGGTGAGCCATGCCTTGAGCGCATCGACCCGGCGCCCGCACTGCAGGCTTCGGTCGCCTGCGTCGAGATCGGCGTTCGCCTTGTCGGGCTGGAAGAGATAGTCGGCGCCGGTGGCAAAGGTGGTGAGCAGCCGCTCCGGTTCGCGCACGAGCAGGGCGGTGCACTGTTGGGTGAGCCCGGCCATCTTGTGAAGGTTCCACACCACGGAGTCGGCGCGCTCGATACCGGAGAGCCGGTGGCGCTCCATGGGCGAGAGAAGTGCAGCGCCGCCGTACGCCGCGTCGACATGGAGCCAGATGCCGTGCTCCTCGCAGCGGTCGGCGATCGCGTCGATGGGATCGAATGCAGCGGTCACGGTGGTGCCCGCCGTGGCGATCACGGCGAGCACCTCGGGCTCGTCGGAGAGACACTCGTCGAGTGCGTCGACATCCATGACCCCTGCGGCATCGGTCGGCACCGACACCACCGATGCACGACCGAGCCCCATGACTGCGGCGATCTTCTCGGCGGCGTAATGCCCCGAATCGCTCACCAGGATCCGAAGTCGTCGCCCGTCGGAACCCGCCGTGACGAGATCGGGCTGAAGCCGATGCCGAGCGAGCTGGAGCGCATGAAGCTGCGCAAGCGATGCCCCTGCGCACATGAGGCCGGCGGGGTGGTCTCCGGACTCGGGAAAACCGACCAGCCGCGCCATCTTCGCGAGAAGTGCACGCTCGATCATCGTGAAGACCGGCGCGACCTCGAAGGTGGCATTGGTCGTGTTGAGTGCAGCCCCGAGCCAGTCACCGACAACAGCGAGCGGATCCGCCCCTGCGTAGTTCTGATTGAGGAAGTAGGGATGGTTGGTCTGTACGGACCGTCGCACCACCAGGTTGGCCGCGTCGACGAGATCGCCCGGCTTGGCCGGCGGCTCGTCATCGGTGATCTCGAGACCGATCGTGCGGGCGAAGTCGGCGGCCAGGTCGGCGGGGCCGGCCCACTGGACGACGGGTTCGTCACGGCCGGGCGGACGGGTGACGTGGCGGAGGGCACGGGCGGCGATCGTCTCGACTGGGTCGATCGGTGCAGGCGACCGAAAATCCAGGAGATCGAGACCGTGAGCGGCGAAGAGTCGGTCGACGAGGGCGAGTGAAAGACCGATGACCCCGTTCGCGCTTCCCTCGATGCGGTCGGCGAAGAGGCCCGCCGCGCCCTGGAGTCCGTAGGCGCCCGCCTTGTCGTCGGCATCGCCCGAGTCGATGTACCACGCAAGCCGTTCCTCGGTGATCTCGCCGACTACCACCTCCGTGACATCGAGGGCGCTGTGCACGACAGCATCGCCATCGGTGCCGACAACGGCGACGGCGATGCCGGTGAGTACCTGATGGGATCGGGCGGCGAGCGAACGCAGCATCGCTCGTGCCTCGTCGCGATCTGCGGGTTTGCCGAGGATCACCCCGTCGAGCGCGACGGTCGTATCGGCAGCGAGCACGACACGGGTGGGACTGAGCGCGGCCATGGCTTTCGCTTGCGCCAACCGTTCGACGTAGTCGCCCGCGGACTCGCTGCTCAAGGGTGTCTCGTCGACGGCAGCAGGCTCGACCCGCGGGTGCACCCCGACTCTGCGCAAGAGCTCTCGTCGACGGGGGGAGCCTGACGCCAGGATCAGTTCGAGATCGGCCACCCCGGAAGTCTGGCACGGCCCCAGGAGCGCGCCACCAGCGTTCCCGCCGGGGCGCCTAGCCTCTGGGAATCGACACGCCGGAGCCACCGCCTTCTGACCCGAACGTCCCCCCATCGGACGACGACGTCCGTGCCCTGCCAGAGCAGCTGCCGCCACCGACCGCGGAGGAGATCCGGCCGGACAGCTTCATCATCACCACCGGGTTCTTCCGGGCTGGCACCGATCCCATCCGACTCCCACGAGCCGTTGACGGACCCACCTACACGCCCGAAGAGGCCGCGGTGGTGGCACGTCAGTTCTTCGAGGCGTTGGCCTCCGGACGCGAACTCGAACACGACCACCCCGACCCGGTCGAGTTCGCCCGTGCCAATGGCCTGATGGTCCTCTTCAACGAGGGTGTCAGGGTGGTCTTCGAGACCCACCTCGAGCGTATGCCGACCAACATCGAGGCACGGTGGCGCGACCTCATTGCCGGTGGAGCTCGATCCGAGGCGTTCGGCCCCCTCACGTTGCAGGAGCGTCTCGACGAGCGTCAGGTCGAGACGGCGCTGGTGGCTGGCCGACGCCAGCGGGTCGTCAATCTGTTCGTCACGTTGGTTCTGATCGTCGGCGTCGCCGTCGCGGCGTCGTGGGGATGGCAGGAGTTCGGACCCGGCGAGGACCGCACTCGCGGTGCGCTGCAGTTCGCCGACACCGACGAGACAGCGGACGTCGCCGCGATCGAGGGCGGGCCACCCGTTGCCGAGCCCGCCCTCAGCACGACGCTCAGCGATCCGGTTTCGGTGCTCGCCGGCGGCGGTCCTGTTGCCGATCGGGTCACGTCGGCGCCCGTCGTGCGGTTTCCGTACCCACCGGGCTCGATTGGAGCGTCTCTCTTTCAATACGCGAACTCGGGGCATGTCGCCCTCGTCGGCCCGGCCGGGTTCACCGACGACGCATGCCTGCGGGTCAGTGTCGTCACCGACGAACTTCGTCCGCTTGACACCGTGACCCACGGACCGTGCGTCGAGACGATCGGCCGCGACGCCACGGTCGGCTGCATCGGTGACACGGCGATCCTCTTGGCGCTCGACATCCCGACCGGCGAGGTGGCGTTGCCCGAAGGCGGCACCGGTTTCGCTGATGCGATCCGCCTCCAACTCGTCGCCGATGGCGCCCCCGAGTATGAGGTTCTCACGGTGCGGGGCACGATCGAGGTGGATCCCGACAGCGAGATCGTNATCCCGCGCTTCGGGGGCCAGATCGGGGAGACGATCACGTTCGACACCGGCGCNGGCCGGTCGGGCACGTGCACCCTCACCGGCGACTTCCCTGNTCGCTCCTGACCCCATGTGTGGGCGTTACGTCTCCGCCACCCCTCCTGATCAGCTCGCCCGCTTTTTCGGTGCAACGTCGCTCGTGGAGATGCCCGGCAACCCGGAGGAGCGGTATGTCGGCAACTACAACGTCGCGCCGACGCAGGGTGTCTTCACCGTCTACGAGTCGTCCGGCAAACGCCTTCTCGATCGGTTCCACTGGGGCCTCGTGCCGTTCTGGGCCAAGGATCCCTCGATCGGGTCGAAGATGATCAACGCCCGTGCCGAGACACTGGCGGAGAAGAACTCGTTCAAGCGCCCGTTCGCCACGAAGCGCTGCATCATCCCCGCCGACGGCTTCTACGAGTGGAAGAAAGTCGAAGGACACAAGCGCAAACAGCCGATGTTCCTGACCACGATCGACGGCTCACCGTTCGCGTTCGCCGGACTCTGGGAGGCCTGGAGCAACGAGCAGGAACTCGACGACGCAGGAGAGCCGCTGCAATTGTTCAGCTGCACCATCGTCACCTGCGAGCCCAACGACGCGATTGCGGACGTGCACGACCGCATGCCGGTGATGTTGCCTCCGGATGCCTGGGACACCTGGCTTGATCGCGACAATCGCGACCTTGAGGTGCTCCAAGACCTTCTTGTGCCCGCTCCATCGGGTCTGATCCGGATGCATCCCGTGTCGACCGAGGTCAACAATGTCCGCAACAACGACCCCCACCTCGTCGACGAGGCCGAGCCGGTCACCGGTGGCTGAGCCTCAGGTGCCGAGCGCTGCCGCGAGCTGCTGGCGGAGCTCGTCGAGGGCAGCTTGATCGGGGTCGGTGTCGGCGTTCGTGAAGTCGAGGTCGCCCATGCCATTGATCGGCACGACATGGACGTGCACGTGGGGCACCTCGAACCCGGCGATCATGAGCCCGACACGGGCGGGGTCGAGGAGTGTCTTCTGCACCTGACCGATGCGGTGAGCGACGGCCATGAGGTGGGCAGCGGTGACAGCATCGAGATCGGTCCACTGGTCGACCTCGACACGGGGCACGACGAGGACGTGGCCGTGAGCGAGGGGACGCACGTCGAGGAAGGCGACACAGACGTCGTCGGTCCAGACGAAGCGAGCCGGGATCTCGCCGGTGATGATGCGGGTGAAGATGGAAGGCACGCCGGGATCGTAGGCTGCGGGCCGTGAGCGAGGAAGCCGCCGGCGCACCGCCGGAACGAGAGCGTCAGCTCGGGATCTTCGAGGACAAGATCCTCACCGTCCCGAACATGATCTCGCTGGCTCGTCTCGCCTGCGTTCCCGTGTTCCTGTGGCTCCTGTTTGCACAGGATGATTTGTGGGCAGCGGCTTGGCTGTGGGGAGCCATCGGCGCCACCGACTGGGTCGACGGCTGGTGGGCCCGCAAGTTCGACGTCATCAGCGAGTTCGGCAAGTTCGTCGATCCGCTCACCGACCGGGTTGCACTCATCGTGCCGATCCTCGCAATCGCCATCGAGGGTGTCGTGCCCTGGTGGCTTGTGATCGTCACCCTGGCCCGAGAGGGGCTCGTCGCGCTCGCCGGCCTGGCGCTCAGCGCCATGGGTGGCCGCCGAATCGACGTCACGTGGTGGGGAAAGGTGGCGACCTTCGGCCTGTACTTCGCGTTCCCCTTTCTGCTCGCCGGTGCGAGCGACCACAGCACGGCCGCAGGGTTCGAGATCGCTGGTTGGGTCGTCGTCGTGCCGTCGCTCATCTACAGCTACCTGTCAGCAGCGCAGTACATCCCGCTCGCCCGGATCGCCTTGCGAGAGGGTCGCCTCGACAAGCAGATGGGTTGAGCCGTTTGCGGCCACCATCGCAGCCTGCGCGTGCGTTAGGTTCGCGGGCATGAACGTTCCTGACGGACTTCGCTATTCCAAGGACCACGAATGGGTTCGTGTCGACGGTGATGTCGCCACTGTCGGCATCACCGACTATGCCCAGGACGCGCTTGGCGACGTGGTGTACATCGATCCGCCCACGGTCGGCAGCTCGCTCGTCGCCGGCGATTCCTTGGGCGAGGTGGAGTCGACCAAGTCGGTGTCGGAGTTGTACGCGCCCGTCAGCGGCACGGTCGCCTCGACCAACGACGAACTCGAAACCGAGCCCCAAAAGCTCAACACCGACCCGTATGGCGAGGGCTGGATCTGCACTGTCACCATGTCCGAGGTGGGTGAACTCGATGCCCTGATGGACGCCGAGGCCTACCAGACCTTTTCCGCAGGCTGATCATGCCCGGGATCATCTGCCCGAGCTGCGGGCTCGAAAACCAGGTCGGATCCAACTTCTGTTCGTCCTGCGGTACCGATCTGCGCCACGACGACATGACCTCCGAGACGCCGGCGATCTCTGTCGTCAACGACCTCGATGCCATTGACCGGTCGGCGTTCGGCCCGCACGAGGGGCTGTTCGTGGTCACGCAGGGGCCGAAGTCGGGCGCTCGCTATGCCCTCGACGGCGACACGGTCACCCTTGGGCGTCATCCCGAGTCCGACATCTTCCTCGACGACATCACCGTCTCGCGGCGCCACGCCGAGGTTCGGCGCGACGGAGCCCGGTACCGGGTACGCGACGTTGGCTCGCTCAACGGCACCTACATCAACCGTGACCGCATCGATGAACAGGAACTCCATGAGGGCGATGAGCTCCAGGTCGGCAAGTTCAAGCTCTTGTTCGTGTTCGGCACGGGCGAGATCTGAGCGCCGGATCGGAGAAGAACGGCCATGACCGACGGCCCCTATCACTCGATCGGCGAGGTGCTTTCCCTGCTCAAGGAGGAGCACGAGGATCTCACGATCTCGAAGATCCGCTTCCTGGAGAGCCAGGGTCTGATCGAGCCCGAGCGAACACCGTCGGGCTATCGCAGGTTCTACGACACCGACATCGATCGACTCCGCTGGATCCTCTCCCAACAGCGGGACAACTTCATGCCCCTCAAGGTGATCAAGCGTCACCTCGACAAGGAGGGCTTCGATCCAGCGGCGGAGATCGGGGAGCGCCCGATGGCCGAGTTGCTCCCGGAACCCTCGCTGTTCTCCGAGCGCGAGATGAGCGGGTCGCTTGAGGCGGCCGATGCCGAACGGACCGCGACAAAGGCGACGGTCGAGCCCGAACCGGCCTCTTCGCAGGCCGGCACGGGCGCTGTCGCCGCAATGGGATCAGTGAGTCTTACAGCCGGCGAGCTCGCCGAGGCGAGCGGCACCGACCTTGGGTTCGTCGGTGAATTGGAGAGGCTCGGCCTGATCGCCCCAGTACAGATCGCCGATCAAGCGGTATTCGACGATGAGGCCCTCCTCGTCGCCAAAGCGGCCGCTGCGATGGTCGCACGGGGCATGGAGGTCCGTCATCTCCGCATGTACAAGGTGGCCGCTGATCGCGAAGCGGGCATCCTCGCCCAGCTGCGGGCTGCAGCACTGGCCAAGGGTGGTGCGTCGGCTGCCGCTGCTCGTGACGACCTCGCCGACGTGGTGGCGCAAGGTGACGTGATCCGTCGGTCGCTGCTGCGGCGCGAGTTCGGCCTCTCGCTCGGCGGCTGATCGTGGCCCATACCCCGGAGATCCTGCTCGGCCAAGACGAGCTTTCTGCGGTCGTCGAACGCCTTGGCCGTGAGTTGTCCGAACGTCACGACGACGGTGTGGTCATGATCGCCGTCTTGCGCGGGAGTGTGCCGTTTCTCGCTGATCTCGTCCGGGTGATGACGATCCGCACGTCGGTCGATTTCGTCGCGCTGAGCCCCTACACGCCGGGAACTGGTCGGGTGCGACTGGTGATGGACGTGGCGACCAACATCGAGGGCAAACATGTCGTGATCGTTGAGGACATTGTCGATACCGGGTTGACGTCGGCGTTTCTCATCGGTGAATTGCAGCGCCGCAACCCGGCGTCGGTGTCCTTGTGCACACTGGTCGATCGCCCCGCCCGCCGGGTGGTGCCGGTGCCGATCGACCACACGGGGGTGCAGATCGAGGATCGTTTCGTGATCGGCTATGGCCTTGACCACGAAGGCCGGTATCGGAACCTGCAGGTGCTCGCCATCGCTGACCCGACCGTGCTCGCCGAGGATCCGGACGCCTACGTGGAGGCGCTCTACGGGGCGTAGGGTGGGTCTATGCAGGAGATGGACCTTCTCGGCGTCCGGGTGGAGATGCCCGCCAACGCACCCATGGTGTTGCTGCGAGAGCGCGACGGGGGCGACCACGCCCGTACCGTGCCGATCTTCATCGGGGCGCCCGAAGCGACGGCGATCGCTTTGGCCCTCGACGGGGTGGCGACACCACGGCCGATGACGCACGATCTGCTTCGCGACATGCTCGAGTCGTTGTCGGTCGATGTCGATCGCATCGTCGTCACCGACTTGCACGACAAGACCTTCTTCGCCGAACTCCATCTGATCACCGACGGCGCACCCACGGTCGTGTCGTGCCGGCCATCCGATGGGCTCGCCCTCGCCGTGCGCACCGGCACCCCGATCTATGTCAGCGATGCCGTGATCGCCGAGGTGGGTTTCGTCGATGGCGCCGAGCCTGAGAGCGGTGATCAGCCCGAAGAGATGGTCGAGGAGTTCAAAGAGTTCCTCGACACGATTTCGCCGGAAGACTTCGAGGACTGAACGGGACGAACACCTTGCCCAAATCTTCGCGCGGACCGCGCGAGGATTCGCGCGAAGGGTCGTTGACCTCGCGCACAGTGCGACGTACGATCCGTTTCGTCACATCGACGTAATTTCGTCGGTGTCGGTTACCGGCGTACACTCGCCGGTGGGGATTGAGGGAGTCACCACCATGGCCGAACAGGGTTTCAGCGGAAAGCGCACCGCAGAGATTGTCGATATCACCTATCGCCAGCTCGACTACTGGGCTCGCACCGACCTGGTGAAGCCGTCGCTCGCACAGGCAACGGGCAGCGGGAGCCGTCGCCAGTACTCCTACCGCGATCTCCTCGAACTCAAGGTCATCAAAAGCCTGCTCGACGCCGGTATCCGACTCGAGCAAGTCCGCAAGGTGTTCACCTACATGCGGGACCAGCTCGGTGAAGATGTCGCCAGCGCCAACCTCGTGATCGACGGCTCGAACTCCGTGCTCGTCAACACGGGCGAAGAGCTCATCGATCTGCTCCAGAACGGCCAGGGCGTGCTCAACGTCTTGCCGCTCGCCGGCGTGAAGGAAGAAGTCGACGCTCGTATCGTGTCGCTCTATCCCGAGGTCGCCGACGAGGTCATCACCCAGCGGGCGGTCGGCGCAAACTAAAACCTGTTCATGGCCGATTTCGCCCATGAATCCGAGCGCCAATTCGCCAACCTTCTCGATGCCTACGGCATCCGCTGGGACTATGAGCCGACCACGTTCGTGCTCGAGGTCGACGCAGAGGGCAACACCGTCGAGGCGTTCACTCCTGACTTCTACCTGTGTGACTTCGGCACGTATGTCGAGTTGACCACCTTGCGTCAGCCTCTCGTGACGAAAAAGAACCGCAAGGTCCGCCGACTGCTCGAAACGCATCCCGGCATCGCGATCAAGCTCTTGTATCGCAAGGATATCCAGCGGCTCGAGGCGAAGTATCGTCTCGCCGATGCCGCCTGAGATCTCCCGCTCACTCAGTAAGTAACGAAGCCGAAAACCGCCGCTTGTCGGCTGACGCCTAGGGGCGCTCGGGGAGCGGAGGCAGAACGTCGGTTGCCTGCTGGCGCAGCCAGTGATCAGCAACCGTCAGCAACATCATCGACTCGACCATCGGCACTGCTCGGGGCAACACGCACGGATCATGGCGGCCACGAGCGGCAAGGGTCGTGTCCTCACCGTCACGGGTCACGGTCTGTTGTTCGCTGGAGATCGTGCCGGTGGGTTTGAACGCAATACGGGCGGTGATGTCCTCGCCATTGCTGATGCCGCCCTGGACGCCACCGCTGTTGTTGGTCGTGGTACGGATGCGTCCGTCGTCGCCGGCCACGAACGGATCATTGTGGGCGAGGCCGCTGAGGCGAGTGCCGGCGAAACCACTGCCGATCTCGACACCCTTCGCCGCCGGAAGCGACATGAGTGCGCCTGCGAGAACAGCGTCGAGCTTCTCGAAGACCGGTTCGCCGAGGCCAGCCGGAACGTTGCGGGCGACCGCTTTGACGACACCACCGAGCGAATCGCCGTCGCGACGGGCCTGCTCGATCGCCGCCGTCATCCGGGCGGCAGCGTCCGGGTCGGGGCAGCGGGTGGGATCGGCTTCGACCTGCGCAAGGTCGACGGTGGAGCCGTCGACTGAGGCGTCGATGTCAGCGACCTGATCGACCCATCCGAGCACCTCAATCCCTGCGACGTGCGCCAGGAGCTTCCGGGCGATCGCTGCAGCGGCGACCCGGCCGATGGTCTCGCGGGCTGAGGCGCGTCCGCCACCGGCCCAATTGCGGAAACCGTATTTTGCGTCGTAGGTGAAGTCGGCATGGGAAGGGCGGTAGATGTCGCGAAGGTGGTTGTAGGCGCCGCTGTTGTGGTCCTTGTTGCGAACGACGATCGCGATCGGCGTGCCGGTCGTGTAACCCTCGAAGACACCGGACAGGATCTCGGCCTGGTCGGCTTCGTCGCGCTGGGTGACGAGTCGCGACTGGCCGGGACGGCGACGATCCAGGTCGAATTGGATCTCGCTCAGGTCGATCGGCAGGCGTGGCGGACAACCGTCGATGACGACACCGACGCCGCCGCCGTGGGATTCCCCGAAGGTGGAGACACGGAAAAGCGTGCCGAACGAGCTGGACATGGTTGCCAGTGTACGGCCCGGACTCGGCCCGTCGGCCGATGTTTTAGGCCTCGACGAGCCCTCGGCCGTCGATCGCCTTCCGACGCTCGGTATCAGCGGTTCGGTCGTCGACCGCCTCGTTGGCGAGGAGTTCGGCGTCGACGCGATCGTTCCAGGCCTGGACTTCGTCGACGATGTCGTCGGCACTCCAGCCCAGCTCCGGGGCGATGAGGGCGGCGACCCGCTCCGCGATCTCCGTACCGCGATCCACCGTCTCGATGGAGATACGCATTCGGCGGGCGAGTACGTCCTCCAGATGGAGTGCACCTTCGTGCCGGACGGCGTAGATGGCCTCGGCAGCGAGGTAACCCCCACCGGGAAGGATTTCGTCGTGACCGGATTCGTCATCGGCGATGTTGAGCACGGCGGGAATCCGTGACCCGTGACGCCAGAGCAGGCGTTCGACCAGGTGCTCGGGAAGATCGTGTTCACGAGCGAGTCGAGGCGCAGCGCGCTCCCAGGTGTCGCTCCAAGCATTTGCGCCGATCAACGGGACCTCGTCGGTGTTGGAGGCTGCGACGGGCCGGTCGAGATCGGCGACGGCGGCGTCGACGGCGTCAGCCGCCATCACCCGGTAGGTCGTGTATTTTCCGCCCGCGATCGAGATCAGCCCGTTGGTGGGCTGGGCGACGGCATGCTCACGGCTGAACTGGGTGGTGTCGTCGCCTTCGCCGGCGATGAGGGGACGAAGACCGGCGTAGACGCCAACGACATCGGTGCGGGTGAGAGGTGTCTGGAGCGCTGCATTTGCCTGCTCGAGCAGGTAGTCGATGTCCTTCGATGAAGCGGCCGGGTGTGCCCGGTCGAGATCCCACGTGGTGTCGGTGGTGCCGAGCAGCCAATAGTCCCCCCACGGGATGATGAAGAGGACCGATGACGGTGTGCGCAGGACGACGCCACTGTCGCCCTCGATCCGATCTCGTGGCACGACGATGTGGACGCCCTTGGCGGCATGGACACGAAGACCGGCTGGTCCCGCCATGTCCTGGATGTCGTCGATCCACACGCCGGTGGCATTGATGATGCGTTTCGCGCGGATCTCGTAGGTTTCATCGGCCTCGATATCGCGCACCACGGCGCTGACCACACGGTTGCCGTCCTTGAGGAGGGACTCGACCCGGGTGGAGGTGGCGATCGCCGCACCATGATGGGCGGCGGTCCGGCCGACGGCCACCGTGTGTCGGGCATCGTCGATCTGGGCGTCGTAGTAGAGGATTCCACCGATCAGGCTCGATCGCTGGAGTCCGGGTACCAACTCGAGTGCCTTCTTGCGGCTCAGGTGGCGATGACGGGGAAACTTCTTGCCACGGGCGAACGCCATGAGGTCATAGAGGAGCACACCGGCGCCGTAGTAGGCCCGCTGCCAGATTCGACCTCGGAGCGGGATGAGGAAGGAGATCGGGCGCACGAGGTGCGGCGCGATCGAGGTGGTGTGCAAACCGCGTTCTTGGAGCGCCTCGTGAACCAGCGCGAAGTCCATCTGCTCGAGGTAGCGCAGACCGCCATGCATGAGTTTCGAGGAACGACTGGAGGTGCCGGAGGCGAGGTCGCGCTGCTCGACAAGACCGACGGAGAGGCCGCGGGTCGCGGCATCGAGGGCGCAGCCGACGCCGGTGACACCGCCGCCGATGACCAGCACGTCGAGTTCGCCCTCGGACATGCGTTCGAGGTCGCGCCGGCGCTGCTGGGGGTTGAGGGAACCGGGTTCGGGGGACATTTGTACACCAGCGTATGCTCCGGGCCGGAAACAGGGGGACGCGAGTGCCGAATTTCGCCAGTATCTGGGAAGGGGTTGCCGACGCCGTGCCCGACGCCGTCGCGGTTGCGCACGGCTTCGAGTCGCACTCCTGGAGGGAGTTCGAGGATCGCAGCGCCCGGGTTGCGGCCGCGATCGACGCTGCCGGGGTTGGTCACGACGACAAGGTTGGGCTCTACCTCTTCAACGGGTTCGAGTACGAAGAAGCGCAATTCGCAGCGTTCAAGCAGCGCGCCGTGCCGTGCAACGTCAACTATCGCTACCTGGCCGACGAACTGGCATATCTGCTCACCAACGCCGACGCGAAGGCGCTCTTCTTCGACGTCACGCTCGCCGACCGTGTGGCGGAGGTCCGCGACCGGTGCCCAGATCTCCAGTTGATGATCCAGGTCGGGGGCGGCGAGCTGCTCGACGGCGCTGTCCACTACGACGATCTCCTTGCCTCCCACGAGCCGGCACCCCGAATCGAGCGGTCCGGTGATGACCTCTGGTTCCTGTACACCGGCGGCACGACCGGCAATCCCAAAGCCGTCATGTGGCCCCACGCCGAGCTCCAGAAGAGCGCAGAGGCGTTCTATCGCCCACTCGGACAGCCGGTTCCCACCACGGTCGAG
>PABW01000080.1 GCA_002699625.1 Acidimicrobiaceae bacterium
GTGCCGCGGGTCTGGGCCGGCATCGTCGAGACCTACCGGCAACCCGATGGCTCGGTGAAGATCCCTGAGGCACTGCAGCCGTACATGGGTGGCGTCACCGAGATTCCGGTTCCGGCCTGATGCGGGGAGCGGTGACCTGGCTCCCCGATGCGGAGGGCACGGTCACCGACCTCCCCGTCTTCGGTTCGGCGTCGCCGATGCGCAAGGTGACCGAGACGGTCGCCTTCGATGCGGCGTGGGATTCCTCGCGTCGCGAGAAGGTTCGAGAACTTTTCGACGGTATGGCCGCCGACTGGTCGAGTCGCGCCACTCCGGAGCGTGAGGCCTCGATCCTCGACGCGCTCGATCGTGGCGGGCTCGCAGGCGACACGGTGATCGAACTCGGCTCGGGTACCGGCCTCGGCACCGGGCATCTCATCGAGCGCTTCGACGACGTCATCGCTCTCGATCTGTCGATGGAGATGCTGCGCCATCAGCCCGACCTCGTTCCGAAGGTGCAGGCCGACGCCTCGATGCTGCCCTTTTCCGACGATGTAGCCGATCTCCTTGTCCTGGTGAACATGTTGCTCTTCCCGGCGGAGGTCGATCGGGTCGTGCGCCCGGGTGGTGGCCTGCTGTGGATCAACACACTCGGGCACGAGACCCCGATCCACCTGAGTCCAGAAGCGGTTGTCGATGCACTACCGGGTTCGTGGACCGCGACAGCCGGTCGCGCCGGCTCGGGTCTCTGGGCTGCGGTGCAGCGGGCGTGAGCGACATACTGGGCTGATGAAGGTCCTTGACGCCGACACCGTTCGCTCCCGAGTGAGCCTCGCTGCTGCGCGAGGAGCTGTGCACGATGCGTTCTGCGCCCTGGCCGACGGTGATGTCGTGGCCCCCGACGAGTTCGCCATGCATCTCGCCAACGGAGGCGAACTCCACGTGAAGGGAGCCCATCTCGGCGGACCGTATCTCGCCTTCAAAGCCGCCGCAGGTGCGTTCCCTGAAGGCGGCAACTCCGGCTTCACGGCGGTCCTCGACGCTGCCACCGGTGCGCCGGCTGCGATTCTCGACGATGGTGGCTGGCTCACGGAGATCCGAACCGCTGCAGCTTCTGCGGTGAGTGCTCGGGCACTCGCTCGGCCCGGCTCCCGCACGTTGACGATTCTCGGCGGCGGCTTTCAGGCTGCGTTCCAGGTTGCCGCGCTGCGCGAGGCCCTTGGCATTGAGTCGGTCACCGTCTGGAGCCGCAGTTCGGAGACCCGAGAGAGGTTCGCCGCGGAGCATGACGCCGTCGCCGCCGACACGGTCGTCGAGGCCGTGCGCAGCACGGACATCGTGATCTGCTGCACACCGAGTCGTGAACCGCTGGTCACGTTCGAGATGCTCTCGCCCGGCACCCACGTCATCGCCATGGGATCCGACCTCCTCGGCAAACGGGAGCTGGCCGATGATGTGCTTCTCGGTGCCGACCTGCTCGTCGCCGACGATGTGTCGATCGCCGGCCGTGTCGGCGAACTCGCCCATCTCGCCGAGGCTGCCGAACGGGCGGTCGACCTCGGCGATGTTTTGACCGGCCGTTCGCCGGGCCGCACCTCGGACGAACAGATCAGCGTCTCTGACCATTGTGGTCTCGGCATCCAGGACGCCGCCATGGCCCAACTCGTGATGACCGGAGGGCCATCGTGATCGATCCCACGACCATCGACGAAGCGGCGAACCGCATCGAGCCGCACGTCCTACGCACCCCACTGCTGACCTCGGACCCGCTGTCGGAGCGGCACGGGGCCGACATCGCCATCAAGTGCGAGCACCTGCAGCGAACGGGCAGTTTCAAGGTTCGAGGTTCGGCCAATGTGGTGCACTCGCTGTCCCCCGACCTTGCGGCCGAAGGGGTGATCACCGCGTCGTCAGGCAACCACGGCATCGGTGTCGCTACCGCAGCGGCCAGCCGGGGCTTTGCGTGCACGATCTACCTTCCGGAGGCCGCCGCCCCATCGAAGATCGCGCAGATCCGCCGCCTCGGCGCGGAGATCGTGCTCGTGGAGGGCACCGATACCAGCCGTGCCGAGATGGCGGCGCGACGAGCTGCCGAGGAGCGAGGCATCACCTACGTTTCCCCGTACAACGACCCGCGCATCATTGCCGGGCAGGGAACGATCGGGAAGGAAATTTTCGAGGACGGCGCAGCCCCCGATGCCGTGGTGGTGTCGGTCGGCGGCGGTGGACTCATCTCCGGTATCGCGACATGGATCAAGGCGTTGTCGCCCGCAACCCTCGTTATTGGTGCGTCAGCGGCGAACGATCGGGCGATGGCTGCGTCGATCGATGCCGGCGAGATCATCACCCCGCACTTCGAGCCGACGTTCTCCGATGGCACGGCCGGCGGGCTCGAGGACGACACGATCACGTTCGACATCTGTCGCGCGCTCGTCGACAGGTGGGTCGACATCAGCGAACTCGAGATCGCTCAAGCGGTCGCTTCGATGGTCGACGATCATCACCATTTGGTCGAGGGGGCTGCCGGTGTGGCGCTTGCGGGGGCCACGCGCTTCGCCGACACGAACCCCGGCACCCGGGTTGTCGCCGTCAGCTGTGGTGCCAACGTCGGTGCAGCGTCGCTCGAGGCGATGTTGGCGATGGCCAACCGCTAGGCCAACGTCAACCCGATCCAGGCTGCGGCCACGCCGAACACGAAGGTCGCGGCCCCGTAGCGCCACGCCCAACCCCGATCGATCTGGTGGATCTCAAAGAGTTCGGCCACGAACGTCGAAAAGGTCGTGAGCGCCCCGATGCCCGCCACGCCACCGATGAGCTGTGAGTCGGCGCTTGCGGTGGAGAGCAGCCCCAGCGCGAACGCGCCGCCGATGTTCACGGCAAACGTCGCGATCGCCCGGATGGGTACGGACATCGACGCCTGCCAGCGAAGCAGCGTGCCGGCTGCGGCGGTGACGACGAACAGCACGGCGATCACGCCGACACCGCCCGCCCACCAAGGAACGCGATCAGGCCGAGCCCGAGGCTGAGCACGCCCATCGACGCTGCCTCGCCGACATCGCCTGCGTCGAGTCGCATGGCGAGGTCGACGGCGAGTCCCGAGAAGGTCGTGAGGCCACCGCACACACCGACCCCCAAGGCCAAGCGGATCGGATGCTCGCGCTCGGGAAGCGCCGCAATGACGATTCCCAGCACGAAACAGCCGATGGTGTTGACCACCAGCAGGGTCGTCGCGGACGACCAGCCGAACTCACCGATCGCCCACCGGCCGGCGGCACCGGTGGCACCGCCGGCGAGGACGGCGGGTACGACTCGATCCATGACTGCACCGTAGAGTCTGGCCATGAACCTGGAGTCGATCCGTTACCAGTACGAACAAGCTGGCCTCGACATTTCCGATGTCGATGCGGACCCGATCGTGCAGTTCCGGACCTGGTTCGACGAGTGGGCGGCCACCGGTCCCCGTGATCCCGGGGTCGTGGTCGTGAGCACGGTCGACGCTTCCGGCTGGCCGTCGAGCCGCGCCGTGCTCCTGCGCGGTATCGACGAGCGAGGCTTCGTCTTCTACACGAATCGGACCTCCACGAAGGGCAAGGCCCTCGAGGCGACCAACCGTGCGGCGATGAGCTTCGTCTGGCACGACCTCGAGCGTCAGGTCCACATCATCGGCTCGGCCGAACACGTCCCCGAGGCCGAGTCGGACGCGTACTTTGTGGGCCGCCCACGCGGCAGCCAGCTCGGCGCCTGGGCGAGCGAGCAGTCGTCGGTGATCTCGTCCCGAGAGACGCTCGACGCTGCGGTGCGCGAGTTCTCGGCACGATTCCCCAACGAGGTTCCGCGTCCACCGCACTGGGGCGGGTATCTCGTCCGTCCTCACCAGATCGAGTTCTGGCAGGGACGCCCGAGCCGCCTTCACGACCGCATTCGCTACCGACTCGAGGGTGACGACTGGGTGATCGAGCGCCAGTCGCCCTGATCAGTCCTGCCAGGTTTCGACGGCGACGACCAACGTCTCGATCAACGCGTCGACCTGGGGCGCACGAGGCGTGCCCTCGTGGTCGCTCCAGTTCATCGCTTCCTTGTTCCACCGAATGGTCGGGGGCAGTTCTATCTGCACGCCAGCGTTGATCGGAAGGTTTACTGGATTGCGTGCGTGCTGACCTCGAAGGCCACCGGGGATCTCATCGACGACGTCGAGCACGCCGAACCGCCCGTCGAGATCGGCGCGAAGGTGACCGGCCAGATGTGTCGCGAGTTCTCGGTTGCGCCCGCCGAGCAGCACGTCCCAGAAGTGGTCGTCGCGGCCGTAGCCGTGCACGGCGATGACCGTGTCAACGTGCCCAACGAACGCGGCGAGCGCATCGCTCTCGGTCGGGTCAAACTTGGTGCTGGGAATGTGCTGTCGGAACGGAGCGGCCTGGATCACGCCGTAGTAGGACGATCCGGTTCGNTCGGCGACCTCGGCNGCGATGATGTCGGTGGTGCGTTCGAGGTTTCCGCCGTGGAACGCCATGAGNCCNAACGAGCCNCGCAGCTCGCAGATCTCGGTGACCTCAGGACGCTCCAGCAGTGACCGCAGCACGNNTGCGACGGTAGTTGTCGGCTTTGCGGTATGCCCACAGGGCGACCANGGNNACGAANANCACCTCGAGAGGGACGCCNCCGCGGAGCGGATCGGTGAACCAGTTNCCGATGCGGAANGGCCAGTTCGCNANGAAGCGTCCGATCGGGGCGATCAGGAAGTCGAAGCNGTTGAAGGCCTCGAGGAAGAGCACGACCGCCGCCCANACGANNGCNAGCGACCCNTGGCGAAGTCGGTCNCCAGGGTTGTCCTCGAACCAGGCCAGGAGGTAGAGCCCGGCGATCAGCACGACGGTGAGCACGCCGATGCGTTCCGGCGTGGCGTCGACGATCCAGTTGGAAACCGCGGCCTGGAAGGTCTCGAACTGGTCGACCAGCAGATTCGGNGCGCCGAGATCATCTTGGATTCGGATCTCCCAGACGCCGTAGTCGATCAGGTAGATGCCGGCGATGACGAGAACGCTGCCGGAGACCGTGCCCATGAACGGCAGGAGCCGCCGCATGTTGGTGGCGACGTTGTTCTTCGCCTGGGCGAGGCTCACGGTGAGGAAGAGAATGATGGTGCCCATACCGAGGCTGTAGGCGAGGAAGCTTCCGACTCCCTGAACGAAGCCGTCGGTCGTGAAGGCGTTCGANACGGCCGAGANGAACAAGCCGATCGTGCAGCTCAGCGAGACGACGGCATACGAGACNCCGAAGAGGAACATCGANCTGCTCTCGCGACTGTCNGNGCCCTTGTTCANCTTCGGGATGTTCACCATGANCNGCCTGCCGGTGAACATGGCGATCCCCATCGAGATGAGTGCAACACCGAGCGCNACCGTGACATAGCCGAGGTACTCGACCACCGTGCCCTGGCTCAGGAACAACGAGATCAGAATNCCGAGNCCACCGAANACNGNAACGAAGCCCAGTGTCAGNATCGANCCGACCCACAGGCCGCGGGTGATCGCNCGCACCCNNGTNGGCTGTTCGGTNTCGCCGGTGCCGATGAAGTAGCCGATNTAGGTNGGCAACATNGCGAATCCGCANGGGTTGAANGCCGCCAACATGCCGACACTGAACGGNAANGNCAGCGCTTCGATGCTCATCAGGCGAGGTCCTCGATCTTGGCGGTNAGCTCGGTGGCGGTGAGCACACCCGACCAGGTNTCACGAACCACNCCNNCGGCGTCGACGAANACGGTGGTCGGCATGGCGAANCCGCCGAACCGTTCGAACACGTCGGCGTTCGGNTCCCAGCCGAGGTCGTAGGTGACGCCGGTTTGCTCGACGATCAGTTCGGCGTCGTCGAANCGGGCGTCGGTGGAGATCCCGACAAAGGCGACGGCNCCGTCGAANGCCTGGAAGACNGCCTCGAACTCNGGCATTTCNGTCACGCATGGCGCNCAGGTGCGAGAGAAGAAATTCACGACCAGTGGCGTNCCGGCGTAGGNGGCGAAGTTCGANGTGGATCCGTCGAAGGTNGTGAAGTCGATGTNGACNNCGGATCCGATCGCGTCGNNGTTNTGGAGGTCTTCGAGCGGTATNGGNTCNTTGGTGAGCCGGGCGACNTCGTCGNCNTCNCCNCAGGCNCNCANGAGNNNCNTCANGCCGACGACGCCAAGGATGACGNGGNGACGGATCGGACGAAAGGNGGGGGNATCAGACACGGNANGCTCCGCGGAAAACGCTAGCGGGCNTCACCATGAGCGAGGGCGTNGAGGNGANNGTGCCCCCNNCACGGCNAAAACGACGAGATGGCGACACCCGGCATCGGNTGCCGAGTGTCGCCATCTTCGTTCCCGGNCNCACCGCCCGTCCCGGCTACGGCCGGAGCTCGATCGACGTCACCCGGGCCGTGGGGGACGCCGGGGCGGGNGGTGGGGGGATCGTGGGGNGGCGGGGTCCGGGGGACGACCCCGCCACNGGGTTTGGGAGGGACTCAGGCGGACCGCTTCTGGGCGGTGNCCTGCAGATGCACCGGNATCGGNACGACCGGCATCTGGTCCTCNGGACGGGCGACCTTCGGGGGTCGNCCCCGNCGGCGCTTCACCGTCAGCATCTTGCCGTTGATGAAGAGTTGCCCACCCCACACGCCGAACANCTCGCGTCGGTCGAGCGCCCCTTCGAGGCACTCGGCCANCACCGAACAGTCGGCGCACACNCGNTTGGCTGCGGCGATATCGCCGATGTCCTCGCTGAAGAAGAGATCCGCAGCGTTNGGCACGGCACGGCACGCCGCNATGTCCTCCCNGGGGAGGTCCNCGACGCTGATGGTGGTGTGAATGTTGGTGTCGACGAGGGTTTGCATGACCTCGTCTCCTCTCTTGACGTGGATGGTGNTNGTTGGGTGGTGGTGGGTTGGTCGGNGNAACGGGGGNCGAAAAGCAGAAAGACCGCCAGGTTGCTGGCGGCCTCGGTGCGTTTCCCCTGTTGTGGGTGGCTGGGATCAGCCAGGGGGTGCTCCGGTGGGCCGCTGGTCGGCATACGGCTTCGTCACGAAGAGGAAGGAACCGAGCCAGGCGCCGNCGTACGAACGCGCGGNCACGCGCGCGCATGCGTCGGCCATGGTGGCGACGTGATGCTCGTGGCACGTGATCTGGTTCATCGGGACGGCTCCTTGGGNGAGGCCATGCACGACCGGACGTTCCGGCGAGGTCAACGATGGCGGACCGCTTGCGAATCGTCAACCGAATTACGACCGGAATCTCCCGAAATTGCTACGGTCCACCCCGTGCCGGAGCCGGGAGCCGCTGAAATCACGCCGAAACCGGCCACAGGACGGATTTTCGAGAATACCCGTCGGATTCGACTCGCCGAGGTCGATCCGACCGGCCGCTGCCGCCTCGACGCCACCGTGCGCCACCTGCAGGATGTCGCTCGGGACGATTCCACCGACTCCGGGCTGACCGATCCGATGACGTGGGTGGTTCGCCGCACGATGCTCGACGTCCACCGGGCACCGGTCTTCCAGGAACAGATCACGTTGGCAACCTGGTGCAGCGGCCATGGAGGACGGTGGGCCGAACGTCGCACCGAGATCCAGGGCGACGAGGGTGCTCATGTCGAGGCGGTGACGATCTGGATCTATGTCGATGGCGAGACGGGTGCGCCCCGCAAGCTCAACGATGATTTCTTCGACATCTACGGCCCGGCCACGGAGCGCAAGGTGTCGGCCCGTCTCCAACTCCCGATCCAGGCCCCCGACCATGCGTCCGAACTTGCGTGGCCGATCCGGTTCGTCGATCTCGACGTGCTCGGCCATGTCAACAATGCGGCCCAGTGGGCGCCGGTCGAGGAGGTTGCCCATCGCACCGGCATGGAGCTCGAAGGGGTCCGGGCGCAGCTTGAGCACGGGGGCGAGACCCCGCCGGGTTCGGCCACCATCCGCTGGACGGGCGATGCCAGCGGGTTCCGCACCTGGCTCACCACCGAGGAGGGCACGGGGAGTGCGGCTGAGGTGCGGCCGTTGTGAGTCGCTGATCAGCCAGCGTCGGAGAGTTCGAAGTAGAGCAGGCCGTCGTCGTCTCGGTGGGTGACTGCCTCTCCAGCAAACCGGAGGTGCTCCAGGTGAGCGAACGTCTCGCTCGCCGCCATGTCGCCCCACGAGCGTTCGCGGAACAGCACCTTCATCCACTCGGTCACGGGTGCATCGCCGGTGCCCCCCGCTGCATCGCGCAGCAACTGCAGGCGATCGTGGTGGTGCTCCTTGATGAAGCCGCAGCGGCCCTGGCAGTCCTCGAAGGGATGACCATGAGCCGGCAGCACGGTGGTGAGACCCTCGAGCGCCGCAACCCGGTCGAGCGAAGCAAAGAAGGTCGCCAGCGGGTCGTCGACGGCGGTCGAGCCGGCGATGTGGGGAGTGATCGTCGGCAGGACATGGTCGCCCGACAGCAGCACACCATTGGTCGGGTCCCACAGACAGAGGTGGTCGATGGTATGACCGGGGGTGTGCATGGCAAACCACTCACGGCCGGCGAAGTGCAACGGATCGCCGTCGGCGACCCGGATCGTGGCCTCCGGCGACAGGAACCGCTGTCCACCTGCGTCGGCCTGGATCATCCGGATGATCGCGTGATCGGGTGGCGGCTCTCGGCGGGTGCCCCACGGCGTTTCGCCGAATTGCGTGAAGCGTTCTTTCCAGAGGTCGACGATCTCCGCTTCGGTCAGGTCTGCGATCAATGGCTCCAGATCGTCGTTGGCTTCGGCGGTGAACGAGGTGAACGCTTCGTGGGTCAAGACGTCGGCGCCGGCGACTTCTCGCAGTTGGGCGCTGCCACCGAAGTGGTCGGGGTGGGAGTGGGTGACGACGACCGTGTGCACTCGCTCGACCGGAATCTCGGCCTGCTTCAGCCGGGCCATGAGCGCGTTCCACGACTCGGGGCCGGGGAGTCCGGGGTCGACGAGGGCGACACCGTCACCGTCGACGAGGGCGTAGCAGTTGACGTGACCGAGGCCGGGCAACGAGATCGGCAGCTGCATCCGCAGGACGCCATCCGCGGCCTCCGTGACCTTCTCGGACGCGGGCTCTTGTTCCTGCTTCGTGTAGGTGGGGGAGCTCACGCTCTGCAGGCTAGGAGGAAGTGTCGCGGGAAACGAAAAGCGCCTGCCGGTAGTGGCGCAGCTCTTCGAGGCTCTCGCGGATGTCATCGAGAGCACGGTGGCCGCCAGCTTTTTTCGGCGCCGTCTTGAGGGCGTCAGGGTTCCAACGGCGAGCGAGTTCCTTCAGCGTGGAGACGTCGATCGAGCGGTAGTGGAGGAACTCCTCGACCTCGGGCAGATGGGCGGCGAGGAAGCGACGATCGGTACCGATCGAGTTGCCGCACAGCGGCACGGTTCGGGCCTCGGGGATGTGCTCCTGCAGGAAGGCGAGCGTCTGCGCACCGGCCTCCTCGAGGCTGATCGTCGATGCGGTGATCTGGTCGAGCAGGCCACTGCGGGTGTGCATGTTGGTGACGAAGTCGTCCATCTCCGCCAACTGCTCTGGCGTGGCGTGGACGATCAGGTCGGGTCCCTCGGCGATCAACTCGAGATCGTCGTCGGTGAGCAGCGTGGCGATCTCGACGATCACGTGCCGGTCGGGTTCGAGTCCCGTCATCTCCAAGTCCATCCAGGCGAGCATCGTGTCAGGGTAGACGGCTGCGTCCGCTAGCTTCGCACCGTGCTTGATCTCCCTGTCCTCCGCCTCGATCCCGACCTGTCGCTCCCGGCCTACGCCCGAGCGGGTGACGCCGGTATCGACCTGGTCGCCCGAGAGGACGTCACCCTTGCTCCCGCCGGCGGTCGGGCCCTCGTCGCCACCGGCATCGCGATCGCGCTTCCGGAGGGCTACGCAGGCTTGGTCCAGCCACGGAGCGGTCTTGCGTTCAAGCATGGGGTTACCGTCTTGAACACCCCGGGCCTGATCGACTCCGGTTACCGGGGTGAGCTGAAGGTGTGCCTGATCAACCACGACCCGACCGAACCGTTCGAGGTCACCCGTGGTGAGCGCATCGCCCAGCTCGTCGTGCAGGCGGTCGAGCACGTCACGTTCGTTGAGGTCGACACGCTCGACGACAGCGAGCGGGGCGACAAGGGCTTCGGGTCGAGCGGTCGCTGAGTCAGTCGACCGGGGCCGGTGCCTTCCGCAGCCGTAGCCAGCCTCGATCGGGGTCGAGGTCGTAGGCGTCGATCAGCGGCGAACACACCTCGTCGAAGCGGGCGAGCGCGTCGCCGCGCAACGCCTCGGTTCGGTCGGCTGCGATCTCGACCTCGAGGTGGCCGTCGTCGAACCGGAAGGTCGCGACGAGCTCGGTATCGCCGTCGGCGTTGGAGCCATCGAGCAGCAGGATCACCGCTTCGTCGACGGCGAGTCGCAGTTCGTCGATTTCGGCGAACGAGAGTCCTTGCCGCATCCCGAGCGCGGCGCCACCGACCCGCACGATGCGCCCGTATCCCGGGCGGGCGGGGATGCGGAGGAGGACCTCGTCGGTCGGGTCGGACACGGGTGGCAGTCTCGCACGAAGACGCCCGTCGGGGCATGCGCCGATACCGTGCGGCCATGACCGTGCTCGTCGATGCGGCCGTGTGGAAGTGGCAGGGCGCTCGTTGGGCCCATCTCGTGAGCGACGAGTCGTTCGACGAACTCCACGAGTTCGCGCAACGCATTGGCAAGCGTCGGCTCGGCTTTCAGGGCGACCACTACGACGTCGAAGAGGTCGATCGGCATCGCGCGGTCGCACTCGGTGCGGAAGCGGTCGACAGTCGAGAACTCGTCCGCCGGATCCGCGAGGCCGGCCTGCGCCGTCGTGGTGACAAGCCGTCGTGGCAGCGGGTCGCTTACGCCCCGAGTGGACGTACGCTCGATCTCGGCAGCCGTCTCGTGGCGTTCGGCGATTCGGGTATGCGGCTCCGGGCGATGCTGCCCTTCGTCCGTTCGCTCGACCAGGCAAGCCGCTCGGGTCTCTATGTCGACGATCAGTACCTCGTGATGCTGTTCGACTGGGTCGGGCCCGAAGCCGTCGTCGAACTCGAGGGCATCGACCGAGTCTGGGCGGGTGAACCGCGGGCTGACGGCGAGCGGAGCCTGGAGCTTTTCGTTCGGCGGTGATTCTCGATCCGACCGACGACGGCTACCGTCGCCGCATGATCGGCAAGCTCCAGAAGAAGCTCCCCATCGTCACTGAAGATCCCGTCGAGCTGTCGAGTCGCGTGATCGACGCCGGTGTCCACGATGAGCAGGTCAACCGCGTGACGCAGACCCTGAGCGTTCTCGACGACGATCTTTCGATCGTCGAGTCGTTCAGCAACATCGTCTCGTTCCGCACCGATGAGGGCTTGGTGTGTTTCGACTCCTCCGGCCAGATCACCGCCGGCCGCACGATGGAGGCGTTGCGAGGCTGGACCCACGATCCCATCCACACCTTGATCTACACGCACGGCCACGTCGACCATGTCGGCGGCAGCGGGGCGATGGCGGCCGATGCAGCCGATCGCGGCCATGAGCCGATTCGGGTTGTCGGGCATCACTGTGTCGCCGATCGGTTCCGTCGCTACGAACTCACGAACGGCTACAACACCGACATCAACATGCGGCAGTTCGGCGGTGTCGGCGGGGTGAAGGACATGGCGCTTGGCGATGTGCCGCGGTTCTTGCCCGACGACGTGTTGTGGCCTGATCTCGAGGTCGGGTCGAACCACACGCTCAGCATCGGCGGTCGTGAGTTCGAGATGCGCCATGCGAAGGGCGAGACCGACGATCACCTCTGGACCTGGGTGCCCGACCACCGGGCGCTGTGTGTCGGTGACCTCGTCACCTGGGTGTTCCCCAACTGCGGCAATCCGCAGAAGGTCCAGCGCTACCCGTCGGAGTGGGCCCAGGCGCTGCGGAAGATGATGACCTACGAGGCCGAGTGGCTGCTCCCAGCGCACGGACTCGTCGTTCGCGGCGCTGACCGGGTCGCGACCGTGCTCAGCGATCTCGCCAGTGCGCTCGAGCTCCTCACCGAGGAGACACTTGCGATGATGAACGCAGGCGAATCGCTCGACGCGATCATCCACCAGGTCACCGTGCCCGATGACCTGCTCGTGAAGCCGTGGATGCAGCCGGTGTACGACGAGCCCGAGTTCGTCGTCCGCAATCTGTGGCGGCTCTACGGCGGCTGGTGGGACAAGAACCCGGCCCACCTCAAGCCGGCTCCAGAATCCGTGTTCGCTGCGGAGATGGCTGCGTTGGCGGGCGGTGCCGACGCCCTCACGGCCCGGGCGACAGAGCTTGCCGCCGCCGGCGACCTTCGGCTTGCCTGTCAGGTGGTGGAGCTTGCCGTTCAGGCCGACCCGGAGTCGACCACCGCGCACGGCGCTCGTGCCGAGATCTACCAGCAGCGGCGCAACGAGGAGTTCAGCCTCATGAGCAAGGGGATTTTCGCCGCGGCCGCTCGTGAGAGCCGCGCCATCGCCGACCAGTGATGCTGCGCGCCTGCGTCGTCGCAGGTCGCCTGCGCGGGTACCGCCGATAGCCTGTGTGGCCGTGGCGCTCTATGTGCAGAAGTTCGGCGGGACCTCCGTCGGCACCCCAGACCGAATCCGCGAAGTCACCGACCACGCCGCCCGTTGTGTGAAGCGCGGCGATCAGGTCGTGCTGGTCGTGTCGGCCATGGG